>CALQSQ010000137.1 GCA_943333275.1 Akkermansia muciniphila
CAAAATGAGGGTTCTCCAATTCCACCGAAATGGAGTGAAGGCTCATGCAATTGCTAAAAGCCCTGTCTCCAATGCACCTGACACTGGACGGAACGATTATCTCCGTCAGGTTATCGCAGTAGCCGAAAGCCTCCTCACCAATGGTTTCAACGCTTGGGGGGATTGAAATGCCGCTGAGACCTCGGCAGAGGTAGAATGCTCTGGGTCCGATGGCGGTGACTGGCAGCCCGTCGATGGTCGCGGGAATGATTGTTTCCCCGGACTGATCGTAAGGGTAGCTTGTAATTTCAATCGTGCCATCCTCAGCCAGGCGGTAATTGAAATCGCCAAAGGATTCTGCCTTTAGATTCAAAGTTGTCAGAAAAACAAGACAGCAAGCGGTCTCTTGGCGGAAAAATTTTGCCAATTGTTTCATGGAGGCATGGAAGGATCTTGGAAATAAAATGGACTAGCACCATTAAATTCAAAAATTTACAATGCAAATACAAAGGATGACATTTGCGGGTCGCGCTGGCCTTGTTAATTGCAATTTCCTATGGAGAGGGTCAGGTTTTGCGGGTTTTTAAACATCGACAGGAATGTCGACGCTTCGGGCTTTGGGTGCTTTTGATCTGAGGTCGTTTCCGGGAATGGATTTCCGTATCGCGGACTTGTTCCCTGCCTGAACTTGGGGCGTTCTGCGCCTTTTTGCGGCGATCCCTAGGGGCTTACTTGGTCGGGGGGAGGGGCTTGCCGGTGAGGGCGAGCGATTTCCTGGGGATGGTGTAGATGAACGCGACGATGGAGGAGGCGGTCATTCGGGCGTCGGCGCCGTAGCCGGCGTTGTCGCGGTTGGGCTGGTAGTAGAAGGTTCCGTCGGTGCATTGGGCCATGGTGAACCACCAGCAGTTGGCATCCATCAGTTTGCGGAAATTGGCGGGATCGAGATGGGCGGTGAGGGCGGCGTAAGCCATGCCCATGGGGGGTGAGCCGTGGGTGTCGGGGAAACTTTGCGGATGCTGGCCGATGACTTTGGAATGGAGGAGGGCGCGCTGGCGGTGTTCGGCATCGGGGTAGGGGCAGAGGAAATTGGCGATGCCGGCGGCTCCGGTCCGGCCCATGTCCGCCCAGTCATCGGGCTCACCGCCGAGTTTGTCTCCATACCAGACGTAGCCGTTGGCGGCGGTGGCGCGGTCGAGAAATTTGAAAGCGGCATCGAGTCGGGCGCGGTCGATTTTGATGCCGCAGTGGTGCATGAGGGAGTAGGACAGCGCGCCCTGGGCGGTGATCATGGCGATGGGGCCGTAACCTTCGAAGCCAGGGTTGTGGCCCCAGCCGCCGTGGGCGTCCCTGGGGCCCTTGGGGTAGTCGTCCGGGTGCGAGAGTTTCGATTTGGGATTGATCTGCGACATTTTCATGTATTGGCCAGCCGAGAGCAGGTCGTGGATTTTCTGCAACTCCGGCAGCACCTTGGCATCGTTGGTGGCGAGGTAATACTCGCTGAGCACGATGGCTGCGCCGGTGTAGGTCCAGTTCATGAGTCCATATTTCCGATCCTCCTTGGAGACCTGGATGGCCTTGCGGAGGTAGCGCAGGTTGCGCTCAATGGCTGGGAGGTATTGTTTGTCGCCACTGCCGAGGAGGGCGAGGGCGGAGAAGGTGTTGTGCACCGGATCGCCGAACGAGCCTTCGTCGTCTTGCTGCTTGGAAACGTAGTCGAGCAACTCCTTGAGGATCGTTTCCGACTTGGGGCACTGGGAGGGAAAGGTGGGGGCATAGCTGCCGTATTTCCGGTCTATGTTGAGTTCGACGCTGATCGTTTTTCCCTCGCGCTGCACCATGAGGGTGAGTCTCCCGGAGGTTCCCTGACAGGCCTCCAGGGCATTCGCCAGCTCCGAGATCGGACCGTCGCCGCCAAAGATTTCCATTCCATAACCATTGCGATGTTCATGCTGGAAGAGCTTGCCGGCGGCGCCGATGATTTTGTCGCTGACGTTAATGAGGCCGCTGGCGGGAGATTTGGGGAAGACGTAGCGCACCAGCAGCGCCTTGGGGGCATCCGCCACCAGTTCGGCCCGCAGGCCGGTGAGCCCAAGATTGTAAAACCATCCCGGCACTTCCGCATCCGGCCCGGAATCCGCCCGTTCGCTCCACGGCTGGCCCCCTGAATAATCGACCTGGGCCGTCAGCGGCGCGGTGGAAACGGCCAGGAGCAGGGCGCAGACGAGGTGTGCGATGGGAGAAGGGAGGGGCATGGGTTGGAATAGGTGGGGCTGCGTGGTCGGCTGTGAGCAAGGTTGTGCCGACAGCATCTCATTACGGCCATTGGGTTTGCTGGTGTCGAGGATTGCTTTTCATTTTTTGAAGCTTGGGCACAAGCCGGGGATGCGTGCGGGGCAAGCAAGGGCGGTGTTGGTCGGAGGGGGGGACTGGAGAAGCTGGTTTCTGTCGCGGCCGCAGGGGTCCGGTGCTTCCCAGAAGGGGCCTGATTCTGACCGCACCAGCGGGTGAAGATTATGCTTTGCAAATGAGGGAGTTTCTCCTACTCATCGCCCATGACTAAATTCCTGCTTTCACTTGCCGCGTTCGCCTTTGTTGCAACTTCCGCCCGTGCCGACGTGGCGTATGAGTTTGCGCCCAACTTCATCACTCCTCCAACTGGTTCACAGACCGTTGGCAATGGCCACGGGGAGATCGCCGTGGATTCCGCCGGAAACATTTATCTGAGCGTCGAGGGCCAGAAGGATGGCGGGCTGCAGGTCTACGGGCCGGATGGCAAATTCCTCCGCTACGTGGCCGGCACGCCGGGGAGCCTGCACGGATTCTGCATCAAGAAGGATGCGGAGGGTGAATGGATTTATGCCGCCGTGCTGGGTCAGAGCAAAGTGCTGAAAATGAAGCTCGATGGCACGGTGGTCCTGACGATCGAGAAGGATGCGTTTCCCGCCGACAAGAATGGGGCGCTGGCGCTGACGAATGTCACCGTCGCTGACAATGGCGACATTTATGTGGTCGATGGCTACGGGGCGGATTGGATTTTCCAATTCGACAAGGCGGGCAAAATCAAGAAGACCTTTGGTGGCAAAGGCGATCCGTTGAAACTTTCCAACTGCCACAAAATTTTCATCGATACGCGGTTCACCCCCCAGCGTCTGCTGCTGTGTGACCGTGGCAACAACCGCATGCTCCATCTTGATCTGGATGGAAACCTCATTGGGGTGATCGTCGACAAGGATCTGCGCCGCCCAAGTTCGGCATCCTTCAACGGGGATCTGGTCTGCGTGGCGGAGATCGCCGGCCGCGTGAGCGTCTGGGACAAGGAAGGCAAGCAGGTCGCCAGTCTCGGCGTCAATGACACGCCCGGCCAGACCAACACCCCCGGCGTGGAACCCAAGGATTGGCGCGAGGGAGTGGTTACATCCCCGCACGGCATCACGTTCGATGCCAAGGGCAACATTCTGGAGTGCGAATGGAATCAATTCGGCCGCGTGCTCCGCTGGAATAAGAAGTGAGCATCCTACGGTGGTTGCCGTGGGCGGTGCTTGGCCTGCTCGCCGGTCGCGCCGATGCGCATGGACTGCAGTTTCTCCTCGCCAAGGTGACACCCACCAATGACGGGCGGGTGCTGATGGAAATATCCGCGGATTTCACGGCCAATCCCCTGATTGCCGACGTGAAAGCTGCTGAGGTCGTCATTGCCAATATTCTGACGATCCACAGCCAGGGGGAATCGCGACTGGTGGGGAATTTGCAGGGCATTCGCTTTGCACGCACTAGGGACATCGATCCCACCTGCCCGGTGCAAATCCCCCCTGCTCCAGGGGGAGCGCCTCATGAGTTGCTGACGGGTTATCTGGAGGAGTCGGTGACGGGACCCAATCTGGAGCTTGGCATTCCGAGGGGCAATCCGCACGATGTCATACTCTGGACCATGCCGGTGGGAGGCACGGGCGCGGCGCAGAAAAAGTATGCGATGATCGCCGGGGACACCATCACGTTGCCCATGCCACCGCCCCGCATGAACGGTTGGAAGGTTGGGGTGATTTCCTCCAGCATCGTTCTGATTCTGGCGGGAATCTTTTTCGCATGGCGGAGGTGCCTGCGGAAGCGCTAGGGAAGCAGATCGGGACTGTCCAGCAGGGGATGCCAGGGAAAACGATCGAGGTCGGTGCTGACGATCAACTGGGTGGTGGCCATGGCGTCGGCCTTGGCGGCGGGCGGAGCGGCGCTGAGGAAACTTCCATGCCAGAAGCGCAGGGCGAGATCGGCGGTCTGGGCGAGCTGAAATTGGTCATTGGCAGGAGGCGAGCCGGTTGCGAGCAGTTGCCGGCGGGCATCCTCGAGCGTGAGTCGAGACTGTCGGAGGATTTCCTGCCAGCCGTTATCCCTGGCGGCCTCCTCCTCGGCTTTGCTGGCGGTGGTGCGCAAGGTCTGGGCGATGTCGGTGTGGCCGAGGAAGGATTGGAAATCGGCGGCGAGAAACTGAGCGCGGGAAGTGAGGGCAAGGTTGCGTGCACCCGCGGGCAGCGTGCCAAGGATTTCCAGGGCCTTGGTGGCCAGAGACAGGCCGGATTCGGCAATGGGCTTGGAGGCATCGCCGGCCAACGTGGGAAATTTTTGCGCAGCGCACTGACTCAGCAGGAGCTGAGTTTCGGCTTGGAGAAAGGGATTGGCGGCGGGTTCCTGGAGGCTGGGCTGCAGGGTGGCTTCTGCTTCGGCGGGGTTGCCCTGGGCCAGGAGGGCGCTGGCGAGTCCGAGGCTGGCGAGATTTTTTTCGGCACTACCGAACGCGGCGGAGGATTCAACAATCTGACGCCATTCGGCGATGGCGGCAGCGAGGCGCTCGCCGATGTCCGGACGCGGCTTCATGGCCTCGGCGGTTTCCTTTCTGATTAATTCCTCGCGATCCTTCAATTGGGCGGAGAAGTTGGCATCGTAGGCGTCTTTTTCGTTCGATGCCTGGGCCATTTTATCCGGATCATTGGTGGCGGCGGCCTCCGCCTGGAGTTTCTCGCGCCTTTGATACTCGCCATTCATTTCGCTGCGCAGTTGTTCGGAGAGCGTCAGGCTGCGGCCCTTGAGGCGGGCGAGGGTGAGTTGGCGCTGCATGCGATCCTCCTCCTGCTGGGCGGCGACGGCCTGGTGGGCATGCACCCTGGCAGCGATGAGCGCGAGGCGAAATTTGAGGCCGGGCGCTGGCGGGTCGGCGGGGAGACTGGCAACGAGGTGAGCGGCATCGCGGGAGGCGGGCACGGCGAGGTCGTCGATGTGCCCCGCGAGACAATAGCCTTCGGCCTGGCAAAGGGCGGCTTGGGCCGCGAGGCGTGGTGGTCCGGCGAGTTCCGCGTAGGCACGTGCGGCGTGGGCGGCGGCCAGCGAGCGGGGGGCATCGCCCCGCTGCAAGGCAAGTTCCGCCAGACTCTGCAGGATTTCAGCGCGCTGGGCGTCCGCCCCTCCACCATCGGTAATCGTCCGGTAGGATTGGTAAATTTGCTGTTCGGCAGCCAGGGCCTCGGCGGGTGATGCCAGTTGCGTGGCGGCTGCGGCGGATCTGGCCAGTTCCAGCACCTGCTGACGCATGCCCGATGGAAGTTGTTTGCCTACGGTGAGGTTCGAAAAAAGTGCCGATCCCACGGCGGTGAGGCCCAGGATGCCGATGCCCACCCAGGCCGCTTTTCGGCTGAGTTGTTCTGTCAGAGGAAAGGTCGCGATGGGAGGAACTGCTGCCGGAATTTCAGCTGTCGTGGCTTCACTGGCGTTCACGGTGACAACGGGCTGAGGGTTCGGAGGACTGGGAATTTCCGATTCCTTCAAGAGGAGGGGAGTGTCTTCCGGACGAGGAGGCGGGGATTTGCGGACGCGCGGGGTGGTCTTTCTGACGGGATTTTTGGTCGGCACAGAGTCCGCGGAATTGGCATCATCCTGGCTGACATTGTTTTTTTGGGCGGTCTTTTTGGGCGACAATGGGGTGGGCATGTTGAGGGGAACCAAAGCTCGGTCAACCTACCGGCTTGTCCATGGGCGGCTAGTAGTTTGTCAGTAGACGTCTTACCGAAAACGCGGTGAAAGACTATTTCCCCAACCTTTGCGCCGCCTCGTGCAGGGTCTTGCGCTCGTCGGGAGTGAGACTGGCCAATCCGTGGTCGTGAAGTTTTTCGAGAATCGGATTTACATTGAGCTGGATGAATTCCTGATCAGAAATCGGTTCGGGATGGCTGGGTTGAAAGGTCAGAATTTCATCTTCATCCTCCTCGCGGGCCCGCAGTGGCTGATGCGCGGGGACGTAGGGATGGAGGTCTTCATCGCTTGCGAATTCGTTGTGGAAATTAACCGGACGGCGCCGCGGGTGAGGCGAAAGGGAGGGGAGCGGCTGCGCGTGCAGCGCAAAGAGCAATCCAAAAAATCCACCGCCGACGTGACACAAATGGCTGGTGGCAATCCCTGTGAACAGACCCGCCGCCTGCGGCAGATATTGCAGACCCGAGAGCAGGCATTCGGCAAAGAGGGTGCAAAAGATGACGGTGCGCGCCCGGAGTCGGAAGCCGATCCAGCGCCGGAATCGCTCTGTGAGTGAATAGTCGGGATGGAGAACGGCGAAGGCGGTGAGCACGGCAAATACAGAGCCCGAAGCCCCAATGATCTGCGCGTCCGCGCGCTGCACACCGGCGAAGAGTTCCAGGGCGGTGCCGGTCCAGCCTCCCAGGAAATACAGGTAGGTGAAATTCATGGGGCCGAGTTTGTTCAGGACGGAACGTCCGACCATCCAGAGCAGCACGAGATTCGAACCAAGGTGCACGATGTCCCGATGCACAAACAAATGCGTGAAGACCGTCCACCAGCTGCCCTGCTGCAACTGCTGGTGGCTGATAAATCCGGGCGGTGCGATGTCCTCGCCGACGGGGATCGCGAAGAGCAGCCGCAGGAAAAAGGCGAGGCAGTTGATGCCGATGAGGATCGTCAATACGGAAGGGCCAGCCTCCTCGGGTGCGACAGGGGGACGGCGGTAGCGCAGGACGTCACGATTTCTCATGGGCATATTAAACTGATCAAACTGCGGTCGGTGGCCAACAATGGAGCACAAACAGCGCAACGTGTCGACTGTTTGTGGCAAATTAGACGCAAACGTTCAATCTTTTTCGCTTCTGACGCAAACCAGAGGCCGCGGGACAAAGGATTTGCCTGAGCGATGGGGACGAAATCAGCCCTGCGATCAGTGCTTCCAGTTGGTGATCCACTGACGTTCCTTTTCCTTGTCGTCGGTGGAGGGAGCCTTGAGGTTGCCGTAACTCCAGAGATCGTAGGTCTCATTGTGCAGCTTGTTCTCCTTCTGACGAAGGTCGCGAGGGACATATTGGAAGGGCAGCCCGAAGCCGTCCAGTGCGATCCAGGAGTTGTTGACGTTTTTGAACCATGTCTTGGTGGAGCCGGACATTTCCTTGACGTAGATTTCCTCGCCGGACGAGCCCAGTTCACCGGTTGAGGCACCGGCGGTGGTGCCGTTCCGGGGCTTGTATCCCATGATTTGATCCGTTCCATCACCGGTGATGGCCTGATAGAGGCAGGCGGCTCCGCCGGAAGTCCAGTTTTCATGGAAGAGCGAGACCGAGGCGTTGGGATTGGCCGGAGTGGGGTATTCGCCATTGTCCTTCTGGAATCGGGTCAGACAGTCATCGAGAAACTTGATGCGGGCCTGGGTGTCGGAGGTTTTCGCGCGGACCTGCGCACTCTGAATGCCGGAAATGGTGAGAACTGCGAGGATCGCGATGATGGAGACGACGGTTAGGACTTCAATAAGGGTGAAGCCCTGCTGACCGGCACGCGTGGGGGAGGTGGAGAGTTTCATAGCGGGACAGATAGGTTGGGGTTGGAGGCAGGATGAATCTGCTCGTAAAATATTGTATTTACGATGTAATGTCAATCAGCGATCTTTCGCCGGGGCTTTTTTCTCGGCCTAGGCGCCCGGTTGGAAGCGGGTAATAATCGTGATCAGCGGCTGGAAGAGCGCGAGCACGATGACCGCGACGATGACGGCGAGCACACAGATCATGATGGGCTCAAGCAACGAGGTGAGCGCAGTCACCGAGTTATCCACTTCGTCGTCATAAACGTCGGCGATCTTCAGCAACATTTCCGGTAACTGACCGGTTTCTTCACCGACTTCCACCATGCTGATGACCATCGGGGGAAAGACTTTGGAGGATTCGAGAGGGGCGACCATGGATTCGCCTTCCTTGACGGCATCGTGCACGTTGCCGATGGCATCCGAGACGACGGTATTGCCTGCGGTGTCACGGGTAATGTTCAAGGCTTGGAGAATGGGGACACCGCTGGTGACGAGCGTTCCGAGCGTCCGGCTGAAACGGGCGATGGAGCTTTTCAGCAGAACGGGGCCGAAGAGGGGGAGTTTCAGCTTGATGCGGTCGACGACGCGGCGTCCCGCCTTGGTGCCGGCGTAGAGCTTGTAGAGCACGCTGATGAGGAAAGCACCGCCGAGCATGGCCCACCAGTAACTCTTCACGAACTCACTGGCATCCATGACCATCTGCGTCATGGCAGGCATTTCCGTATCGCCAAGCATTTCCCGGAAAATGGCGGTGAACTTGGGAACGATGTAGGTGAGCAGGAACACCATGATGCCCAGGGCGATGAAAATAACGATCACCGGGTAGACCATCGCGGAGACGATCTTGTTCTTGAGTTTTTGCGCCTTTTCCTGGTATTCGGCTAAACGGTTGAGCACGAGTTCGAGCACCCCGCCGAGTTCCCCGGCTTTCACCATGTTGACATAGAGCTTGTTGAAAATTTTTGGGTGCTGTCCGAGGGACTCGGAGAACGTGGAGCCGGTCTGCACGGAATCGGCGAGGTGATTGACGGTGCGGCGGAGCGTGGGATGGGGTTCCTGATTGCCGAGCACGGTGAGCCCGCGCAGCAACGGCAGGCCGGAATCAATCAGGGTGGCCAGCTGGCGGGTGAAAATCATGAGTCCCTTTCCCTTGACCTTGCCGCCGCCACGGGTGGAAACGGATTTGCCCTTGGTTTTGGTGGATTTGCCAGCGGCCTTTTTGGCGGCCTTGACCTTGGAGGACATCTGCCCTTCGGGAGCCACCTGGGTGGGATAGAGCTGCATCGTGCGCAATTTGGCGTAGGCGTCCTGCTCGGAGGCGGCGTCGACAGCTCCAGCCGTCTCCTCGCCTTTGGCGTTCATTGCGATGTATTCAAACTTTGCCATGGGGTATAGTGATTCTAAGCGAATTATGATTGAGGGAGAAGGCGGTTTACTGAATGCCGGGACGTTTGTCCATTAGTTTGAGAAATAAAATGATGATTTTTGCTTCTACCGTAGTTGGAAAACAGGTCGGGCGAACAAGGTGGGCGGGCATTTTACTGGAATGCCTTCGTGACTTTGGCGCGTTCCTTGGGGGTGAGTTGGGTGCTTTTCAGCAGGGTGTCGCGCGCGGTGTCGCGCAGGGGACCGGGTGGGAGACTGGCGGCCCATTCCAGACCGGCGTCGAAAACGCGCATGCCGGTGGCGAAGGGTTCCATGAAACTGCGCACGGCGGCGATCTGGTATTCGGGTTTGGGCAGGGTGTTCAGGAGGGCGGTGGCGTCCTCCACCTGGTATTCCGTGGACATGACATTGTAGGCGGCCTGGATCCCGGGCAGCACGCGGTCGGCGGGCTGGGAGAGGATGAGTGGCATGGCTTCGGTGGGATTGAGATTGATAGCCCGGAAGATCGATTTCTGATAAAGGTCCGAAAGCGTCGGGTCCGGATCCTTGCTGAGGAAACTGAGCGCCGAGAGGGAGTCGTTGTTGGCCCAGCGATTCGCGAGCGCCGACAGCGCATCCGTGCGTTCCGGACCGGAAGGCAGAGTGGAGAGCCACTGCGAGGCCAGCGTGGGATCCTCGTCCAGCCAGGCCCCGGCGAGGATCGGCAGGAGGACGCGTCGGCTCTCCGCATTGGTGATGTCGGTTAGGGTGGCCTGAATTGCGGGAGTTCCCTGGTGGGCGAGATCGCGCGTGATTTCAGTGAGGGCGGCTTTGCGATGCGGGCCGAGTTGGCTGACGGCATACTGCAGGGCGGCGGCGGGGTCTTTCTGAGTCCAACTGCGGACGAGGGCCTCGGCGGCATTTTCGCGCACAGCGGTGGAGGGGATCTGGCTGATGAGATTGGCGGCGGCCTCGGGATTGTGTTTTCCAAGTCCCGCCATGGCATAGGCGAGCAGTGGTTGGGCGGATGCTGGGGGGAGCGATTCCAGCCAGGCCAGCACGGCGGCGGGATCCTTGGTGCTCCAGGCGGTGAGCGGTTCCTGCAGGGCGTTCACCAGACTCTTGTCGGGCGTGCGTCCCTCGGGCACACAGGCGGTGACGAGGCTGGCGGGATCGGTGAGCCAGAGGTTTTTGGGAAAGAAATACATCGTAGGAAAATCCGGCAGCTGTGCGAGAAACTTCGCCCCGTCGGCGACACTCCGCTGCATGGCGGTTTCGATGACTTCAAAAACCGCATCGTTGAATCCGGGGCGGGCGCGATCCCTGGTCACCGCTTCCCAGGCGGAGGCGGGGTCGGACGACGCCCACGTGCGGAAGAGGCTGCGGAGCATGTGAAATTTGGGGTCGTTGACCTCGTAACGCTGGTCGCGAATCCACTTCAGGCAGGCCTGCGGGTCCAGTTGGGTCCAGTGGGAAATGAGCGATTCCTCAGCCGCCGCGTCCCCGGCAAAATCCCGCAGCAGGCCCTTGATCTCCGCCTCCGTTCCGGCGGCCGCGATCAGCGATAAAATATTCTGGCGTTTTGCGACGGTTTCCGGTGCGGTTCGCGAAGTCTGGGCTTCCGTCAGCGGTGCGGCCGCGATGATTGGGGCCACGGGCTTGGGAGGTTCGGGCGTGGTTTCCACCACCTTTTCCACCTTGTCCGGTGGCGGGGTGAAAAAACGGCTGGCGAGCAAGCCGAGAATGGCGGCGATGGTGGCAGAGACGAGAAAAGATTTCATTTGGTGGGGGGAGTGGGTTCCTCTGGCGTGGCTTCCTCATCGTCGGTGCCCAGATCGCGGTCACGCGCTGCGGGGTTCGGATGGCCATCCGGCGGGGGAGTGAGCGCGGCGGCCAGTTCATCGGGCGGCAGTCCCGATGAGGCGATGGCGAGTTGTGCGGCTCCGGCATCGCTAAACATCCACGATCCAAAGACAGCCTGAAGCTGATGCACGCGCGTTTCCTTGTCGGAAATTTCCTTGGCCAGAGGATACGCCGTGCGTGGCTCCTTCGCATAAAGCGCGGAAACAACCCCGGATGCCGCCGCATCACGCTGCGGGCCGGCCGGCAGGGTGCCTGTCCAGCGCAGCGATGCCTGGGGATCCTCCTTGGCCCAGGCATGCGATACCAAATTGGCATGGGTCGCGCGAGCCTCCTCCGGCAGCTTCTCCGCCAGTGCCAGGGCCGATTGCGGGTCGCGCGCCACCAGCGAGGGAATCATTTTGGCGGCAGCGGCAGGCTGCGCTTCGACGGGCAGTTGCTCCAGAAAGGCCGCGGCTTGTTCGGGGTGATGTTTGCTTAAATTTACCGCCGCCTCGCGCGATAATTCCAACTTCCGCGTCGGGTCCTTCGTGAGTTCCAGCGCCTGCATCAGCGTGGTCATCTGTCCCCGGGAGGCTGCGGTGGTGGCCAGGTGTCTGGCCAGACGCTCCTGCACCGCAGCAGGTGCCGTGGCTGCGGCGGCGAGGGCTTGATCAGGGTGCTCACCGGCCAGTCGCCAGCTCAGATAGTTGATGACACTCTGCCGCGCTTCGCTGGAAGGCAACTGGCCCGCCTCCTGCAAGGCCGCACCAAGGTCCGACGGCCTCCATTGCAGCAAAACCGACTGCAGCCCACGGCCCACATTGACGGTGTCAGCGAAATCTGAATCTTGCTTCGCCACGTCCACGCCCTGATACAAATCGACCAGACTCGTGGCCGTGATTTCCGGCAGGGCTCCCAGGACGGATTCTGTGAGAATCGATTCCACATCATGTTTTCCAACCTCCAGCGACTTCACCCATTTGATGGATTCCTTGAGATCAAGCATCGCCAGACTTGCCGCGATGACCGCATGGGGTTTCTCTCCCACTGGAAAGATTCCGGGATCCAGCTGGTCCAGGGCGGACATGGCCGCGCGCGGGTCGGTCTCCGCCATCACCCGGACAGCCGATTGCAGCGCATTGGCCCGTTCATTTGGCGCGGTCAGACTCTTGGCCCACGCCAAAGCGGCCGGGGCATCCAGCCTTGCCCACGCTTCAGCGGCACCGGAGCAGGCTTGTTCGCGCAGCGCGGGAATTTTGATGCCGGGAATCTGGCTCACCGCCTTGGCCGGATCCTTCAGCGTCATGGCGGAGAAGATGGAACGGTAGTTCTCCGGAGTAGCCAGCGCGCGATCCTTCATCTGACTGATGAACTCCATCAGGCCTTCCGGATTCGATGCCGCCATCGCCGGCATCAGCGTGTCCAGAGCCAGCATCCGTTGGTCAAATTTCTTCAGATCCATCGCCCACCGCAGCGCCGTGCTCCCATCCTTCGCGGCCCAGCCTTGCATGATGCCCACAGCCACTTCCGGATCCTCGGTGATAAATTTCGTCGCACTCGCCTCGGCGCTCACCTCCGCAAACTGCAGCGCCACCAGATGGGAGCGCTGCGCCCGCTCCAGCGGGTCTGTCAATTCCTGCGCCCGTTTCAACAGAAGCCCCAACTCAGACTCGCCAGCCTTCTGCACCTGCTGCGCGAACACCATCCGCGCCTGGAGCACTTCATCCTTCTCAAATGCCGTGGACTTCGGTTTTTTCAC
>CALQSQ010000138.1 GCA_943333275.1 Akkermansia muciniphila
AAAGATTCCACCCCCTCCTGCAATCATCGCGCCCCCCCCCAACCTTTTACCGCCCCATGCCAGAATCTGGACTTGCGTCGTGCCTACAAAGAGCGATTCTATACTCACACCCCCAAGCAACCCGCCCTCCCGATCGCCCGCCCGAAAATCTTTGAACAACCCAGCGCACGGATTGTCTTTTAACAAGGCCATGCGCTGGCTGTTGATTTTACCTCCTCCAAAAACCCAAGACCCATTCCACCCCCATGAGAGAACAACTTACCGAAAGCAAAATGCACGCGTTGGATTACTGGCAGGTAATCCGCAACCGTTGGGGCACGATTCTGCTGACCTTCCTGCTCGTCTGTCTCTCCGCCATGATCATCATCAGCCTGCTGGAGAAAAAGCACATCGGGCGCGTCAGGCTTCAGGTTCAGCACGACTCCAAAGGCACCGTCTTTGGCAAGGATTTCATGGGCGGCAGTGGCAACTGGCTTGAGACAGAATTCAAGATCATCACCGCCCGCGAAACCATGCTGCGGGTCGTCCGCAAACTTGGACTGGCCAAAAAATGGAACCTCGGCACCGATGAAAATACCGCCATCGCCAAGCTCACCGGCATGGTGGAGACCTCCGAGGAACGGGGCACGGACATCATTGCCATCGAAGTTTACAGCCCAAAACCCGACGAAGCCGCCGAGTTGGCCAACGCCGTCGCGGACGCCTACGAGGACCGCCGCAAGGAGACCGAAAAGGGCCGCAGCGAGAGCGCCATCAACATGCTCGCCATGGAACTCGATGACCAGCGCAAGCAGGTGGACTCCAAGCGGATTGAAATGATCCGCCTCATGAAGCAATTCGGGATCATCGATTTCAGCGGGATGAGTGGCTGGATCGGCGCTGAGAACTCAGTTTCCAACTCCGACCAAACAACCTATATCCAAGCCCGCCAGCACCAGGAAGATTTCCGTCGCGAGGTTTCAAACTTGGAACTTCAACTCAACGCCCTCCTCGCCATCAAGGACCAGGACAGACTCATCGAATACGCGGGAACGCTCAATATCGAAGGCATGAGCATCAAGGAGACACTTCCCAAATTCCGGACCATGCAATTGGAGGTTGGCTTCCTCAAGGATGGCGGTCTCGGAGACAAGCACCCGCGCGTCATCGCTGCCCGTGGGCAGGTTGAAAACATGGGCAAGCAACTGACCCAGGCCGTGGAGTCCTTTAAGGACACCATCCAAACCCGTATTGATATCGCCAAGGCCTCTCTCAAAGCTCTCGAGGATAGCACCAAGGAAAACGAAGCGAAACTCGTCGGAGACAAGGGCCGCCACGCAGAATACCTCACGGCCAAGAAGGAATACGAACAACAGTTTCTCCTTCTCCAGCAAATGCAGGAACACATCCTCAAGCAGAAGGTCGATCTTGAAATGCCCATGATGCCCGTCGTCCGGCATGAAAATGCCGTCCAGAGCAATGAAGTTGTCCGCCCCAACACCCAGCTGCTCCTCGCCGTCGGCGCAGGCATAGGCTTGGTGCTCGGCATCGTTCTTTCGTTCTTCCTGGAATACATGGATACCAGCGTCAAGACTCTCGACGACGTGGAGCGCTACCTGGGAGTGCCGGTGCTCGCCGTGATTCCCAAGGACGTGGGCGTGCTGCACAAACAGAGCGGTCTCTCTCCCGATGCCGAAGCCTACCGGATTCTTCGAACGAATATTGAGTTCAATCGAAAAAGCGCTGATGCCAATGCCATCACCATCGTTTCCGGTGGTGCCGGTGAAGGCAAATCCACCACCCTGGTAAATCTCGCCTACATCTGCGCCCAGGGCGGTTACAATACGCTGATGATCGACGGTGACTTGCGCCGTCCCAAGCTCCACACCTTTTTCGACATCAACAACTCGGTCGGTCTCACCAACTACCTCACCACCGCATTGCAACTTGAGGACGTCATCCTCCAGACACCCATCGACAACCTCTACTTCATGCCCTCCGGCATTCTCCCCGCCGATGCCGCCGGGATTCTCAACTCCCGGCGCATGTCCGAATTGATCCAGGACCTGAAGAATCGTTTCGACCTCGTCCTCATCGACTCCCCGCCCATCCTCGGCGTCTCGGACGCCTCCGTGCTCGCTTCCGAAGTGGACCTCACCATCATCGTGATCCAGCACCGCAAGCTCCCCCGCAACATGCTCATGCGCGTGAAGCAGGCGGTGGAAAACGTCGGTGGCAACGTCCTCGGCGTCGTCCTCAACAACGTGGACGTCCGCAGCGACAGCCAATACCAATACTACACCAGCTACTACACCTATTACTCGCCCACCTCCGCCGAGAGCAAACCCAAGTCCCGGCCATCGCGCGAAAAATCCGCCGCCTCCGCCCCCTCCCAGCCCACCTCCGCCCCCCTCAGCGGCGAGGACGAAGAGTATTAAAATCGATCTATAAAAACCCGCCCACCCAAAGAACACCATGAAATCCCTGAAAAACCTCATTCTGTTGCTGCTGGCACTCAGCACCTGCTGTATTAATGCCCAAGAATCACGCATCGGCCCCGGACATACCTTTACGCTCCGACTTGCTGGAGTTCCGGCCGAGGACACAGCCCAGGTTAGTTCCAATTACACCCTTTCAAGCGACGGCACCTTCAGGCTTCCCTACTTGGACAAGGCCATTACAGCAGCCGGCATGACGGCTACGGAATTGCAAGACAAAATCGTGGCCCTATATAAGGCTGCCGAAATTTACACCCATCCTGCCGTGACGGTTAGCCTTGGAGTAGCGACTGCAGAAATGGTCATCTCCGTGGGCGGCGAGGTGCGGAGTCCTGCTGAAGTTCCCTACCGTCCCGGCATCAACCTCTTCGCTGCCATCAACCGCGCTGGAGGGCCTACCGAATTTGCCAATATGAGGAAGGTTAAGCTCCTTCGAGGCAAGAGCGAGAAGGACTATGACCTCCGCAGAGTCACCCAGGCTAACAACCCGGAACTCCAGGCCGGTGACCAGGTCATCGTCCCGGGTTCGTAACCACGATCATTCACCCATCGCAAACGCCGCGCAGAAGTCCCCTTCTGCGCGGCGTTTTGCTTTTCATACTTCGTTTAAAGTGCCGGGCTAAGTCCCCCGGCGATTGCCAAACAAATCGATGTGCAATCGCCGGCAGTATCGATAGCCATGCGCCTTGCAGGCCTCCACCAGCCAGGCATCCCTTCCGTGTGTCGCGGAGACCTCCCGCCCCTCCGGCATCAGCAGGATGAGGGAAGGAGGAATGGTGACATCCAGTTCCGCGATCATTGATTCGATCTCCGACAGATCCTCCGGCGATGTCACGACAAATTTGAGTTGGTAGGCATAATCGCGAAGCCAAATCCTCACGACCTCCGGCTGCCACCGCGTCTGTTCATGGCGCCTCCGCCAGGCCTCGGCCAGCGCCCCCTCCGCAGGGGTTGAGTTGGCCAGTTTTGGGCTGAGGGAGGCTAGATCGCAGGCGATGCCATTTGGGGCGATCGTGCCCGCCGTTTCAATCGTAATGTGCCAGCCAGCTTTCCTGAACAGCGCCGCGAGAGCCTCAATCCCCGGCGCAATCATTGGCTCCCCACCGGTGAGCACGACATGGCAGGCGGGAAATTTGGCCGCTTCGGCAAGGATTTCCTCTGGCAGCATTTTGCGACCCTCCGGATTCCATGAGGCATACGGAGTATCGCACCAGTGGCAGCGAAGATTGCAGCCAGAGGTGCGCACAAAGACGGAGGGGACCCCGGTAAGAGACCCCTCGCCTTGCAGGGAATAAAATATTTCCGATATCAACATCGCGCTCGTAATTACTCCAGATCCTTCCATCATCAAATCATCATGTCCATCACCACCAAACGCGGCGATACCGGAACCACCGATTTGCTCTACGGCAAACGCGTCCCCAAGACCCATCCCCGCATGGAAGCGCTGGGAGCCGTGGACGAACTCACCAGCGCGCTCGGCCTGGCACGGCTTCAGGCACACGAAGCCATCACGCTTAGTATCCTGCCGAGAGTCCAGCGCGAATTGATCGCCGTGATGGGGCTGGTGGCCGTCAGCGCCGAGGATTACGCTCGCTACTTGAAGGATGGCTTTGCCAATCTTGGGGAAAGCCAGTTGGAGCAGTTGACGAACGAAGCCGCGGACCTCGAACAATCGCTCCCGCCCCTCACCGACTGGGTCCTCCCCGGCAGCAATGGATCGCCCGCCGGTGCCCACCTGGAAATGGCGCGGGCCATTTGCCGCCGGTCCGAACGCGCCGTTTTATCCCTCGGGGACGCCTGCCCCAATCCCATCCTTCCCGCTTATCTCAACCGCCTCAGTGACCTGCTCTGGCTGCTGGCTCGCAAGGAGGAAATGATTTAAACAACGCATCGCACGCCATGTCCGCATCACCTCAAACCGTCGTTGTGCTCGGTGCCAGCAACCAGCCCGAACGCTATTCCTTTCTGGCCCTGCAAATTCTCACGGAGCACGGCCACCGGGTCATCCCCGTCCATCCCTCCCTGACGGAAATCCTGGGCATTCCGGTCCGCTCCAGTCTGGGCAAGGTCCCCGAACCCATCGATACCCTGACACTTTATCTCGGCCCTGATCGCCTGGAAAAAATGATTCCCGAGATTCTCCAACTCAACCCTCGCCGGGTCATTTTCAATCCCGGCACCGAATCCCCCGCGCTCCAAGCCGCGCTGACCGCAGCCGCCATTCCCTGGGTCGAGGCGTGCACCCTGGTGCTCCTCCGAACTGGGCAATTTTCATAACATAATGCGGAGGCCGGAGAGTTGATTCCTTCTGGAAAATGTGATAGGTCTAGTCCTGCAAGGTCCAGACCAACCCGCACCATGGAATCCCCCACCCCAACCGATCCCACATCTGTCAAAACTGCCGGAGCGCGCAAGGGCGTGCTCGGAGGTGCCCTGCTCATGATCGCCGCCGGGGGATTGTTTTACCGCGTCTGGAATATGGCCACCCCCGCGACCGTCGCTCCTGTCGTGGATACCAGTGCTGCGGAACGTGCGGAATTGACGGCGAAACTGAACAAATTTTTCGATGAGGATGCCCGTCCCCTGCTGGCGAAAACACGCGGTCAGGACCTGGCCTCCATCGCCACGGTTTTGAATTCCCTGGATGCGACCTTCAAGCGTTATGCAGAAGGCGTGCCAAAGTTTGCCAGCGACCTCACCGGCTGGGGCACGCGAACGAAAATCCTGTACCGCAAGGCCGTCGAAACTGCCGAGCAAAAGGAGCAGCACACGTGGACCCAGGAACTCATCAAGGATAAATTTTCCAAGCACGTCATGTCTGATGTCGCGCTGGAAAAGGACCTGATCGAAATCATGAAGCAGTTCAATTTCGATCTCGAAGCCAATCGCAATCAAATGCTGGCCAGCCTGCAAACGAAACTCGTCGCCGCCAACCTGCCGGTGAAAGTGAAGGACCTGGAACTGGCTGAATTTAAGGCCGACTTCGGCGATAAACTTTCCGCACTGCTGAAGACCATGCCCCAGCAAAGCCTGGGCGTCGGCGTGGGCAGCATAACCTCGGGCATCGTCGCGGAGGAAGCGGTCCGTCAGATTGTCCGCACCATCATCGCCGAACTCGCCGTTCGCCTGGCCTCCTCGGCTGCCGTGGCCGGCGGCGCCGCAGGTGGAGCCGCAGCGGCGGGTGCCACGGGCGGCAGCGCCATTGCCCCGGGAGTGGGAACAGTCATCGGACTGGCCGGAGGATTTCTCGTCGGTGCACTCGTGGATTGGTGGATGACGGATGAATTTGAGGAAAAGGTCGCGAAACAATGCCATGGCTTTCTCGACAACACCAAGGCCAGCCTGCTGGAAGGTGATGGTGGCCTGAAAAAAGTCCTCACCCAGCAAATCGAAACCTGCGCCGCCGCCTACGAAAAGGCCACCCAGGCATCGCTTAAACTTTAATCGCCACCGCCAACTCCAACCCATCCGTCCCATGAAAATCCAACATCTCCTCCCTCTCTGCGCGCTCGCGCTGCTCGGTGTCCCCTCTGCCGTCCACGCCCAGGCGGGTGCTGCCGGACGTGCGGCACTGGAAGTCATGGAACAACTCGCCAAACGCGGCACCACCACCGCCACCCGTGAACTCACCGAACTCGGCGGCGAGGTGGCTGTCCGGGAACTTCTGCAGCAGGCCGAAAAAGAAGGCGGCGAGGCGCTGGTGAAATCCCTTTCCGACCAGGCCGCCAAGTTCGGCATCGTCGCCCTGCAAGCCGCCAAGGGTGCGCCTCACATCGTCGTGCCAGCCGTGGAAAAACTTCCCAAGGAACTCATGGAAAACGGACTGCGGGCCATTGCTCATGAACCGGTGGCGATGCAGAAACTCATTTCCGAAACCGGTCAGGAAGCGCTGGAGGCCGCCGCCCGCCACCCGGGTGTGGGTGCGGACATAGTCAAAACACTCGGCAAGGAGGGCGCGGAGACGCTCGCCAAACTCAGCGATGACGCCGCACTGCAACTCGCCCGCAGTGCGTCCGAAATCGCCGCGCTGCCGATCGCGCAACGCTCCAGCCTGCTCGCCGCCATGAAAACCAACACGGCGAAGGTTCTGACTTTTCTGGAGAAACATCCCAAGACCCTGCTGACCGCCGCCGCTGTCACCGCCTTCCTCGCCAGCAAGGATGAACTCCTTGGCACCAACGGCGCGCCCGGATTCATCGAACGAGTCCTCGGGGAGCCCCTGCGCTGGGGCGGCTTCGCGCTCGCCGGCATCCTCTTTCTCTGGGGGGCCATGCGCCTGACCTTCGCCTACCGCGGCCTGCGAAAAAAAGCTGCGCGATGATCCGAACGCCCTCGATTTTCGTCAGCGCCCTCCTCCTCCTGCAGGCCCTCGGTCTCCGGTCACAGGCCGATCCCCCGCCAGGTGCCAAATGGACCCCGATTCGGGAATTCACGGATGAATTCGAGGGGAAGGATTTGGATTTGCAAAAGTGGCAGCGGGGCAATCCCAACTGGCTGGGCCGGGAGCCCGGATTGTTTGTGGATCAAAACGTCACGGTTCAGGATGGAAAGCTGCAGTTGTGCATCAAGGCCGAAAATCCTCCCAACGCCCCGAAGGGATACCATGATTTCACCTGCGCATGCCTCACCAGCCGCAACCGGGTCCGCTACGGCTACTTTGAGATCCGCGCAAAAATCATGAACAGCAAGGGTTCCAGCTCGTTTTGGTTTTTCAACAACACCCCGGAAATCTGCACGGAAATCGACGTGTTTGAAATGTGCGCCGGAGGCTCGAAGGAAGCCGGGAAAATCCATACGGGTGCGCATGTCTTTCATGCGCCGGGAGTCATTAAGGAAATCTCCGTGCCAGAATCTTTTGTGCTGCCAGCCGCCCCGGAGCAGGACTTCCACCTCTATGCCCTGGAGTGGGATGTGGACAATCTGCGATGGTATGTGGACGGAAAATTGATCCGCCGGGTGGAGAACATGCACTGGCGGCAGACGCTGCATTTGTTGTTCGATACCGAAATCATGGAGACCTGGTTCGGGCTTCCCGACAAAAATACGCTGCCCTCCGTGTATGAAATCGACTACATCCGGGCCTGGCAGAAACGCTGAAGGAAGGACTCAGGGGAGCGGCGCCAGTGACCGTTGGATGCGGTAAAATTTCCTGCCGGGCACGGCATTGGTATCGGTGAATGATCCCTGCGTGTTGTAGGCGATGGTGGAGGCGGTGGCATTGGTCCATGGGCTGGACAAGTCTGTGGATGTCTGCACCCGGTGATACATGCCCCGCGTGGCATTCCAGCTGACCTTCACGCTGGTGGGAGTGAGAAAGACGATGGTGGCGGCGATGATTTCATTTTCAATGGTGCCCGTCCAATATTTCTCCGCCAGAGTGAAGGCGGAGGTGCCGGCATAGGATCCGATGATGCGGCCATGATAATCATCCTCGCTCGGATGAATCCCGCCCCAGCGGCGCGACTGCCCGGCCTGGTCCGCCGCATCGTAATACGTGCACCACTGAAGATCGACAGGAGCACTGGGGCCGAGATCAATTTGCAACGAGTTGGCTGCAATGGTGTGATGGTGGAAGCCACCCGGGAAATAATTGCTTCCGGTCAGCAGCGTCAGCACTTCCGCAGCGGCCCTTGAAAAGGAACTGTGACCCGAGACATATCCTGGAAAGGCGGGGGTATTGAAAAATTTGCGCTGAAAAGGGAGCCAGTCCTTGGCGAGCATCCATCGCACCGGGCTCTGATGGGTTGCGACGCCGGGAGCTGGCGAATTGTCCGGATCCTCGCCGGGCCAAGAGCGAACCGCGATCTTGTTGATGTAATTCACTCCGAATTTCACCGAGCCGGTGCTGACGTCCCAGATGGTGTAGTGTTTTCCAAAGGTTCCGGTCGTCGCCGGAGTGATGACCTCCACCACATCCAATTCCAACGGAAGTCCCCTGGCGTTGTAGGCTGAGCCAGCCGGATTGGTGGATTGTCCGAGGCTGCCCATATAGCGGATCATGGTGATCGGACGCGGGCCGGAATAGTAGCGCTTGAGGGACCAGGCAGCGCAGGCGGCATCATGCGTGGCGGCGGAGACGGCGAAGTACATTTTCACATCCCACTCCAGATCACTCAACGTGGGACCCACGCCGCGAATCTTTTTCACCGTCAACGGATGATCGGTCACTTCATTGGCCAGCACGTGCCAATGGCCGGGCGGGGTTTCTGAGTTGGGTCCATCCGCCCAAAACTCAGCCAGCACCCGCGCGTAGTCGCCCCGCGAAACGTTGTTGGCTGGAAAGGGCTGATTGGTCACAGGATTCAGCGGATACCCGGTCCCGGAATCGCCGCCCAGGGCGTTGTTGCCGATGGCTCCTGGACAGATGTTGATCACCTGGGGATCGTTGAGCTGACTGCTGGCTCGGATCACGGCCAGCGCCCCGCTTTTGTAACTGGCATCGGTCGGACTGGGCACACCGGGAACACTCAGGCGGGAGGGGCCGCCGAAGGGATCAAGCCACGGCTTGTTGGGGTCTGTCCGCGAGAGACTGAAAGGCGTGGTGCCGAGGGATTGGACACCCACAAACCCCTGCGGGCCGCCCGGGATGGGCAGTCCATTTTGAGTGACACTCGTGGCCAGGTCGAGGGGTTGCCAGAAATTGGGATTGGTGCCGGAGGGAATTCCAAAGCCCAGCGGCATGTTGGAAACGTTGCTCATGTTGGTTCCCAGCACGCTGAGCGCGAGGCTGGTGGCCAGATTGGGATTAATGGAAGTGTTGTAGGCTTGTGGGTAATCGCGATTGGACTGGTTGGTGACAGTATTCGTCGAGGGCACCACATTTCCATTGTTGTCCTTCACGGGCACCGGAAACCCATCCCCCGCGCCCCAGGTCAGGATGGCCTGCCCGATGCGCCGCCCGAGTTCCATGGGCGTGGTCCCCGCCGTCACCGCCGCCTGTCCATCAAGGTCAGCGCCGCTTCCATAGGATGACGTGATCTTGGCATCGAAGCTCGCAACCGAAATGGCATTTCCCGAACCGCCCGGAACATTGGGATCCACCAGACCAAAGCGGGATCGCAACACCCGGTAAGCTGCAAAACTGATCGCCTTTTCCCGGTCCGCCTGCAGTTGATTGGCATCCGTGGGCAGGGGGGAGATTTTTTCGTTGTAAATATAGCCGACGGCGATGGTGTCATAGGCCGCCCAGGCATTGTACATGGCGACGGCAAGGTGGAAGAGGTTGCGCGCATGTCCGGGAGGATTGGGAACGTTGAGCCGGATCGCGCTGAGGATCTCCTCATTCCACTGGCGGGCAACGGAGGGGGTGGCACGCAGCGAGGGACTTGCCATCCATAGGCACAAGCACGCCATCACACCCGGCCAGCGTTTGTTTTTTTGTAGGGGGCTCATCATCCTTTTAGGTGCTAACGAAACACACCCTAGAAAATTTCCAGCAAAAGATCACGCCTAAAATGCCATCTCCTGACGATTTCCTGCCGAGCACCGGAAAATCCGGACTGGCAGGGGAGATTTCACCCCCTCGCAGCGGAAACCAGCGATCACTGGCCGCGGCGTTCATGCCGGCACCCGATTACTTGGCGGCGGACTTGGATTGTGGGAGCACGACTTTGCCGAGATTGAAGATGGGGCTGTAGATGGCGTAGATGAGGAATCCGACCATGATCCCCAGAATTACGATCGTGAAGGGCTCGATGATCTTATCGATCTGATTGCCGATGGTATCGAGGTCGTCCTCATAATCGTTGGCAACTTCATCCAACATGTCCGTGGACGAGCCCGTCTCGCTGGAAATTTCCATGAGGCCGGCAATGGAACGGCCCTCGGCACCGAGGCGGTGGGATTCCAGAAGAAAGGACTCAGGCAGGGCCAGACCATCCTCGGTATGCTGACGGACGGCATCAAAGAATTCACTGTAAACCACGTTGGGCGACGACTCGCCGGTGATGCGCAGGGCGGTGGAGACGCGCACGTTTGCCTCGAGCAGCATGGCCAGACAACGGAAACTCACCGCTGCGGCACTCTTGCGGACGATGGGTCCCAGCACGGGGATTTTGATCATGGCCCGCTGAACGGAGGGAATCCGCATGATTTTCCCCCAATTTTTCAGCAGCATAAAAATGCCCGCAATCGGAAAGATCAACACCCAGGGTTTGTGGATGAGGATATTTGAAATGGCCATCATGCCCTTGGTCGCCCAGGGCAGTTCGGCTTTGAACTGACCATAGAGCTGAGAGACCGAAGGCACGAGGGTGTAGCTCATGACAATGATCACGACGACACCAATGAAGAGAACAATGCCGGGATAAATCATTCCGCTCTTCAGTTTTTTGATGATGCGCAGCGTCTTTTTCTGGCCCTTGGCAATCCGGCTACAGACCTCCGGCAACTGACCGGCTTCCTCACCCGCGCGCACCAGCGCCAGCATGGCATCGCCAAACAATTCGGCATGGCGGGTCATGGCATCGGAGACTTTTTCCCCCTGGGAAATCTGGGTCGAAATATCCGCCACCACCCCGCGATAGCGCGGCGATTTCAAACGGTTGGCCTGAAGTTCAAAACTCTTGATCGTGGAAATGTTGCGCTCAAGACATCGGGCCACCCCCGCAAAGAGCGCCACGCGGTCGTCCATGGATGGTTTGGCAATGCTCAGCCGGTGGATGGATTCATCCACCCCCTCGATGGAGGTGACCTTGGCCATTTCGTTGGGCGCGCGACCGGAGCCGATGACGGCCTTGTCATCAGTATCGGTATCAACGAGCACTTCGGTGGAGCGCTTGGTGTTGACGTTGGTGAGGATAACTTTTTTTAACATGGCAGAAACAGGTTGGGAACGGTAAAGTCAGGGAATGATGGTTCGATAGACGGTGAGCACCTGGGTCCGGGTAGGTCTGGCCTGGGTGGAATCCGATCGGCGGGCCCCGGCCGTCCACCCACGCGCCGTGGAAGGCAGTGTCGAGTCGGCAGGCGTGGTAAAAATGGTCGCCGTGATGGTCTGTGCCAGCAAGTCCCCCACCCCTGGAACGGTGCTCATGCCGGAACTGTAGCTGAGGGTGAGGTCGTCGTTGGCCGGCAGGATGCCGTTGGTCCCGGAAATATCGTCCGGAGGGAGTCCCAACTGGAAAAGTCTGGCGGCATTCTCGTGGAGGCTGGTGGCACGTTCCACGCGGTGGGTCATTTCCTCCTGGGTCACCATGGCCAGGCTCAGGACACAGGCCGCAGACACACCCATGGCCAGAATGCTGGAGGCCACCAGGACTTCCACGAGGGTGTATCCACGGAGACGACGCGTCGAACGCTGCGGGGTGCGATTAGAGGGAGCCATTGGTAAAGTCGAGGTAGGTCTCCACCCACGCATGGCGGGGAGCCAGACGGCTGAGGCGGCGTGGGTCAGTTTCCGAGATGAGCTTCACGGCGTTTCCCGCGCCGGAAGTGGAGGTGATGTTGCCGTCGGTTTGTATCCCCCCCTTGAGGGTAATGGTTCCGGCACCACCGGAGTTGGAGAAGGTCAGCGGGGTATTCTCAGCCACCAGCAGGAGACGCCATACTGGCGAGAGGTTGGACTGCGGGAAACTTATCACCACTGGGGAGCCAGGAACCTGGGGCAGGGTGGTGTTGGGGATCTTTTTCATGCCGAGAATCAGCCGCCGCTTGTTGGCGCCATTCTTGCAGACAACGGAGGTGAGCGTGCGAGTGCTCACAGCCGCATCCTCCACGTAGCAGACCCCCACGCTGGAATAGATGTCTGCGAGCGCCTCCTCCGCCGAACTCGTCTGACCGGTGAACACTATCTGGCTGACATTATTCTGGGCGATCACCCCCGGCAGCGCCATGTTCGAGAGATCGAGCGTCAGCACGCCGGTGGAGGAGACAAAATTCACGCCCGACTGGTTGAAATCTGCCGTGGTGGGGACGGTCACGTAACTGCCGGTCTTGATTTTTTCGCGGAAGGAATTGCTCGGATTTTGAGCGGAATCCACGACGTTGAGGTAGTGCTGGGTATCAAGGTTATTTCCGGCGCCGACGGAACCGGTTGTGGTCAGCATGCTGGGAAAATTACTGGGCAAAATGACGCTGTTGGAATAGGGATCGCGCGTCTGGAAGGGATTCACCAGAGGAACCGTATAGGTGGGGGTGCTGACCGCGGAGGCCCGCACCGTTGAAAAGTTGGCCAGGGTATCCGGAGTCAGAAAGACGGCCCGGGCATCGAGCACATCAAGATTTCCCGTGATAACAGGAGCGGCCACTGGAGAGGTGGTGGCGAGCGTCGGCTTATGGA
>CALQSQ010000139.1 GCA_943333275.1 Akkermansia muciniphila
GGTCGGTCATGATGGGAGGTGATTACGCGTTGCCACGCCCTCTGATTTTGTCCCAGCCCTTTTTTATTGCCCCGGCCAGGGCTAAAAAGCCGATGGCAATGGGCTTCCACAACTTGGCAAGCAATCCCGTCTTTGCCGCCACGGCCAGCGTGCCTGCTCCCAGCAGCGCCGCCACGCCGTATTCGGATACCTTGTCGCCCTTCTTATATTCCGCATACGTCTCCCCGGAAGTGTAAGTGAAGCCCTTCAGCGCGCTCCGCAGGGCGGCGAGAGAGCTGTCCAATTCCTCGGGACCGCAGACCAGATCGACGTCCATCCATCCGCGCCGACCCAGAATCTTGGTGTTGTAGTTCACGCTTTCACCAGCGCTGGGATCGCCCTTGCGTCCCACGCGCAGGCCAAACTCGACCGCTTTGGACTGTTCATTGTAATACGGGGGCACCGCCCAGCCGTTGATGGAAAGTTCCTCAAGCCCCATCTTTTTGCGTTCAGCATTTCCCTGGTCCTGATTTTCACGGTGGGCCTTCAGCAGTTCCTCCGCGTCGATCTTGTCCTTGTCATCATCCTTCACATAGCCTTCGCCAACGAATTTAAACGTCGCCCACCAGGTAAGGTCGGGCGCGCCGATCAGTGCCAGATCATGACCGGAGGGAGGATTGCCGAAGAGACGCAGCACTTTGCTGGCACCGGTGCCGTTGGTGATCTGCAGGCCGTCCGGAATTTCCATTTCCGCATTGCCGCCAATTTTAAATTTGCCCGAGCGGGTCCAGCCGATCGCCTCGATCATTTCCTGCTGCTTCGCACGGATCTCGTCCTCAGTCGGATCCGCCGTGGATTCCGCCGCCGCATCCTTGGATTCCGACTCAGCAGTGGTGGTTTTAGCCCGGAGGTGGAGCGTGCCGCAGGTGAGCACGGTGGCGAGGGCGAGCCGGAGGGTGAAGGAGCGTGTCATGACCCGGTTGTAATTCGCGGGCCGCGTTCTGTCAAATGGCCTGACAGGCCAAAGGATTGAGGCAATTTTCAATGGAAACAGAAAGGATTCCCAAAGTCCGTGGGCCGGCCCTCGCCTCAATCGTGCGGAATCGCCAACCGTCAGCGGCAAAGGTGGTGAGCCCAGCGGAAGGCAGGCTCAGGCTCGCATTTCCCGCAACAACATCTCCGCCGGGATTCCGAGCCCTTCGTCAGATCGGCTCCGCAATCGGAGGTGATTGTCCAATGCGAAGTTCCACATTCCGCAGGGCTTTGTTGTGCTGGAAAAGGCCGTCACGTTGATGCTGGATCCCCCATGCCCGGCTCGGGCACATCCTCACCCCACCTTTGAGAATTAAGGGAAGGCAACTTATTCAGGCAGGAAGCACCGAGGACTAGACAGATGCCATACTTGCCGTATGCCTGCATCCGTTTTGTTCAAATCGCATGATAAATGCGGTGGAATTGATCCGTAATCCCTGACACGGTGGGAAGTTCTCTTTCCTCTTATGACAACACCGAGCGGTTCATCCTTGCGTCTCAGTATCCTCGTCCTCATCCTCTGCTTATTGCTTGGGGGCTATTTCTGGCGGGCGCACCTGTCTGAAGGGTTGGGTCGAATAACCATTCCAGCCCCCGTGCCGCCCACGCCGCATGCAGACGCGCTGCATCATTTCTCTGCCATGCTGGCCAAAGTCTCCGAGATTGCTTCCGCGAGCCATGAATCCATCTATTTCAGCCGTGCCGCGATGTTGCTTGATGAGGACTTGGGGCTGGCCCATGGCTCCTCCGCAGGCGCTCTGCCGGACCTCGCCGCAGCTTGGCTAAAGACTACGGGGACGAGTGAGATGGAACGAGCGCAGGCTAACTTGGTGGTCAGGAAATTTCAGGATGCCGAGCGTGCCGCCCTCGCCGCCCAAGCGCAAGCCGCGCAGCTGCCGGACCGGGCGACCAAACAGCAGATCGAAGCCTTGGAACTCGCTGGAATTGCCGCCTCGTGGAGATGGAGCGGGGGACGACGCCTCTACCCCCAAAGCCTGGAGCACTATCAGCAAGCGGCGAGCCTCACCGACCCAGCGCGGGATTTCATCGAGTGGGCCAGAGTGCGGACGGCCATCGCCCGTCTGCTGGTGCTCATGGATCAAGAATCAGATGCCGCCACCATGCTCACCGCCGTGCTCGAGGCCGCCGCATCACGCCAGCCACCGCCCTCCGACCACCCCATCCTTCTACGCACCCGGACCGTGCTGGCTTATACTCAGAAATACTTGAAGCAATGGACCGAATCTGAAGAGAACTACCGCATGGTTTATCAGACGAAGGAGCGCCTCCTCGGCAAAGAACATCCGGAGACTCTCCTGGCCGAATTTGAACTCGGACAAGAGCTTTCCTGCACGGAGGAAAAATGGCCGGAGGCCGATCAGTTGCGCAAGGAGGTCTTCGAGATCGAGCAACGGTTGCTTGGCCCAGACCATCCCGAAACGCTCTTGAGCCAAATGGCCCTGGCCAAGATTCTGCGCCGCCAAGGGCGTGGCGAAGAAGGTGCGCAGTTGATCAGGCTCGTGGCTGAAGCCAGAGACCGCACGGTTGGCATCAATGCCCCGGAGTCCCGCTTTGCTTGGTCCGTGCTTTCCATCGACTATTTTGATCGCAAACAATACGCCGAGTGCGAAACCATCGAGCGCATCAAGCTCGCCGAACAAGAAGCCGCCTTCACCTTTGGAAATCATGATACCCTGAACTCCGCCTACATGCTCATCATCGCCCAAATGGCCCAGGATAAACGTGACGAAGCCCGTTCGCTCGCCCAGCGGGCCAAAGCGGCGGCTGAGCAATTTCTCCATGAGAAAGATTCCCTTCGCGAACGCATTTGCAACGTCGCCGATGAACTAGCCGAAGACCTGTAAACTCCGCCCGATCATGTAGGCCCTATCGCGGAAATGCCGGGTGTCGCGGAAAAAGATCAGCCGCATCAAGGCGGGGGCGAGGCTTTCGCGGGCGGGCGAGGCGGGAGAGGGCGCTATTGCAGGGCGGCCTGGGCTTTGGCGGCGGCGGCTTCGGCGCGGCGTTGGATTTCCTCGGGGGAGGGGAGGCTGGCGAGGACATCTGCGGGGATGAAGCCGTCGGTGACGAGTTTGGTGAGGCATTTTTTGCGCTCGGCGAGGGCCTTACTGGCGTCGCGTTCCTTGGAGAAACGTGATTTGGCGGCATCGCTGCGTTCGCGGAGGCGGGAGTAGATGTCGCCGCCGAGCAGGGCGGAGATGTCCACTTTCATGGACTCGCGTTTGACGTCGGCTTCACTGACGGGTTCGCCATTGATGGGGCCGCTGGCGTATTTGGGGAACATGATGGCGACTTCCGGGCAGACGCGGGAGCAGGCGGGGCAGTTGGTCTTGCAGTTGTCGTTGTTCTGGACCTGGATTTTACCTTCCTTGCTGACGCCATAGACATCGAAGAGGCAGAAACTCAGGCACTGCATGCAGTTGGTGCAGCGGCTGTAGTCGATGACGGGAAACCAAGGTTTCCACTGGCCGGGCTGGTTCATGGGGCGCTCGGCGCGCAGGGTTTCCATTTTGGCGATGACCTGATCGTCTGAGAAATCCGCCAGCGGTTGCTGGGCGAGGCCTGCAAAGCGCGGATTCGCAGTGGCAGCAAAATTTCCCACGACGGCCAGGGTGTGGGGCGTATGTGGCAGGGAGTCGGTCACGACCGAGGAAACGCTGTAGCCATTTTCCAGCAGGGATTGCATGAGGGCGGTCTTGCGGCTGGCCGGGATGGGAGTCGCATCGGTTCCCTCATAGAGGACAACGTGAAAGGTGGTGGCTTCGTTGATCATGGCGGGGTGGTGGGGGAGTCTAGCAGGGCGGCGGTGGCGGCCTCCACGTCGAGTTCGCGGAGATTGACGATCGCGGCATCGTCGGGGAGCGGGGCATCGGCAGCGTGGAACAACCAGCGGACCGCGCGGGCATGGCAGGCGGCGATTTTCCATCCTGCCTGTTGCGCAAGTTCGGCGAGACGGGGATCGCGCCGGGCGGACATTTCACAGAGGTCGGCCACGCCCGTGAAAGGCTGGCCGGACTCGCAGAGTCTGGCGAGGACACCGTCCTTGGTTTCAGCGGGGATGACTTGCGCGTAAGCACAGCGGCAATAAAGAATGGGCATGGGGAAGGGCGGAACTTTGCGCGAACTTTGCCAGTGTGGTCGTAATGTGCAACGGGGGAATTTCAGCTGAAATCAGCGGGCTTGGAGCGCAATGAGTGATCCCGTTTCGCCACGGCAACGCGGCGGCGGTGGTCGTTGACTAAGGAGTCCGAAATTGCAAGATACGATGCCGTTAATTATTAAAGACTTTTTCTCACTCTCATTCACACCATTATGAAACGCCGATCCTTTATTTCCGCCTCCGCAACCACCGCCTTCGGATTTCAATTTGTCCCCGCCCATGTCGTGCGTGCCCAAGGCGATGCGAAGACTCCTTCCAACAAGGTCCGGCTGGCAGTGATTGGCTGTGGTGGTCAGGGAGGGGCGGACCTCGGTGCCATGGCGGGCGAGGACATCGTGGCCCTGTGCGATGTGGATGAGCGTCGCGCGGCGGATAACTTCAACCGGTTCCCCAAAGCCAAAAGATTCAAGGATTTCCGGAAGATGTTCGATGAAATGTCGAACGATTTTGATGCTGTGCTCGTCGGCACGCCGGACCACACCCACGCGGTGGCGTCGCTCGCGGCGATCGGTCATGGCAAACATGTTTACTGCGAGAAGCCGCTCGCCCACTCGGTGGCCGAAGTCCGAGCCATGCGCAAGGCGGCGCTGGACAAGAAGGTCATCACGCAGGTGGGCAACCAGGGGCACTCTTCCGACAGCATCCGCCAGTTTGTGGAAATGGTGCAGTCCGGAGCCATCGGCAAGGTCTCGGAGGTTCATGCCGGGTGCGATGCCTTTCGTGAAGTTTACTGCCAGATTCGCGACCAGCAAAAGCATCAGAACGAGAAGCCCGACGTGCCCAAGGAACTCGATTGGGACCTCTGGCAGGGGCCGACAGCGGCGCGTGCCTTTCACCCTGCGTATCTGCCGTTCAACTGGCGCGGATTTTCCGCCTATGGCAGTGGCTGCATCGGCGACTGGATCTGCCACGTTCTCGACCCCGCCTTCTGGGCGCTGGATCTGGGCATGCCCACCTCCGTGGTGGCCGAAACAAAGGATTATGATCCGGTCAAACACGTCGAATACTACCCGCAGGGAGCAAAGATTACCTACGAATTTCCCGCCAAGGGAGAGCGCGGCCCGATTAAACTCATCTGGCATGACGGAGACTTCGGAATCCCGCAGCCCGAGGAACTCACCAAGGAAAACCGCAAGGTTGTGGGCATCGGAGCCGTGGTCATTGGTGACAAGGGCAAGATCATGCATGGTTCGCACGGCGGTGGCGGTTGCCGCCTAATCCCTGAGGCGGCCATGAAGGATTACAAGATGCCCGATCAAAAGATCCCGCGCATTCCCGGTGGCCACCATCAGAACGACTGGCTCAATGCCATCCGCGAAAACCGCCCGGCCGGCTCCAGCTTTGAATACGGTGGCACGCTCAGTGAAATCGGCCTGCTGGGCATGATTGCGATTCGTCGCACCGGCACCAAGCTGATGTGGGATAATGATAAAATGGCCTTTTCCAATGATGCCGAGGCCAACCAGTGGTTGACGCCGAAGTATCGTGACGGCTGGAAATTGTCTGTTTAACCGCACTGAATGCGTTTAAGGATTCTGCTGCCGGTACTGCTTGTCTCCACCTCCTGGGGCCAGGATCCGGCGCTGTTGTGGTCCACCAAAATCCAACCGCTCTTCGACGTCCAATGCACCAAATGCCATGGTCCTCTGGAACAGAAGGGTGGCCTGGAGTTGGACACTCCTGCTGCGGTCCTGAAGGGAAACGATGACGGAGCCGTGCTCGTGCCCGGCAAGCCGGAGGAGAGTAAAATCTATCTCCATTTGGCCGCAGAGGCCGACCCGCACATGCCGCCGAAGAAACAGCTTTCCGATGCCGAACGCGCCAGCGTCCGCGAATGGATCGCTGCGATGACGGTGGTGCCAACGGACGCTGCACCGATCCCTCCACCGCGACGGGAATTTCCCTCCGTAACCCGGGCCATCGATACCCTGATCGCCGAGGGCTGGGCGCATCGTTGTGTGACCCCGGCACCGCAGGTGGACGAACGCACCTGGTGCCGGCGCGTTTACCTGGACCTAGTCGGCCGGATCCCAACGCGTCAGGAAACGGAGGAATTTACCGCCATGCCTCCGGACTCGAAACGTGAAACGCTGGTGGATCGATTGCTCACGTCGGAGGAATATCCCGTGCGCATGCGGGAGCTGTGGGATGTCTTTCTGATGGGGCGCACCAAGCGTGACGGGCAGGAGGATCGTCGCAAACAAAATGGATGGTGGTCGTTTCTCGAAAATGCCTTTCGAAAAAATCGGCCATGGAATGAAACAGTCCGCGATCTGCTGACAGGCCGCCCGGATGACCCCGAGAACATTGGGGCTTCCTGGTTTCTCTATGAGCGGAAGGATGCGCATCAGGGCATCGCCGAGGCCGTGGCTCCGATTGTTTATGGCACGAAAATCGACTGCGCGCAGTGCCATGATCATCCCCTCGCGCGCGAGATCAAGCAGGCCCACTACTGGGGCTTGGTCGCGGCGTTTAACCGTGGAAAAAATATCGAGGGCACCAAATCCGTGGGCGAATCGGCGGTGGGCGGATTCATCAATTTCACCAATTTGAAAAAAGAATCCCAGCCCGCGCTGGTCACGCTGCTCACGGGCAAAACCCTCCCGGAAACCTGGCCCGCCGGAGACGGCAAGGAACAGGATGCCGATGACAAATATGTGGATGCAACTGCCAAGGTGCGCGTGCCGAAATATTCGCGCCGCGCCGCCTTTGCCGATGCCGCCACGCAGGACAATCCCCTGCTGGCAAGAGCCTTTGTGAACCGCATGTGGGCCACACTGCTGGGGCGGGGTATTATTCATCCTGCCGATGAAATGAATGCGCGCAACGCGCCGAGTCATCCGGAATTGCTCGACTGGCTGGCGCAGGATTTCGCGGCGCGGCACTATGATGTGCGGGGCTTCGTCAAAGGCATCGTCCTCAGCCGGGTGTATGCGCTTTCCGCTTCCGCAGCGGCACCCGAGACATTTGCGGGCTCGCTGGAGCGCCCGCTGATGGCGGAGCAAATCGCGAATTCCTGGCGCGTGGCCGCGGGAGTTCCGCCGAATGATGATACGCTGCGCCGCGCGGTCGTGGCGGCCATGCCTGACGTCCTTCCCAGGGAGTACAACGCCACGTTTCAACAGGCGCAGTTTTTCACCAACTCTCCAGCGCTGGGCGCCATCCTTCAGCCCCAGCCCGGCAATACCGTCACGCGCCTCGCGGAAATTCCGGACATCACCACACGTGTGCGCGAGGCTTTTCTGGCCGTTTACGGCCGGTTGCCTGATGCCGATGAGTCCGCGCAAACTGCGGCCTATCTCAATGCCGGGCAGCCTCAAATCATTGAGTCCACCCGCGACCTGCTCTGGGCCATGATGAGCAGTGCCGAATTTTTTTCCATGCCATGAGCACGAACTCTGAGCCTGCCATTCTCGTTCCCGGTGCCTGTAAGCCGGATGAACATGCGCTGCACCGGCGCTTGTTTCTGAAAGGAATAACTGGCGGTGCGCTTGCCACCGCGTCGAGTTTTTCCGGCCTGTTCAACAATCCGGTTTTTGCGGAGGCAACGAAGAAGGCGCAGAAACATTGCATCCTCCTCTGGCTTTGCGGTGCCCCCAGTCAGTTTGAAACCTGGGACCCCAAGCCCGGTCGGGCCACCGGCGGACCCTTTGGTAGCATGCCCACGAAAATTCCCGGTGTGCATTTTTCTTCCCTCATGCCCCACTGCGCCAGCATCGCTGACAAGCTGAACATCGTGCGCAGCATGAAAACGACGCAATCAGAGCACTCGCAGGCGATCAATCTCCTGCAACGTGGCAACCCGGAGCGCGCTGGTTTCACGCGGCCCACGCTCGGCAGTTCCTTGTCGCAGGCGCTGGGGCAGCTCGATTCCCAGATTCCCAATTTCATTTTCCTCGATCCCATTCCCGGTGGCAACGAATTCGAATCGTTCAAGGCGGGCAATTGGGCCGGCTGGCTGGGAGCCGAGCATGCACCGGTGCGCCTGGGTGGCGAATACACCCAGCTCGTCAATGCTTCGCTGGAATCGATTCCTCTGGCGGATCGTGAATCACGCGAAACGTTGCGGAAATTTTTCACCTCGAAATTCGAGCGCGATCGCAACAGCAGCATCGCCCGCAGCCAGAATGCGGCCTTCGAGCGCATGAAGGGCATGGCGGCGAGTGCGGACCTTTTTGATGTCAACAAGCTGCCTGCGAAGGATCGGGAACGTTACGGGCCGGGCAGTTTCGCGCAGCATGCGCTGATGTCGCGCCATCTCGTCGAGCACGGCGCGCCCTTCGTCATGGTGGCCAATGGCATGAACTGGGATAACCATGTCTTCCAGCATGAGATCCATCAGATGCTCGTGCCGGAGTTGGATCGCGTGGTCTTTCATCTAGTCAATGACCTCGAGGAACGCGGCCTGCTCGACTCCACGCTGGTCATTGCCATGGGTGAATTCGGCCGCACCCCCTGGCTGAACCCCGCGCGGGGCCGCGATCATTATCCCAATGCCTGGAGCATGATGATGACCGGTTGTGGGTTGAAACGCGGCATCATTTCCGGTGCCACGGATGCCGATGGCGTGGATGTCATTGAGAAGCCCTACAACGAACAAAACCTTTTCGCCACGATCTTCACCGCCCTGGGCATCGATCCCTATGCCGAATACGATCTGCCGGGCATGCCTACCTTCCACCGCGTCGAAAACAAAGCCGAGCCCATCCGCGACCTCCTGGCTTGAGAAACCCTTGTCCGGCTGAACCTGTGGCCAATACTTGACTTCCGCTGGGGTTTCCTGTTCATTGGGGAACTATGAAAGAGCGTCCCGCGATTTGTCTGCAAGGTATGATTTCCTTGCTCGTCTTCCTTCTTATCGTCGGCTTGGGATTCCTGTTCCTCCGAATCATCATGACCCCCTTCTTTGCAATAGCCGGTCTCCTGTGGTTGAAAGGAATTTTTATCGTTGGCCCAAATGAAGCGAGCGTGCTGACCTTTTTTGGAAAGTACATTGGAACGGTTCGGGAAAGCGGCTTCTGGTTCGCCAATCCCCTTGCCAGCAAGCAAAAGATTTCCCTGAAGGTCAACAATTTCCAAAGCCCGCAGCTCAAGGTCAATGATGCGCATGGCAATCCCATTGAGATTGGAGCGGTCATTGTCTGGCGTGTGGTGGATACCGCGCAGGCCTTGTTCGATGTCCAGGACTATCGGTCGTTCGTCCACATTCAGTGCGAGACCGCCCTCCGCCGTCTGGCCAGTCACTACCCCTATGAACCTCACGTGCCCGACGAGATTGCGCTGCGCAGCCATCCCGCCGACGTGGCCGCCAAGCTGCGCGAGGAAGTGCAGGAGCGTGCGTCCATTGCGGGCATCGAAATCATGGAAACGCAGCTCAGCCATCTTGCCTACAGTCCGGAAATCGCCCAGGCCATGCTCCGCCGTCAACAGGCCCAGGCCGTGATCGCCGCCCGCCAGATGATCGTGGAAGGAGCCGTCGGCATGGTGGAAATGGCCCTGCGCAAACTGGAAACCGACGGCGTCGTGACTTTCGATTCCAACAGCAAAGTGGCTCTGGTGAACAACCTCATGGTCACGCTCGTTTCGGAACAACACATCCAACCGGTGCTCGCCACCGCCCAGGTGAAAAACTAGCCGCTCATGTGATTCGGGCAGAGGATTTTAGCCCTTGTTGTCTGGATGCCGGTGTCCAGCATCAAGGCTCGAACACACGGTAGAATTTTTTGCCTGACACTGAGGCGGGGTCGATCCATTGCACAATGGAATTGGCAGGCTGAAGAGTTGTGGCAATGATCCAGGATTGCAGGTTGGCGGAAGTTCGCACCTGATAGGAATGTCCGGGGTTGGCGGCAAAGAGGATGCAGAAGTGCTGTTGGGAATTCAGGCCGCATTCCAGAATTTCCTGAAAGAGCGCGGGGAACCTCATCACACGTCGGTTACCGGTGTCCGCACACCAGACATTGCCCGCAGGGTCGATGGCAACCGCGTTGGGTTGAATCAATCCGGTGGGACTGTTCGAACCAATGAAGGATGAAAAATTCGGTTGTCCAAAGACCCCATCCGCGTTCGCTCCGGTGGCTGATTTCTGCCGTACTTGATGGAACCAAAGCGTCCGATGATTTGAGGTGTCGGAAACGAAAAGCCTCCCCGTGCCGTCAATCGCCACGGCCTGCGGGCTCTTCATCGAGACGGAGGAGGTTCCCTGCGAATTGGTGACAAAGTCCGGTTGACCATACACCGCATCGGCAAAAATCCCCACCGCCGCACTGGCTGGCGCATCAAATCGCAGCACCCGATTGTTTTGTGCATCGGCCACGAACAGCCCGCCGAGGGAATCCACGGCGAGTCCCAAGGGGGTGGTCAATTCGTCCACGCCCAGACCGCCGGAATTGTTTGTGAAATTGCCCTGGCCGATCACGCCATTCGCATTGGCACCATTGGCAAGACTCGCCGCATTGTCCCAGCGCAGGATTCGATTGGAGGAAGTATCGCTCACAAACAACCGGCCGGAGGAGTCCACCGCCACCCCGTTCGGGTTGATAAGGCGGTTGTTGGTTGTGGCTGCTGTGGCCGTATCAAAATTCGCCTGACCCAAGACAGTATTCGCGGCCGAACCACTCGCAAGTGTCGCCGCGCCATTGAATTTTAGGACCCGTGCATTTCCACTATCCGCCACCCAAAGTCGCCCGGCCGCGTCAAGGGTCACAGCCGAAGGTTGAATCATGCCGGTGGCGGAGAGAATTGGCGTTGTGGAAGAAAAGCCTGCCTGCCCCAGCACTGCTTCGGCGGGGGCTCCACTGGCCAGACTCAGGGCACTGGCCCAGCGCAACACGCGGTTGTTGTCCCGATCCGCCACAAAGAGTTTCCCACTGGTCGGATCAATGGCCACTCCTCTGGGAGTTGCGATGGTGGAGGCGGTGACGGCATTGGGATCGAACTCGCTTTTGCGTCCCAGGAAACTATCCGCCGCGACACTGCCATTCTTGGTGTTTGCAGCATCGAAACGCAGCACCCGCTGATTGCCTGAATCGACCACCCAGAGTCGTGCTCCATCCACTGCCAAACCCAGCGGCTGGGAAATCCCGATTGCTGCAAATCCCGCCGCTGTGGAATTGAAATTGGCCTGCCCCAAAACGGCATCGGCCGCAGCACCGGTGGCCTTGGTCTTGGCACTGTTGAAACGCAGCACCCGGGCTTGCAACTGATCAGACACATAAAGCGCCCCTGTTGCATCAACCGCCACTCCCGATACCTGCGAGAAATGGAAGGCATCCGCGGCTGCCACGCCGACGAATCCCAGCGTCCCATCCGCTCCCGCGCTGAACTCCGCCCGTGAACTCACGCTGTTAAATCGCAGCACCCGCCGATTGGAACCGCCATCCCCGATCCATAGTGTGATCAAATCACCCGCCGTATCCGTTCCAAAAACCGCCAGGCTGTTCGGCGTATTTAAATTGGTCAGGCCCGTGCCGAGGGTTGTTGTCGTATAGGATCCCTGACCGATCACCGCGTTGGCAGTCCCCCCTGTCGCTTTTGCCGCGGCATTGTCAAAGCGCAGCACCCGGTTGTTCAGGGTGTCCGCCACCCACAGCCTTCCCACCGCATCCACCACCACGGCACCCGGAAAATTCATCCGGTCCTGTGCCACCGCACCCGTATTGATCGCTAAATTCGGCTGCCCCAGCACCACCACCGCACTGGCATACGATGCCGCCGCCGCCCCGTTGTCAAAGCGCAGTACCCGGTTGTTTCCACTGTCCGCCACCCAGAGCCGACCCCCGGCATCCACCGTGCAGCCGCTGGGTTGGTTCATCCGTTGTGCGCCGGTTCCAGGACTCCGCTCATCCAAGCTTTGCTGGCCGAAAACACACTCCGCCATCGCTCCGTTGCTCAATGCCGCTACACTCCCAAACCTTAGCACCCGGTTGTTCAATTTATCCGCTACAAACACCTTGTGGCTCACCCCGTCCACCGCCACCCCAGACACGGTCGTGGAGAAACCAAAACGCTGATTCACCTGATTTCCCAGCACCACGTCCGCTTCCTCATTGGTCTGAAAGGCACCGCGGGATGTTCCAGAGCACACCGCCACAAGGGCGAGGAGGGAAATTCGCCTCAGGAAAGGCATGGCAGGGCGGACAATGGCATGGGTTTGCATGGTGTTAGGATCGGATCACTGGTTCTGATGGGAATTTGCTCTTCGCGGAGGGCGCATGGGAAATTGAAATCGGGCAGAGAAAGTGTCTGAGGCAGGAATTCGCCAGAGCGA
>CALQSQ010000140.1 GCA_943333275.1 Akkermansia muciniphila
CAGCAAGCACGCCCGCAACAAGGTGCTCAAACTCTCACTGCCCCGCACAAAACGCCCTTGGATGGACGCTATCTTCCGCAAAATCAAAGCTCACCCGCCCCCATTCAGCTACTCCACTGCATAATCCAGGTTAAACTGACAGTGGTATAATATCTGAAGTGTTGGGTCATGCAATCCGAGGGGACGCCGGGGATGCATATTTCAAAAAACTGGACACTGGGTCAATAGGATTTGAAGAACGGCAATGAATCTTGATTCCTCGAAAACTTGAATTCCGCAAAATTCATGGATTCTTTGGAAAATACAAGGAGCAAGGCATCTACGGATGGGAGGATTCCAAGCGGGCGACTTCCTCCAGAGCGGATCCTAAGCCAAGATCCCTCTGATAACTTTGGCCCCTTCAACGCCGGTGAGTCGGTAGTCGAGGCCCTGGGAGCGGACGGTGAGGCGTTCGTGATCCAAGCCGAGTTGATGGAGAATGGTGGCGTGGATGTCATGGACGTGAGCCGGATTTTCGATCGCGCCGAAACCAAACTCATCGGTCTGACCGTAGACGAGCCCGGCCTTGAAGCCGCCCCCGGCGAACCACATGGTGAAGGCGTCGATGTGATGATTTCGGCCGGTGGACTCGCGCACTTCCCCCATTGGTGTGCGTCCGAATTCGCCGCCCCAGACGACGATGGTGTCATCGAGCAAGCCGCGCTGCTTGAGGTCGCGCACGAGCGCGGCGCAGGGCTGGTCGATGTCCCGACATTTGAGCGGAAGATGTTTTTCCAAATTTTCCGTGGGGCCGCCGTGGTGATCCCAGTTGGTGTCATAGAGTTGCACGAAACGCACACCTCGTTCGACCAGCCGGCGGGCGAGCAGGCAGTTGCGGGCGAAACTCGTTTCCTTCGCATCCTTGATGCCATACATGGCGAGCGTTGCCTGACTCTCGCCGCTTGTATCCATCAGATCGGGCGCGCTGGTCTGCATGCGATAGGCCATTTCGTAGGCGTTGATGCGGGTGACGATTTCGCTGTCGCCGGTCTCGACGAGGCGTTTCAAATTCATCTCCCGGACCGTATCCACCAGTTCACGCTGCTCGGCCGGGCTGATCGATTTTGGGGTGGAAAGGTTGACGATGGGATCGCCCTGGTTGCGCAGGGGCACTCCCTGATAAGTGGTGGGCAGAATGCCACTGCTCCAGAGGGCGCCGCCACCGCGCGGCCCCCGCGGACCGCTTTGCAGAACGACAAACCCTGGCAGATCCTCGCACTCGCTGCCAAGCCCGTAGGTGACCCACGATCCCATGCTGGGCCGGCCGAACACTCCGCTGCCGGCATTCATGAACAGTTTGGCAGGGGCATGATTAAAAAGCTCCGTCCGGCAGGTGGTGACGATGCTGATGTCATCAATAATGTCTGCGGTGTGCGGAAGGAGATCGCTCACCCACGCACCGGACTGCCCGTGCTGCTGGAAGGTGCGGCGGGAACCCAGCAGGTCGATGCGGTGGCTGCTGTCCATGAAGGCGAAGCGTTTTCCTGAAATGTAACTCTCGGGGATGGGCTGGCCGTTGCGTTGGGTCAGTTGCGGTTTGTGCTCGAACATGTCGAGCTGCGACGGACCGCCCGCCATGAAGAGAAAGATGACGTTCTTCGCCTTTGCCGGGAAATGGGGCTGCTTCGGTGCCAGCGGATTGGTCATCGACGGCGCCGCTGCGAAACCCCGCTCGTTCATCAGGGAGGCGAGCGCAAGAGAGCCGATGCCCATGGAACAACGGCTGAAGAAATGTCGGCGGGTGAGATCGCGCAGGCTGGATTCGGAGTGCATGGGATCAGTCGCGGGAGATGGTTTCGTCGAGATTGAGCAGCACCCGCGCGGCATTGAGCGGTGTAAGTTTTGCCAGGAGTGTCAGCTCGTCGGGTTTCGGCAAACGCGTCGTGCAGCGGCGGAAGGCGGTTTCCAGCCCGTCCTGTTTGATGATCTGCTCCAACGCCGTGGCGAACTCGAAGAAACCGCTGTCGTTCATCATCGTGAGGGCCTGGAGCGGTGTGTTGCTGCGGAGGCGGCGCGTGCAGGCGGCGAATCCATCCGGAGCATCGAACACACTCAACGAGGGCGGCGGCGAGCCCCGATAGACAAAGGTGTAGAGCGCGCGGCGGTATTTGTCCTCCCCACTGCTCACGGTCCAGACGCGTTTCGTTTGCCCCCGGTTCATCACGCCCTCGGGAATCGGCGGATAGACGGGCGGACCGCCAAGCTTGGGCGAGAGCAGACCGCTCGCGGTCAGCGCGACATCCCGCACCACCTCGGCATCGAGCCGCAGGCGCTGCTGACGGGCGAGCAGGTAGTTGTTGGGATCCTTCTCACGCAGCAAAGGGGTGTCGGCGGAACTCTGGCGGTAGGTGTGGGAGGTGACGATGATACGGTGCATTTCCTTCAGGCTCCATTTTTCCTCCATGAAGGTGCGGGCGAGCCATTCGAGTAATGGCGGATGTGAAGGCGCGGTTCCCTGCATGCCGAAATCGTTTTCCGTTTCCACCAGACCGCGCCCGAAATATTGCTGCCACATCCGGTTTACGATAACCCGGGCAGTGAGCGGATTCTCCGGGCTCATGATCCAGCGCGCGAGATCGAGTCTGGTCGGCTGGCCGCCCGAGGCATGAAAGGGATGCAGCACCGCCGGGGTTCCCGGCGTGACTTCATCAGCGGGTCGGGTGAAGTCTCCCTTGATGAGGACATTGGTCCTGCGGGGCTTCGGCAGTTCCTGCAACACCAGCGTGGTGGTGCCGTTGTTGAGGACCGCGTTGATTTCCTGGTAACGATCATTCAGCTCACGAAACAACCCCACCGGCCCGAGCCCGGAGGCAAAGAGCCCCAGGTTCTGCGCGAAGGAACGTTTGGCTTCCGGTTCCTCGAGAATTTTTTGGACCGCAGGTGACAGACCTTTCCGGATCTCCGGGGTGAGGCCGGACTCCCACTGCCGCAATTCGCCGGCGTGGTCGTTGAGATAGGTTTTGAGCTTGCCTTCAATTTCCTTGAATTCGGCAGTCAGCGCCGTGGCATCCACGCTGGAATCGTAGACCTTCATCGTCGGTTCCTCCTGGTTGTTGAGAAAGGCAAAGAGACGGTAGAACTCCTGCTGCTCAATGGGATCAAATTTGTGGTCGTGGCACTGCGCGCAGCCCACCGAGAGCCCGAGCCAGACCGTACCAGTGGTGGCAACACGATCGAAGATGCTGTCGATGCGAAACTGTTCCCTGTCGATGCCGCCCTCTTCATTGATCTGGGTGTTCCGATGAAATCCGGTGGCAATTTTCTGACTCACCGTGGCATTGGGGAGGAGATCGCCTGCAAGTTGCTCGATGGTGAATTGATCAAACGGCATGTCCGCATTCAATGCGTCGATGACCCAGTCGCGAAATTTCCAAATCTGGCGCGGGGCATCAATGGAGTAGCCATTGCTGTCGGCGTAACGGGCTTGATCGAGCCACCAGCGGCCCCAGCGTTCGCCGTAATGCGGACTGCTGAGCAGGCGCTCCACCAGCGCGCGATAGGCTGCCTCGGCATTGCCGGTGGATTCCTGGAGAAATGCATCCACCTCTGCGGGACTTGGCGGCAGGCCTGTCAAATCAAGCGAAACCCGGCGGATCAGCGTGGCTGGATCTGCAACGGGTGAGGGCGTCAGTCCATTTTCCCTGAGGGTGGACTGAATGAAGAAATCGATGGGTGGCAGCTCCGTTCCCGCCGGAATTGCCTGCGGGACCGGCGGCACAAACGCCCAATGCGGCTGATACTCCGCACCCTGCTCGATCCATCGCTGGAGGATCGCCTTCTGGCGCTCGTTAAGCTGCTTGTGCGAATCCGGCGGTGGCATCCTTTCATCGGCATCCGTTGTCTGGATGCGATGGATAATCTGACTTTCCCCGGGCATGCCCGGCACAAACGCTTCGCTCTTGAGGGCCTCCTCCCGCACATCCAGTCGCAGTTTGGCCTCGCGATGCTTTGGATCATTGCCGTGACAGTGGAAGCAGTTGTCGGCGAGAATGGGACGCACGTCGCGATTGAATTCAATCCTCTCCGGCAACCCCGAAGGCTCGGCGGCCACGCGAGACATGGCGGCAAGGCAGACGATGGTCAGGAGTGGCTTCAGCATGGCAAGAAATGCCGGAGATGCGGGCGGAAGCCATTCACGGATGCTCGGAGCTGCTTTTAGAGTGCAAGTTGCCAGATTCGCCCTCAGGCCAATAAGCACCATCCTCGATCCATTCGCGCAGCATTCCGATCTGCATGTCGGTGAGACTGCCCTCCGCGCGCGGCATCAACTTCGGATGGGTGCCCATTCGCTGCACCGCCGTGACCATCAAGCTGCGCTCAGGTTTGCCGGGGACGATGTATTGCTGGCCCCGGGCGTTGGTCTTGAAGGCGGCGGCCTTGCTGGTAAGATTCAACGCGGGCGGCGGCATTTTACCATCATGGCATCGCAGACACTGCTCCTGAAGCACCGGCTTGACCTCTGTCAGGAAATAATGATCTGCACCCCGGGGTTGGTTCTTTGGGGCCAGCGAACATGAGGCAACAGCAAAGAGGAAGAGAAGAAAAAACAGTTTCATGCAGGCAGTTTAACATCTCCACACACCGCAGCAACGCTAGGTTTCGGCAATCGATTGCCAACCTGCACGAAGTCCCGCCCCGAAAATAAAGTCCCTTATCGTGGCCCGTTTGAAAAAAATTGCGGGGACCCCGTAACCATCAGGGCCCGAATCCTGATTCTACCATCAGACAACCATCCCAAATATGAAATCGCAATACTGCTCACTCTCGCCTCTTGGACGAACCGTCAATAAATTCCAGTCCCTTCGGCACCAGCGACGGCTCTTTTCCCTTCGGGACTTCCGAAATCTGCCGTTCATGCTTACCCTGATGATGCTGGCTTCCTGCCAAAGCACGAAAATTCAGAAAAATGTCACTTTCGACAATAGCCACTGGGTGAAAGCGTCCGACCACCCGCCAAGTTATGTGGTTCGGGGTTATGATCCCACCGCCGGGACCACTTACAGCGAGGGGGAATGGATTGAAACCGGTGACGAACCGGGTTCCCGGTTTTTTATTCCCTACAAAGTGACAGGGCCTGTTTCTAAACCTGATTTGGTGAGGGAGGCCATGGGCGCACGCACTGAAAAGAAGCGGCAGGAGATTGCATCCCATAACCGCCAGCATACGGCCAAAAACATGGGGTTGTTTGTGCTGGGAACACCCGTATGGTCAACCTACGTAGCCGCACTTGCAATGGCTCATTATTAAAACCCACCCCTACACGACAGTTTCGCCAACGAAAGGCCTCCCTCTCTGAAGGAAAAAGACAAGACTCACCACCCCAACAGGGGACTTTGCCGCCGCAAAGAGCAACGGGGAGAAAGTCACATTCAAAGCCACGCAGGTGGGTCTGGACTTTAAATAAAAGCTAACTCGCCTTCTTGACCTTCTTGAGGTGGGCGGGGCGGGCGACCTGATAGTGCTGCTGGTGAACGATGGCGTTCAGTTTGAGCTTGTTGCGGAGTTTATCCAGCGCAGCGGGTTCGGCGACGAAATGGTAGGTGACGTAATAGCCATCGCTGAGTCCCTTGCTGCCGTAGGGGAACTTGCGTTTGCCGATGCGGTCGATCTGCTCGAGCTTGGCGCCTTCGGCTTCGATTTCACGGCCGAGGTTGCTGACGAGGGTATCGACAGAATCTTCTTTGCCAGCGGTGTTGAGGACGATGAGGCCTTCGTAATTACGTTTCATGGGATTTTGGTGGGATGGGTGTGTGTTCGGAAAGTTTGGGGGCGGGGGGTGGTTTGACCTCGGTATTACCGAAAAGCATGGCAGCCTCCCAGCCGCGGAGGGTCGCCAATGTGACCGCTTCTCCGACACGTTCAAGCGATTTATCCAGCGTTTCTTGCTCATCGGGGGCGAATTTCCCGAGAACGTGACCGCTGAGGGATTTCTGCCCGGCTCCGCCGATCCCGATTTTGATCCTCGGGAAAACGTCCGTTCCGAGGTGCTGGATGGCACTCTTGATCCCATTGTGGCCCCCGGCAGAGCCGCTGGTCCGCAGGCGCAGTTTCCCCAGCGGCAGCGAGACATCGTCGTAAATCACCAGGATCTCAGCGGGTTCGATTTTATAAAACTGGGCGCAGGCCGCGATCGCTTCGCCGCTCACGTTCATGAACGTCTGGGGTTTGAGGAAATGGAGTTTGGCATGCCTCCCGGTCAGACTTTTCCACTTCGGATGGTCTGAATATCCAAAGCGCCATTTCCTCGCCAGGGCATCCAGGACCATGAAACCGACATTGTGGCGGGTGCGTTCGTATTCGCGGCCGGGATTGCCGAGGCCGACGATGAGTTTGATCGATGGATGGGGTGAGGCAGGCATGGAGAGGCGGGAACAGTCAGCAAGTTAAGCATAGGTCCGGCAAACTTCACAGACTCTTCAACATTTCCAGCGCCTTCGCTTCGAAAATGGCCTGCCACTCGGGCGCCACCAGCGTATCGCAATCCTCCTGGGCATATCCAGTGTTGCCACGCTGCGCCGCTGTGGGGGTGTAGTAAATGTAGCCGTTGGTGTAGCCGGCGACGAAGGCGTGCGGATCGCCCGACGCCTTCTTGATGTTCAATCCGATCTGCACTGTGAGTTCGCCGGGGAAGGTCACGAGCTTGAAATCGCCGATGCGCAGGCCACAGAGCTCGACTTCAAGCGTCGGCGTTCCGGCGGCCTTGGTCTGGGCGAGGTGCATTTTCAGCAGCACCAGATTGGTGTTCAAGCGGGTGAGCTGCTCCATAATCGTGAGGTTCTGCAGGTAGGCTTCGACGCTGGCCCGGTTGTCGGCGTCCATTTGTTCGAGCGCCCTGCGGTCGAGCTGCCGGTCATGCAGGTAACTCTGAGCGTGGTGCGATGGGTAGTCGGCGGAAAGTTTCTGCTGGATTAACAATGGCAGGAAGGATTTGAAATTGATGTTGGTGGGTTTCAGGGCCGCAAGAAGTCTTTTCTGCTCGGCCTCGATTGCGAGGATGCGCTGCTCGTAGTCCGCAGCGCGTGGCAAGGAGATGATTTCGCGGCTCACTTTCAAAACTCCCCCGGGCTTGGTCTCGATCCCCCGCATCGCACTCAGCACACTGGCACCCAGCATGGTGCCGAGCGGCTCGGCATCCGGCGGGTGGAGCATTTCCTTATAGCGGACGGGATTGATGTCGCCGCCGCACCCCTGCACGAAAAAGGCCATCGCCCCGCCGCCGAAGGTTTCTTCAATCACTTTCGAGGCGAAGCCGGGAAAATCCGCCGAACACCCCTTGCTGGGAGGATTCATGATCGGATGACAGGCAAAATTGTAGATGACCGCCAGCGGCGTTCCATCCTCGCGATCCAGTCGCAGCAGACCGATCTGTGGATCGATCGGACCCACGCTCGCCACCTCCTCGTCCGGTGGCAGCGAATAGGCGCGCCGCATGTCCACCTCGCTGCCGTCCTTCATCAGCAACCTGCGGTTCTCACTGATCCTGCGCTCCTCACCCAAGCCTGTTCCGGCTTTGACAATGACCAGATCCTTCGCCGCCTCGCGGACTGCCTGCACGGCCAGTTCCGCCGTATCCGCGCGCGCCACCCCGTGACAATGGCTGGCATTGACCACCACGCCCGATGGAGCAATGCCCATTTCCTTTTCCAATAGGCCGCGCACGGTGGCCAGGAATCCATTTCCAATCACGCCAATGCCACCCACCGCCACCGCATCCAGTGTGATGACGACCGCCGTGGTGCCGTCGCTTTTCAAAACCAGGGCCTTCGCGAAACAGGGATCATTCACCGGTCCGGCTGTCCGATCCGTTATGTCCACCCTGCCAACGCCAGCCCGCAGTTCAGCCCCGTGCAGGGATGAGATCGCCAGTGCAAGGACGCAGGGCAGGGCAGCCGTCAGTTTCATTAGCATGGAGATGAGATTAAAGGGAAATGTCCTGCGGGCAAGCGATCCCTGCCCGGCAAAAAGCAGAGAGCGGAAGTCCCCGGACTTCCGCTCTCTGTGAGGTTTAGGGTTCGCTCAGGAACCTGCGGGCATTAGTTGCAATTAACGCGGACCCGTGCAGAGGAGACATTCCCGCTGGTTATCGGATTCACGTGGCGGAAGGACACCCACTTGTAACCGGCTGGTTCAGGATCCAGGCCAGCTGCCAGAGTCGTCAACTCCATTGGTGTGACTCCCCAAGTCGTAAGGTCTGTGGTGCCTTCGATCTGGTAGTTGACGTAGTCCACATCAGGGGACGTGGTTGGAACTGGTGTGCCACTGAAGTTGAGTTCAGCACCTTGGCGGACCAGAATCGATACCACGAAGTGATTCGTGCCATCGAGGGATGGAACGCTTGGAGGCAACTCACCACCGCTGTTTGGAGCGGAACCGCCGAGAGCGAACTCAAGCAGATTGCTGTAGCCGTCTTTGTCAGGGTCAGCCGATCTCGCCGCATCCGCACCGACCAATCCAAAGCTGGCTACCCAGGTATCGAAGGGGTCGGGTTGTTGCACGAGCGCGATCTGCGTTCCTGCGTTGTAGACATAGTCGAGCTTGTAATGGTTCAACAAGCAGCCATCAGGCAGACCGGTGATGGCGCCGAAGGTGCCGATGAGGGTTCCATAGTTGGCAATCACGTAAACCGGCTGCGCAAGGGCACCTGTGACCGTAAAGGCAAGCGTTGAACCAGTGATATTCAGGTTATTCGTTACCGTCAACGTGTCGTTGGTTGGCGCATTAGCGTCATTGATTTCAATCCTCAGGCTTGAAGAAGAATCGATGCTCACGTTGGTTTGAACCGTCAGGATGCCAATGGACTCACCCGGGGCAATCGAACCGCCGGAGGAAACTGCCACCGAGCCGGCGACTGTTCCGAAACCACCGAGGACGCTCGAAGCACCCGAAACGGTGACATCTCCAGGGCCAGTACCGCTTCCGGCAGCGTTGCTCACGTAGAGGTTGCCGCCGGTGACGGAGGTTCCGCCTGCGTAGATGTTGTCAGCGGTGAGCTTGAGGGTTCCAGCGCCCGCTTTCGTGAGAGCACCAGATCCGTCGAATTCGTTTTGTGCAGTGATGCTGAAACCATTGGAGTCGATCGTCACGCCACCGCCGTCGATTTCGCTGTTGGCGGGAGTGAAATTGCGCAGGAAGTCTCCTTCGTTGGCACCGGCGCGGAGAGTTCCTCCATTGAGGTAGGCAAAGGGAACGCCCGCGTCTGCGACGATGAAGCGGGATTGCACAACCCCGCCCGTCAGATTCAGCGTGCCAGCTCCGAAGGTCTGGTCGCCCCCGAGGGAAATGTGGTCATTGGATTGGAGTAGACCTCCAGAAACATTGACTACACCGACGCCAGTGGAACGAGTTCCCACCGTGATGGCATTGGCGATGGCCGTGCCTGCAATAACGTTGAGAGTGCCGACACCGTCGGCTCCGACCTCAATCACATTGGCATTGAGCGCCCCGTCGATCAGGTTGTAGGTTCCGTTGCTGCCGCCGCCAACACCGAGTGTCAGCCACTGGTTGGTTTCATTGACCGTGCCGGCGGTTTGATTGACCACCCCGGTGCCGCCGTCCTGGCCAATGTAGAATCCATTGGCTACGGTGAAGCTGGCATTTGGGTTATCAATATTCAAAGTTCCATTCCCGTTGCTGCCACCTGCACCTACGCCGCCCTGACCGATGTGGGATTCGTTGGATGCTGAGAGGGTGATGGGATCAGTCCCAATGAGTTCGACAAGTCCGAGTCCCCCATTGCGGCCGATCACGAAACCAAGTCCTGCCCCGCCAGTGATGGAACCGCCCGAGATGCTGGCTTTGCCGGTGGTGGTGCGGGTGTGACCGTTGTCGTCAACACCGACGTAGAGATCACTGCCGAAGCTGATGGCACCGCCGGTCATGTTGAGGACGCCGTCGCCGCCTTCGTGACCGAAGCCGATCCAACCGCCGGCGTTGACGCTGCCGGAGTTCAAGTTTAGCACGCCCACCGCTGGGTCGGCTCCGGTGTTACCGAAACCAACGCGGATCATGTTGTTCGTGGAGACCGTGCCATCCGTGACCGTAAGGGTGCCGTCGCCTTCGCCGTTGGCGCTGCCGTCATTTCCACCAACGTTGAAAATGTCACCGTTCGTTTGGGTGAAGGTGGCTCCATTGGAGATGGTGAGGGAACCAACGCCGCGTTCACCGACGTAGATTCGCCCGGTATTCTGGTTGTAGCTGGATCCCGCACCATCGACGAGCATGTTGGAGGTTGAGCCCGGGTCAATGCCGAGACGGAACCACCAGTTTTGAATCATCTGCCCACCTCCGCTCACCTCGATCGTGGCCGTGGTGCCATTTTGCCAGCCCCCCAGGAAGTCACCACCACCGGAGGGAAGGTGTTGGAACAAGGCACCGTTTTTCACAGTCATTTTCGAAATCGTCGGCGCCCCCCCGGTATCACGGCCAAGGGTTGTCCAACCGTTCACCGTCATGACAGTGCCGGGACCGTCAAGATTTAAAGTTCCCTTGGATCCCCCGCCACCCTGACCGAGGCAGAGGTTGCTGTTCACCTGCGCGAGGCCGCCGGTCAGGGAAAGCGTCCCCTGCGTGGCATCGCGACCGACGAAGATTTCGCCGTTGGTGGTCAGCATGCCAGCGGACTGGCTGTAGGAGGCGACGTTGCCTGGCCCGCCATTGCGTCCGATGTTAAATTCCGATCCAACGGTCACGAAGCCCCCGTCGTTGTTAACGGTTCCGGAGGAGGGAGTGGTTGGGGAATTTTCCTGCGCCAGGTTTAAGACGCCGCCGGTCTGCAGGCTGCTGTTGGTTCCCATGTTAATGGTTCCGTGGCTCTGACGTCCGACGTAGAAATCCGTCGCCACATTCATACCGCCCGCACCGCCATTGACACCCAGATTGTAGACCGCATCGCCGCCGCGCTCACGACCAACCGCGCCCCATGCCCCCACGTTGATCAACCCGCCCTCTTGATTGAGGATGGTGCCGCCGCCGGCTGCAAACTGGCCGACATCATTGAGGAAAAAACGCCCGTGATCCCCGGTGTCATTCGGGACATTGACCACACTGTCGGTCATGTTGATCGTCGCCTTGCAGTTAACCTGATTCCAACCGGTGAAGAACGACCATGCAGAAATATTCATCACGGCATTGGTAAGGTTGACGGTTCCATTGCCGATATTTTCGGCGATGCCAAAATTGCCGTTCGCGACCGTGCCGTCGTCATTCACGGACTTGAATTCAAAGATCGAATCGGAAACGTTCAGCACGCCGACCGGACCGGCGAGGTTGGCGCCCACATTTTCATTCCAAGCGACGCGAACCTCCGCGCCCTGCCAATACAGGCTGGAACCATTGGAAATGGTGGCTGTGCCGAAACCATCCTCGCCGATGATCAACCGACCCGCGCCCCGCTCCACCGCAGCCCCATCACTGATCCGCAGGCCACCGATGAATTGGGATCCGTTGTCCACGAGCATGTTGGCGGTGGCCCCGGGGTCCACGGCCAGACGCGTCCACCAGCTTTGGGTCATCGAGCCCCCGTCGATGATGTTCACATTGGCGGTGCTGCCACCCGACCATCCCACCAAGAAATCTCCGCTATTGGGGGTGAGGTGGGTAAAGACCGCTCCGTTGGAAACTTCAATGGTTCCGTTGCCCGCGCCATCACGGCCCAGGGTTGTCCATCCATTCACATTAAAGGTGCCACCGCTCTGGTTGAGCGATCCCGTGGCACCCCCGCGACCCACGTTGAATTCATTATTCACCTGCGTGGCACCGCCGGACTGATTGTAGGTCCCCACGGCGCCTGCATTCTGGCCGAGCACGAATCGATCCGCGCTGACGTTTACAGCGCCGGAGGTCATGCTCAGGGTGCCGTTGGCCGCTCCCCCTTCTCCAAGAATCGCCCATCCGCCGCCCTGCATATTCATCGTGCCGTTGTCGATGTTCACGATGCCGATCCCACTGTGGCCGATCCTCGTTTCCGGTCCGGCGTTGAGCACGCCACCAGTGTCGATGGTGATCGTCCCCTTGGTATTGGGGTGATCGCGGCCGATACTGGTTTCACGCCCAGTGTTGGTGACAATGGCATTGTCCTGGATGTTGAGTTTTCCTTCGCCGGAGAGATTCCATCCGACGATCAGCCCCACGCTCGTAAGCGTTGATCCCGTGCCAGTGACGGTCGTTTCACCCAGACTGTTGTCAGCATTTCCCATGGTATACCAAGTGTTGGTGGTGCTCAGCGTGCCTCCATTGGAAACATTGACCAGGCCGTGTCCCCCATCCCGGCCCACGAACATGAACGGGTCACCCACCGTGCCTGCAAGGAAAGTGGAGCCCGCGCCATCCACATTCAGCGTTCCCAGTGTCGGGGCTCCGCCTCGGCCCACATTCACCTCGTTGGTCACGGTCACC
>CALQSQ010000141.1 GCA_943333275.1 Akkermansia muciniphila
CATTCCGGCAGAAAACATTACCAGCATGGCCATTTCTGTTGTCAGTCCGGAATCGAGTACATCGCGTTTCTGCTCGGCCAGATTGCCAAGCACCACCATCCCTGCGAAGGCCAGCAGGGAGGAGGCTATTACCCAGCCGCCAAAATAAATTCCCAAGAGTCCGCTCAGGGCACCGAGGAGCGTGAGCAATGCAAACGTGCGGATCCCCGCCACCCGGTTATGCACCCACTCGCGTTGCAGTCCCACCAACAGACCAAGGCCCAGGGCGGTGGCGAACGAGATCACCAATTCTGGGGTTTCCGGGGGTGTTTGTGGCATGTCGGGGAGCTGGATTCCTGAGAGGATACGGCGGATGCGATGGCATTACCAGAGCAGAATGATCGGGCGCCGCAAAACCATCTACCGCAGACTGACATGGCGCAACCGCAGGGCATTGGTAATGACGGAAACGGAACTCAGGCTCATGGCGGCACCGGCGATGATCGGGCTCAGCAGCAGTCCAAAGAAGGGATAGAGCGCCCCGGCGGCGATGGGGATGCCGAGGGCGTTGTAAAGAAAGGCAAAGACGAGATTTTGCCGAATGTTGCCCATCGTGGCGCGGCTGAGGAGGATGGCTTGGGCGATGCCCCGCAAGTCCCCTTTCACCAGGGTGATGCCCGCGCTTTGCATGGCCACGTCCGTGCCGGTTCCCATGGCGATGCCAACATCCGCCTCGCTGAGCGCCGGAGCATCGTTGATGCCATCGCCTGCCATCGCCACGCGCTGGCCGGTGGCGCGCAATTTTTTGATATGTTCGACCTTGCCCGCGGGTTCGATCTCCGCCTCCACGGCATCGATGCCCAGCTTTCCAGCCACGGCGGCGGCGGTGCGTCGGTTGTCGCCGGTGAGCATCACCAGTTTCAAGCCGAGTTGGTGCAACTTCACAATGGCTTCCGCAGAGGTTGATTTGATGGGGTCAGCGACCGCGAGAATGCCTGCGGGCTGGCCGTCGATGGCGACGAAGATGGCGGTTTTACCCTCCTCCTGAAGTTTCACTGCTGCAGCTTCCAGGGATTCCACCCCGGCCACCTTTTCATCCTTCAGAAATTTCGTTTTTCCCACCATGACCACGTGCCCTGCCACACTGCCGATCACACCGCCTCCCGTCACTGAGCGAAAGTCCTTCACCTCGTCGAGCGCCAGGCCCTGATCCACCGCTCCCCGCACAATGGCTGCGGCCAGCGGGTGTTCGCTCTGCTGCTCGAGCGATGCCGCGAGGCGCAAAAATTCCTTCGCATCGATGCCACCGCTTGGCAGGATATCGATGAGCCTTGGTTTGCCCTCCGTGAGCGTGCCTGTTTTATCGATGACGAGGATGGTGACCTTTTCCAGACGTTCCAGGGCTTCGGCATTTTTCACCAACACCCCTTCCTGGGCTCCGCGGCCCACGCCAACCATGATCGACATGGGGGTGGCCAGGCCCAGAGCACAGGGGCAGGCGATGATCAGGACGGCCACGGCATTGATGATGGCGTGCGCGAGGTGCGGCTCGGGCCCCAGCCACATCCACAGCACAAAGGTGATTAGGGAAATGGCGAGCACCGTCGGAACAAAAATGCCCGCCACCTTGTCGGCCAGGCCCTGAATGGGCGCGCGGCTGCGCTGGGCTTCGGCCACCATGTTGACGATTTGGCCCAACAGTGTGTCGTTGCCGATCTTTTCCGCCCGCATCACAAAGCTTCCCGTCCCGTTCACGGTGCCGCCGGTCACCTTGTCTCCGATGTCCTTTTCCACTGGCAGCGGCTCGCCGGAGATCATGGATTCCTCGACGCTCGAATGTCCTTCGATGACTTCACCATCCACGGGGACCCTGGCTCCTGGAACGACGCGTAAAGCATCGCCGACCTGGACCTGATCGAGAGGGATTTCCTGATCTCCACCCGGATTGACTTTGCGTGCCGTCGGGGGTGCGAGATCGAGCAACGCCTTAATCGCCGTGCCGGTTCGACTGCGCGCTCTCAATTCGAGCACCTGTCCAAGCAGCACCAGCACGATGATCATGGCTGCCGCTTCAAAATAAATCCCGACCTTTCCACCATGGTGCATGGAGTGTGGGAAGATCCCTGGCAGCAGCATGGCGACCGTGCTGAAGAGAAATGCCGCCCCCACGCCGATCGCGATCAGCGTGAACATATTCAGATTCATGGAGGTCAGGGATCGCCATCCGCGTTGAAAGAATGGCCAGCCTGCCCAGCACACGACCGGGATCGTAAGCACAAACTGCAGCCAGCGCGAGACATCGCCCATCACCCAGGGCTTTGCGCCAAGCGCCGGGATCATGTGTGCCATCGCGAGGACGAACACCGGCAGCGTCAAGGCCGCGCTCCACCAGAAGCGCCGCGTCATGTCCTGAAATTCGGGGTTCTCATCCTCCGCCATGCCTCCGGCCACGGTTTTCGGTTCTAGCGCCATGCCGCATTTGGGGCAATCTCCCGGCCCATCCTGGACGACTTCCGGATGCATTGGGCAGGTGTAAATGGTTTTGGCGGGCGTCTTGTAAGTGGGGTTGCGCTCCAGAGCCATGCCGCATTTCGGGCAATCCCCAGGCCGATCAGATCCGATTCCGGCACACATGGGACAGAAGTAGGCAAACGTTGCCGGAGGCTTGACCGCAGGGTGATCGCCTCCGCCGCAGCAGGAATGCGTGGGCGGTGGAGCGGCGGGTTTGGGGGCGCAGCAGGAGGGGGGATCGGATCCGGGGGTTGGATTCATATGGATCGCGAGGTGGGGAGTTGGGGTTGAGAGGGATCGCTGGACGATCAGGATTCGCGCAGGAAATTTAACTCCCGTCGCATACTGTCGATTTCCCGCAGCAGCCCCAGGACCAGCGGAAGGGCCCGCAGGTTCACACTGTGGTGGTGGCGGTAGTGCTCGATGCGCCGGATTTCGTAAAGGCAGGCATCATCCAAGGTCGGCTCCTCAGAATCCCTGCGGGTCGTTCCCAGCAACCCAGCGCGGCAATAGTAGCGGAGCAGATCAGGATGTACCGACGTGTGCTGGGAGGCCTCCTCGAGAGAATACTGCTGCTGGCTGGCGGTGCCGAATTCCGTGATGGTCAGTGAATGTTGTTCGACAATGACGAAGTTGCTCATGATTCATTGCGGGGTTTGAATTTGGAAATGGCGGCTAGTTTTTCCCAGAGTTCCTTTTCCTCCGGGGTGGGGGACTCCGGCGTCTGCACGCGGATGGTGGCGTAGAGGTCGCCCCGCGTGCCGTCCTCTTTTGGCAGCCCCAGCCCGCGCATGCGCAACTGGCTGCCGGAACTGGTGCCAACGGGCACTTTGAGCGAGGTAGGGCCATCCAGCGCCGGGACGTTTATCTGCACTCCCAGCACAGCCTCCCAGGGGGCGACATCGAGGTCGTAATGGAGGTCAGAATCCTGCACGCGGAAATCGGGATGCCTGGCGAGTCTCACGCGCAGGTAGAGATCGCCCGCGGCTCCGCCGCCATGCCCCGCGCCGCCCTGACCTCCGAGTCGAATCAACTGCCCCTCATGCACCCCCTTGGGAATGCGCACATTGTAGGTATCCTGCCGTTCGGAGGCTCCATTGGCGGCCGGGCGTCGCAGCGACACCTTGCGTTGTGAGCCCCGCAGGGCTTCCTCAAGCGTGACGAGAATATCCGCCTCCACATCATGGCCGCGTTGTTTGAATCCCTCACCCGGAGCGGCACCGCGCCTGCCCTGCGAGGCCCCGAATCCATCCCGGCGACCGGCAAAGTATTGCTCAAAGAAATCGCTGAATCCCGTGCCGCCGAATTCAAAAGCCTCCTCGCCCCCAGGCTGGCCGTAGGATTGTCCCGGCCCTGCGCCTGGAGCAGATCCAAAGCCGGGATCCTCCCAATTTGCGCCCAGTTCATCGAAGCGTTTCCGCTTCTCGGGATCGCTCAGGACCTGGTAGGCCTCGTTGATTTCGCGAAATTTCTCTTCTCCCGCCACCTTGTCCTTGGCCACGTCCGGGTGGTGCACGAGCGCCAGTTTGCGATACGCCTTCTTGATTTCCGTAGAGGTGGCCGTGCGGGGCACGCCCAGAGTTTCGTAGTAGTCCTTGAACTTAACAGCCATGGTAAAGAATGTCGGTGATCCAACTTAGCGTAACGCCGCCCGGCATTCCCGCAAGCGGATGCCCTTACGCAGGCGTCCAATTTGCGTTTCGATACTCCAGCATCCCCGTGCAGGATGGAGGTTGCCCTTTGCCGGGAATGCGTCGAAGGAACGCATCCCCCTCCCATTTTCCCAAATTCCAACTGCTCCCAACCCTTATGGCCGGTCTCATCATCAAACCCCGCTCCCGCATCCTCCATGGCCATGACTGGGTCTATTCCACCGAGGTGGAGAAGAAATTCGGCGATCCCCAGCCCGGCGATGTCGTCGCGCTGAAGGATTTCAAGGACCGCTCGCTCGGCACCGCCATTTACAATCCCCACTCGCAGATCGTGGCCCGCCGCATTTCCCGCCGCAAGGAGGACCTCACCGTGGATTTCTTCGAACGCCGCCTGCGCCGCGCCCTCGTCTATCGCGAACAGATTCCCGGCCTCGATCTGAAACTCTGCCGCCTCGTCTGGAGCGAGGCCGATGGCCTGCCGGGCGTGATCATCGACCGCTACGGTGAGAACCTCGTCCTGCAAACGCTCACGCTCGCCATGGACCAGCGCAAGGAACTGCTCATGACCGCGATGCAGAACATTTTTCACCCCACCACCATCGTCGAGCGCAATGACAACACCATCCGCATGGCGGAAAGTCTGCCGCTCGTCACGGGCATGCTCATGGGCGAGAACCCCGGACCCTTTACAGTCACCACCGGCGGCATCTCCTTCAAGGTGGACCTGCTCGCCGGGCAGAAGACCGGTCTCTATTTGGATCAGCTCGATGCCTACGCCGCCATTGCCCGACTGGCCAAAGACCGCCGCGTGCTTGACTGCTTCTGCAACCAGGGCGGCTTCGCCCTCGCCTGCGCCAAGGCCGGAGCCGTCTCCGTCACCGCCGTGGATATCAGCGAGGATGCCGTCCGCGCCACCCAGGAAAATGCCGAGGCCAATGGCGTCAGTGACATCATCTCCGCGAAGGTCGGAAACGTGTTCGACTTCCTCAAGGCCGCCGAAGCCGAAGGCCAGACCTGGGATCTCATCATCCTCGATCCCCCCTCCTTCACTCGCAGTAAGAAGACCCTCGGCGATGCCCTGCGCGGCTACAAGGAAATTCACCTCCGCGCCCTCAAGCTCCTCAGCGCCGGTGGCATCATCAGCACCTACTGCTGCTCCCACCACGTCAGCCAAGCCGACTTCCGCCGCGTCATCTGCGAAGCCGCCGTCGATGCCAAACGCACCCTCCGCCAAATCTCCTACCACACCCAGCGCCCGGACCACCCCATCATCCCCACCTTGCAGGAAACCGAATACCTCAAGGGCTGGACGTATGAAGTGGCCGCGGCCTTTTGACGTGCTCCGTGCGAATGTTCCGAAGGCGAACGTTTGAGTGTAGGCAACGGCGCACTTGGACTGGCCAGACCGCAGCGAACTAGCCGCGTTGTCGCGGTTGCCTATCACGACTTGATGGCTTCTTCTTTTCGGTCTTGGCCCGGTGGGACTTCGGATAAGCTTCCAGCATGCGCTCGAAACCCGCATCACCGACCTGGTAGCTGAAGATCTGTCTCATGGTCATGATCTCGCTCAGTTTGAACCATCTCGGCAAATCCTTCAGGGCAGCCTCGACTTCCGGGATGTGCTCGTAAAAGCAGATGGCGACGCAAGTGAGAAGATCATCCTCCGCTGTCTCTCCCCGTGGCTGTCGGCAAGACCAATCTGCAAACTCGTAAATCGAGCGAATGTCCGCCTCCTTGTAGGGATAGTCGTAGGCGCGTTTGAAGACATCGCGAAGATTCGACCACAGGCTGTAGGGCGTCTCGACATACTCGAAGACGTCTTCTCGATCTCCGAATCGCCGATGAGCTTCTGTCATCCATTCCGTGTTCATATTTTTTGAGCCAACATATTGCTATTGCGACAGGGTGGATGGAGCAGAGTGGAGCCGGAAAGCCAGCGACAAGCAACAAAATTCCCGCCTGGGCTAGAACGGTCGCTGCACCATCATCGTGGCGGTGCCGAAATCGTTGCCGGTATTGAGGACCACTTAGAGTTTGAGGGCGATTTGGGAGCCGGGTTGTTTGAGGGAGAAGGTGGTGTCGAAGGTTAGGGGGGTGCCGGGCTGGTGCGTATCAATGACGATGGCGTTGTCCTCGTCACTGGCAAATTTCTACGCCCGCGCACCCCACTGCGGGAAGCACTCGCTGTCTCGGCCGCATTTCGTGTCCGAAGCGGGCCAAAGGCCCACCAACAAGCCAGCCCAGGGCAAGCGAGGAACGAGCGCCGCCCTGGGTCAACAAATCAAAAACCCTCCAAGCCCCAACGGGGCGAAACAATTCCGAGCCGGATCAATCCCAAACGTAACGTTCATCAATTTCCACGCCGTGCTTCCTGCAAAGCGCCCGGAATTCGTCCTGAAACGATACCGTGCGATGATGTTCCTCCTGCGCCGCAATATAGGCGCGGACCTGCTCGACATTCGATTGACTCACCGAAAACGAACCATAACCACCCTGCCAGTAAAAGTCCCTGTATCCCGGCCCCTGTTCCTTCATCCATTTCGACGGACTCTTCTTGGCCTCTTCCACCAGCCCGGCGATGGTGACGGTGCGGGAAAGATTGCAAAGAATGTGAACGTGATCTTCGACGCCATTGATCAGGATGGGCTCGCACCCGATGCCTTGCAGGACACCCGCCATATAAGCGTGCAACCGTGCACGAAGGTCCGGGTCGTTGAGAAAGGGGGCACGGTTCTTCGTGCTGAAGACCACATGGAGGACGACGCGGGCGAGTGATTGCGGCATGGTGGGGATTGTTGCGCCCCGTTGGGGCTTTGCATCTTTTTATTTCCTTACCCAGGGCGGCGCTCGTTCCTCGCTTGCCCTGGGCTGGCTTGTTTCAGGCCGTTGGCCTGCTGGTGCTGTTGGGATGTTGTGGTCGTTGGGCTGTTGTGGTCGTTGGGCTGTCGTCGTTGGGCTGTTGTTTTGGTGGATTTCAGGAGAAGCTGTTCAAATGAGGGGTAAAAGTGGGACAAAGTGGCGCGATTTTTAGGGTTTTGGGGTCAGAAAGGGCTTCCATGACCCCATGGGAGGGGGGAATGACCCCATGGGATGCCTGCCTGACCTCACGAAATTCGAAAAGTGACCCCAGGGAATGCCTGCCTGACCTTACAAAACTCGGACAGTGACCCCAGGGAATGCCTCCCTGAGCTCATGGATGGCAGGGGATGACCCCATGGAAGTGTTCCTGACCCCATGGAAGCGTGAGGTGAGAATGAGGGGGAGGAAAGGTTGGATTGAAGGAAAGGGGGAATCCGGTGAAAGCGCGGCCATTGCTCCGGGCTAGAGGGTGCGGATGGCTTTTTCCATGATGGCGAGGGTTTGCTCGATATCGTCCCCGCTGTGGGCGGTGGAGAGGAATCCGGCTTCGTAGGGGGAGGGGGCGAAGTAGACGCCCAGCTGGAGGCAGCTGTGGAAGTAGCGTCGGAAGGCATCGGCATCGCTGCGTTTGGCGTCTTCGAGATTCCAGACGGGACCGGCCTGGAAATAGAGGCAGAACATGCTGCCGATGCGATTGAATGTCATGGGGCGGCCGGTGCGCCGGGCGATTTCGGCAACGCCGGATTCGAGCATGGCGCCGAGGGTTTCGAGCCGGGTCCAGGCGTGGATTTTTTCCAGTTCCTTCAACTGCGTGAGACCGGCGACCATGGCGAGGGGATTGCCGGAGAGCGTGCCGGCCTGATACACGGGGCCGTCTGGGGCGAGGAAATTCATGATCTCGGCCTTTCCGCCAAAGGCGCCGACGGGCAGACCGCCGCCGATGACTTTGCCCAGGGCGGTGAGGTCCGGGGTGATGCCGCAGAGTTCCTGCACGCCGCCTTTCGCGACGCGGAAGCCGGTCATGACTTCATCGAAGATGAGCACGCTGCCGTGCTGTGCGGTCAGTTCGCGGAGGCGTTGGAGGAAGCCGTCTTTCGGTAAATAGAGGCCGGCGTTGGCGGGGACGGGTTCGAGAATGACGGCGGCGATTTCCCCGCCCTGCTGGGCAAAGAGCGCTTCGAGGGCTTCGAAATCGTTGAAGGGGAGGATGGTGGTGAGGGCGGCGAGGGCGGCGGGAACGCCCGCGCTGTCGGGCCGGCCATGGGTCAGGGCCCCGCTCCCGGCGGCCACGAGCAGGGAGTCGACATGGCCGTGGTAGCAACCGGAAAATTTGACGATGCGGTCGCGATTGGTGAATCCACGCGCCAGCCGGATGCAACTCATGGTGGCTTCCGTGCCGCTGTTGACCATGCGGACCTTTTCAATCGACGGCACCCAACTGCAGATAAGCCGGGCCATTTCCACTTCATAGGCGTGGGGAATGCCGAAACTAAGCCCTTCCTTGGCGACGGCGTGCACGGCATTGACAATACTCTCCGGCGCATGGCCGAGAATGGCCGGTCCCCATGTGAGGACATAATCGATCATCTGATGTCCATCGACGTCCCAGAGCTTGGAGCCCTTGGCCCGCTGCACAAAGAAAGGCGTGGATCCCACATTGCGAAAGGCCCGCACCGGGCTGTTCACACCGCCGGGAATGTACTGCTGGGCGGTGGCGAAGAGTTTTTCTGAAAGCGACATGCGTTTCTGGATGCCGTCGATCAACCCTCCGCGTCCAGCAACCGTTCCGATCCTTTGCGCAGGCGGCGTCCCAATTGGATGGCGATGGCCTTGAGCAACTTGGCGGCGACGGCGGGATTCACTTCTGTAAACTCCTCAAAGCGCGCACGGCTGATGGCCCAGACTTTCGACGTGGCGTTGGCCAGCACGGTGGCGCTGGCGTCCACGGGTTCCAGCAGGCTCATTTCACCCACGCATTCGCCGACTTGGACATAGCCCAGTGGCAGGATGGCTTCCTCCGATTTCAAAATCACGCGCAACTCGCCTTCCAGCACGAGGTGCAGAAAGGCCTGGGTTACTCCCTGTTCCACGACGGTATCGCCTTTTGGATGCGTGATGAACTCTCCGTAGGAGCAGAGTTCCGCGCGTTCGCTGGGGGAAAGAGAGGCGACGATGCCCGCGGCGGGCAGTTGATCGGGGGCGTGATTAGGAAGTGACATGGGGGCATTATGAAGGGATCCGAAAATTTGGCAACAGGCGATCTTTGGATGCCTGAACTTGACGCGGGTGGCATTGGGTTCCACGCTCGGCGCACCTCCGAACCATCCAATCGCTCACCCATGGCCCGCCCGCACGGCACCCTCATCCTCTGTGGATTCCTCCTGACCTCCCTGCTCACCGGCGCGGTCCTGGCGCCATGGCTGTTCAAGGCGGGTGGCTGGCTGGTGAGTATGGTGAACACCTTTCATTGGGAAAAATCCCCCGTGCTGGGCTGGCTGGCGGAACAATGCGCCCGTTCTGATTTCACACGCTTTTTCAACCGCGCCATGCTTATTGGTGCCGTTGCCTGGCTCTGGCCCTTTCTAAGTTGGGCGGGGGTGCGTCGCGATGAAAGTGGGCTGGAGCGCAATCGCTTCCGGTGGCAGGACGCCGCCGTGGGATTCATCATGGCCTCCGGTCTCCTGCTGGTCATGGGATTTATGTTCATCAATGCCGGGAGGTTTGCCGGCAAGCCTGGTGTGGCAGTGGCCTCGCTGGCGGGCATGGCGCTCTTCGCTGCAGTCTGCGTGGCGCTCCTGGAGGAATGGTTTTTTCGGGCCGGGTTGTTTGGACTGCTGCTCCGCACGATGCGTCCGCTGCCAGCGCTGCTTTTTTTGAGCTTCTTTTTCTCCATCATCCATTTGCTGCAACCGCCTGATGAAACCTTCGTCAGCCCGGCCGATGTGAATGCCGGTTCGGGATTCTGGGTGATCGGGCAGATCTTTGCGAAATTTGGCAATGCCAATTTCCTGCTCGCCGAGGGGGCGACGCTTTTTGCCGTGGGGCTCATTCTCGGCTGGGCCCGTTTGAAGACGCGATCGCTCTGGCTGGGGATTGGCCTGCATGCGGGATGGGTGTTTGGGATCAAATTTTTCGCCGGTCTCACCCGCACGCCCAAGGGAGTCAATGGCAAGGCCTTCATGCCGTGGATTGGCGATGATCTCAAGACCGGACTCGTGCCACTCGTTGTCCTCAGCTTCACGGGGCTGCTCGTCGCCGGATGGATTGTGCTGCGCCGCAAAGCCATCGCCACCCTGCCGCGGGAATACAAGAAATAGCCGACTCCTCATGCAGACATTGCGCGATTCCCTCCGACCCTGGGGTCAGGCCCTCGCCAATCTGCTTTTCCCCTTGGATTGCGCAGCGTGCCACTTTCCACTGACCGCTTCTCACGGGTCCGACCGACTCTGCCACAGCTGCGCCCAGCAGCTCACCCCCATCACGCCGCCGTATTGCCAGCGCTGCGCGGAACCCTTTCCCGCAGACCCCAGCCTGACCATCGTCTGCCCCAACTGTCAGAATCGCCCCACGGCTTTTGATTTCGCCTTCGCAGGATATGAAAGCCGTGGTCCCGTGCGCGATCTCATTCACAACTTTAAATACAATCGGCAACTCCACCTCAGAGTCGTGCTCGGCCAACTGCTTCTCAAAGGCTTGGACGAGCCACGCATCCAAGCCCGCCAGGATTGGATCATCACCCCCGTGCCGCTGCATGCGAGGAAATTGCGCGACCGCCGATTCAACCAGGCACTCGAAATTTCCCGCCGCCTCCACCGCCACACCCAATTCCCCCTCATCCCCGGCCTTCGCCGCCAGCGCGACACCACCAGCCAGGCCACCCTCGACCGCAAAGGCCGCCTCGCCAACCTCAAGGACGCCTTCACCCTCACCCCCCAGGCCCGCCGCCAGCGCCTGTTCGCCGGCCGCCACATCCTGCTCATCGACGACGTCCTCACCACCGGCGCCACCCTTCACGAATGCGCCCAAGTCCTGAAAAAGGAAGGCCAGGCCGCCACCGTAGTAGGTCTCTGCATCGCCCGCGGATAATTCTCCCTTGCACCCCGCACCCACCACGCTACGATCCCCGCACGGCACAGCCAAGGCGGGTGTAGTTCAATGGTAGAACACGAGCTTCCCAAGCTTGATACGAGGGTTCGATTCCCTCTACCCGCTCCATTTCCTTGTCAGGCTCGTGAATATCGGGAAGACTTTTCGCACAGGAAATATCTGGAGGGGCGACGTTCCTGTAGACCTTGCAAGCTCAAGGACGGGGGGGGCATTGTAAGCGGAAGGCTGCTTAGCAGGTTGTTTGCGAACAGCGACGGGAATGTCGCCTCTCCGAAGGAGGGGAATCCATCTGGATGATTACTTTCACCCATTCTCGTGGTAGCGATGGCATGGATGCGCGGAATGAACGAAATTTCCGTCGAGTAGTCCAACCCAGCTCACAACGAACAAACCGATGAAAACCACCATTGCCACCCTGTCCCTACTTGTCTCGCTGCTATGTGCACCACTCACCGCAGCAGATGCTGACGCGCCAACCATCGCCGTTGAAAAGCAATTCCAAAAGGTCGATGTCCAGCTGGCCATTGAACAATACAAAAAGCTCCGCATGTCGGCATTCGACCTCACTCTCAGACTTCAAACCGAGGCAGACCTAACCGATGAGCAGCGCAAGCGCCTTGAGATCACGTGCTCTCAGTTGCAGGATCGGGCGGAGGAACTCCGGGCGGTGACGATCAAGAAAGCAGCGGTTGCCATGGCGAATGGCCGTTGAGTTGGTTGCATTGTTCGCTGCTCAACGAGGCCGCGATGGGGAGTGATTCAACCTGGACCATGGGAAACTTTGCAGTAAAAGTCGTTCATGGCCAAACCCAATGAATCCGGCCGCATCGTGGTTGAGGGCGATTGGATTGTCTACACGATGACGCAGGACGAGCGGTGGCGTGTCGCGGTGGAGGAGATACGGCTTGTTGGTGAATACACCGACGACCATGGCCCGGTGGTTGACGACTATTTCTTTGTCTTTCTCACGAAGGACAGGTATTTCGGGGCGTCC
>CALQSQ010000142.1 GCA_943333275.1 Akkermansia muciniphila
ATAGGAGGCTGGGTCAGCAAGCACGCCCGCAACAAGGTGCTCAAACTCTCACTGCCCCGCACAAAACGCCCTTGGATGGACGCTATCTTCCGCAAAATCAAAGCTCACCCGCCCCCATTCAGCTACTCCACTGCATAATCCAGGTTCAACGCCAACGGCGTTGCGCCCTGGCATCATGAGCGGAGGGCGGCGAGGGCGGAACCGCGTTGCGGTTCGGATCGGTGGGGTGGCTTGTCCCAGGGTAGCTCGTTTCGAGCAACCCTGGGCTGGAGGGCGCAACTCCGTTGGAGTTGGGTAGGAACTGGTTTAAATCTTCCCTGGCATTATTCGCCAAAGAACCGTCGCAGGTTGGCGCGGCTTTCGCGGGCGATGGTGTCGGCGTCCGGGGTGTAGTCAAAGACTTCGACGGAAACCCAGCCCTGGTAGTTGGTTTCCCGCAGCGCCTGGACGATGGGGGCGTAGGGGGTGTCGCCCATGCCGGGGCCGCGGAGGTTGGGATCGTTGGCGTGGAAATGGACGGTGAGGTCGCGCTGCTGGCGGATGATGTCGGCGATGGGGGTGGACTCGGAACTCATGGCCTTGACGTCGAGATGCAGACGGCAGGCAGGGTGATCGATGCGACGGATGAGATCCGCGGTTTCGGCGGCGGTGTTGAGGAAATTCGTTTCCTGTGGTCCCAGCGGTTCCAACGCGAGCGTGACGCCGCAGGCACCGGCAATTTCGCTTACTACACGGAACCCCTCCGCAGCCCGCGCGCGGCATTCCTCGCGGTCCCACGCGGGATCGATGCTGCGCTGCTTGGGACTGCCCCAGACCATGATGGTCCCGCCCATGGCCGCGCACATGCGCACCAGATGCTGCGCAAATTCGACCGTCCGTTTCCGCACGGCGGCATCAGGTGTGGTCAAATGAAGGCCCGCAGGGGCCACGAGCAGCCAATGCAGCCCGACGACTTCCAATCCGGCGGCGCGCACGGTTTTGCCGATTTCCGTGGCTTCCGCTTCCGTCATTTCTGATGGGTTCGCCTTCAGCGTAAACGGAGCCAGTTCCACGCCGTCATAGCCTGCGGCGGCGATGCGATCGCAGACCAATTCGAGCGGCCATTCCGGGCCCTGCCAGGTTTCATTGCAGATGGAAAATTTCATGATGGTCCGATGGAACGCCGTGGCGGAGGCGTTTGTCCAGCAGAGACTGTGGACCTACGGGCAGATGGCCTTCACGCGCAGGAAGCGGCGGCGGGAGTCGGTGGTGATTTGCGGATCGATGGCGCGCCACGTTTGCACGCCATTGGAGGTGTCGAGCAGCACTTCCTCCGCAAGATAGGGCTCCCAGGATTGCAGGTCTTCGGAAATTTCGATGAGGAAGGTGATACCGGGCGCATAGACGCGCTGGTAGTTGATCGCGGCATGGCCGTCCTCGATGCTTGGGTAGGGGGCGAATGCCTGGCTGTTGACACTGGGATTGGTGCCGAAAGCGAATTCGAGGAGGTTGCTGATGCCATCGCGGTCGGGGTCGGCGGTTTTGCCAATGGTCAGCGGGTTGTTGTTGCCGGGATAGAATCCGTTGATCCAGGTGCTGTAGTCCGCGACGACATTGAGCGAAAGTTCACTGTAGGCCGTGGGACCACCGGCGACGGTGGCGGTGAGACGGAGGACGTAAGTGCCGGGATCGCTGAAACTGGCGCTGGTGTCGGGATTAAGCGGGGCGGTGAAATTCACGGTGCCCGGACCGCTTTGTTTCGTCCATTGGGTGGTGATGCTGGCAGGCGAATATGTTCCTGCGAAAAGTGAGCCATCCATCACGCCCGTGGCCGGAAGCACGACCGTGGAATCAAGGCCGGCGAGGACCCCGAAGGCGCTGGGTCCACCGGGACTTGGGAATCCGGGCTGCCAGCTTTCCGCGAGGCTCCAGGAGGCGCGGGGTGCCAGGGGATCAATGATTTGCAGGGCCGCGCCGCCGCCGAGCGTGCTCGGATACCATGGCTCATAGTTGAAATCGAGGATTCCGAAATTGTAGCCCGCGACTTCATAACGCACGCCCTCGCCCTCGTTTTTGAGGGCTCCGCCGGTCCATTGCAGAGCAGGGACGCCGGGAAACTGGGCGGTGAATTTCGCCGAGTTGTCGGTGATCACGGTGTAACCACCCGCCGGAATGGTCAGCGTGGGAAAGGTGAAGGTGATGCCGTTCGCGAAATGGATTCCGGTCACGACGAGCGGCGTGGCGCCGATATTTTGAAACTCAATGTATTCCGCCTGTCCATTGGTTGGGGCATACATCAGTTCCGTGACGCGGAGGTTTTGCATCTGGGAGGTTTCCGTAGTCAGCACAGAGCCATTGGAAAGGGCTGGCGTGGGCAGCACGAAGTTGGCATACGATTCCGCACCATCCGGAAGCCGGCCTACGGAAACATCCGGACTTTGCGGGTAGGTGATGACGTGGTCGCGCATGGTCCCGTTGGAATCGATGAGCGCGATGCCATTGTGGAACGAGCTGAGTTTGAAATTCAGGTGATCACCACCGGTCGGGCTGCTGTCGGCCTGGAATCGGACGAAACCATTCGGCGCGATGAAACTCAGCGGCGGCAGGACCTGAACATGCGGATCATTGAGCGCGAGCAGGGCGGCGTAGTTGACGTTGTCATCGGTGAGCATCATGCCGCCGAGGTTCACGATTTTCGTGCTGGGGTTGTAGATCTCGATGAAGTCCTGGGTGGTGACGATTTCATGATTGGCCAGCCACTCGTTGAGCTTCAGCACGCTGGTGCTGCCAAAATCACAATCAGCCAGATTGACCGCTGACGGGGAGGGCGTGGCCAGCGTCCAGGCTGAGGCCACCCCGGCGCGGCCGATGGATTTATCCGGCAACTGGGGACCGAAGGAAATGGAATCGATCGGCGTGGCTCCGGCGATCGCACCCGGTGCATACAGGCCGAGCGTTTCCCCGCCACTGTCCAGGCCGAATCCGGTGTGCAATTCGCCGCCCTGGCTTGACAGGCTGTCGCAGTAGAAAACTTTGAAACCTCCGGGGGGTATGATCGTGGAGGCAGGGATTTTGTATTTCAGGGGTTTCGTGGCGTCATCGGTGAGCCCGTAGTTGGTGAGGTTCACGGAGCCGGAGCCGTAGTTGTAAATTTCGATGTAGTCGGGATGAGTCGTGCCCAGCGCGTGCGCGGTGCGATTATCCGCGAGGACCTCCCAGAGGAGGACACTGGGCAGGGCGGTATTCACGGTGAAGGTGTAGGTGGTGGGCGGTGCGTCCTGCCAGTTGGCGGCATCGGTCTTGCCCTCCACGCTGAGGGTGTGCGTGCCATTGGTCAGACCGGTGAGCACCAGCGGGGTGGAGCTGGGGATTTCCGCACTGACGGCGCCGCCATCGAGGCTCCAGCGGTAGGCCACGTAGCCGTAATTCCAGACGGGCGTGCCGTAGGAAAAGGTTCCAAACGGACCGAAGGTGAATGTGGCGGTCGAGGCATTGGTGCGATTCGCAAGCAACCGGCTGATGGCAATGCCTGCGGGGGCGGTGGCTCCCTTGTCCCATCCACGGGCTCCGGTGCCCAGTGCGGCCGAGCAACTCTGCGGGACGTAGGCGGCGCGCACCTGCGCCTCGGTGGCGGTGCCGGGGGTTGGGATGAGATTGAGATTGAGCAGGGGATCAATCACCGAGTTACCGCTGCCGACTCCGGACCAGGCGGTGGGGAGAATGTTGTTGATGAAATTCACGTTCGGCGTGGCTGCGCGGTAGTTGCGCGTGAGGCTCTCGGCATCCCAGATGATATTTCCTTCCGCCACAAATCCATTTCCCGAGGCGATGCCCTCATCCGCGAGATTGAGGACCCCGGTGCCGATATCATTCTCCGCCCCAGAACCGGTTTCGATGCCGCCGACCTTCGTGGTGTGGATCATGGTATTGTAAAGCACCGCGGCCGAATTCCCCTGCTTCATGGTCACTCCGTTGTCGCAGTCATACATCATGTTGCGGAGCACGGTGATGTTGCTCACATGTCCACTGTCACTGCCGCCCGAGACCGCGCTGGAGCTGTCCGGCGAGCTGGCATTGCGGTGGCAGTGCATGAAGAGATTCCCCTCCACCCAGGCGTCGGTGCCATCAAGGTCGAGGATGTCATCGTCTGATCCGATGAAGGTATTGCGGTAGAAACGAACGATCGGGCTGGGGCGTTTTCCGCCGGTGAAGTCCACGACATCGCTGTAGCCGATCGGCTTGCCGAACCAGCAGTCGCGAATGATGCCCCTTCCGCCGGCGCGCACGCCCCCCGTGCCGTGCACGGGTTCAAACTGCGCGGTGGCTGAGGGGAAGACACAATTGCTGACCTCGAACGAACTGCCGTCGAGGGAGAGGTATTGTTTGGCGGGGTTGAGGAAGGTCAGGTGATCGAGCGAGACATCGGCACTGCTGGTGTGGAGAGCGGTGTTGTTGTTCTTGTCAAAGATCACCCAGGCCAGCGTTGAGCGGGGTGAGCCCGCTGTGCCATTGATGGTCAGGCCGCCCCAGTTGGTGGTGACGCCGGATTTCTGCACGAAGCGGATGGGGGCGGATTCGGAGCCAACTGCACTGAGGATGCCACCCGAGGCCACGGTGATATTCACGCTTGGCGCCACATAGACCGTTGTGCCGGGCTCGATAGTCAGGGTGGATCCGGACAGGATGGAAATCGAGTTTGTGATCTCGAAGGGACCGTCGCCTGCGGACCATGTGGTATTGGCACTGACATTGCTCGTAATGGGAGTGATGCTGGCGTCGTCATAGAAATAGGTCAGCGTCTGGCGGGTGATCTCGGCATTGGCCGCATCGAGGACCCGGATGAGCACGGTGTTATAGCCGGGCTCAAGGCCTGCGATGACGCCGGTGGTGTTCCACGTGTCATCGTGGTTGTTGAGGACGGCGGGCACGTTGTTGATGAGAATGCTGGCGGTGCGGGAACCGTCCATGGTGCCGCTCAGGCCGGTGACATCAGGATTCGGCGTGGTGTAAACGCCACCGGAGGGAGTGATGGTGCTGGTGAATGTGAATGCCGAGGGCAGCTGGGTGAGGATGTAGGACCGCCGTGCGGTCATGAACGACTTGATGGTGGAAATTTTCGTGCCCTCCACCCAGTTGCCGGCCGGAGCGCCCCAGGTGTTGTCCACCATGTTGTCGAAGTTCGTGGCGGAGAAAACCGTGCCCAGCAGCTCACGCAACTGGCCCTTGAACATGCGGACGAACGTGTTGTTGAAAAAGAGTGCACGGGGGATGTCCAGCCCGGCGGAGGCAAAACTCTTTTCACTCAGGAAACCGGTGTCGTAAGCCTGCCAGATGGTGGCGTTGGAGGCAGTGGAGGTATCGCCAATGGATCCGAGGATCGTATCGAAATCATGCGAGAGGAGGACGCAGCGTGAATCGGTCGTTCCGAAATAGAATGAGTAGTCATCGTCCACACCATTGCTGAGATTCGTTTCGCGGTGATTGACGATGACATTAAACGCCCACCAGCGGGCCCACTGGTCGAGATTGGCCACGGTGGCCGCCTGGGCGATGTTGATGGAGGGAGGGTTGGTGGCGTTGCTGGTGGCGGAACGCATTACGGAGATGAAATTGTTCAGATCATTCCATTTGTTCTCGGCGGTATTGGATTGTTTGATCCAGGCATCATTGATGTAGCCGGCGATGTCGGGCAAGCCGGGGGAGGTTTCGTTAAGATGCCAGCCGTTGACGGCACCGCGGTTCTTTTTGTAAATATTACCTCCGCCGTTGGCGGGGAAGGTGGTGGCGGCCCATTCCGTGTTCATCGGCGTCTGGTGGCTGTAAAGCAGGTTGGTGGCCAGGCTGCTGGGGGCGGGGACGGCGCTGGGATCCATGCGGTTGGTTCCATTGAAACGCACGGCGGCAGGAGTGGCAATTTCACCCGGCAGTTGGGCGCATTGCAGGAGGCGACCGGCGAGCACGAGGCCTGGGGCGGAGAGCGAATTCAAATTAAAGCTCGTCCAATTTTGCCAGTCGTTGTCGTTGGCGAGGCTGAGTTTCCAGTTGTGCGGGCCATAGCCACCCCCTCTGCTGCCCGCGCCGCGATACCGCAATCCCGCCTGGTAGCGGATGTTGGAGTCCGCGCCGGTCGCGAAGATCACCGAGACATTTTTGTCCGTGTCACTGGTTTCGGCGGTATTATAGCTAGCCGCCACAAAGGCATCCCCCTCGACCTTGGACATGATGATGCGGTAAATGGGCTGGGGCTGTGTCCACACGGAGTTGTCCACCTGATAGAGGCAGTGGGGCGAGGCGTCATTGGCCAGAAATGCATTGCCAGCTGTGTTCAATGCCGCGGGGGGCCAGGTGCGGGTGAGCGTGCCATCGGTAGATTCAACGTAAAATTCCACAATCGCGCCATTGGCCTGAGCCGGCAGGGCGGCGCCGAATTCGTGATCGCCTGCGGCGTTGTCCGCGTGCAGGCCGTCATCGAAAAGGTTGATACTGACGAAGGCATCCTGCGGGTTGGCAGCTTTGAGCACGCGGTAGTAACATTTCGCGCTGCTGCCGGTTGCCAGTTCATCGTTCAGGGTGCAGGTGATGAAGACCTGCTGGGTGCTGGTGGGCACCTCCGGGTGGTGCTTCACTTTGGAAATGAGGGGAGCGAGATTTGCGCTGTTCTGGGCATTGGCGGCTCCGGGCGTGGGAGTCGCGCTGCTCCAATTCTGTCCGTTGTTGTTGTCGAGCTTGGGATTGCGAACCTGCAGGGACTGACCGAGTCCATCCGCTCCGCTGACCCATTTCCAGCCGGTGTTGCCACCGACGGTTTCCGCCTGGCGTGTGCCCCAGTCACCTTCCTTGGCGTAGGCGATCTGGTCGACCTCCACACCGTTCGCATCCACGATGCGGAGTGTTTCGAAACGATTGCTCAGGCTGGTGGTGCTGCTCCATCCGACGTTGAGGAAGTTGGTGACTGTGGGGTATTTGGCGCTGAAGACGGCTGGATTTGCCGCAATAACCAGCCGCGCGCCGGGTGCCAGGAGAGTGCTGGCGGGAAAGGTGAACGCGACGCCCTGGGTGAACCGCCAGCCACTCAGATCAACGGTGTAATTGGAGGTATTTTCCAACTCGATGAACTCCTCCGTGGTCACACCATTGGGCGGGCTGTACATGATTTCGGAAATGACGACGGCGGTGTTGGAGCCGGCGATATCGAGAGTGACCGTGGCGGGGGTTGAGAGCCGTGAGCCATCGCTGATCCGGTAGGTGAAGGTGTCCGGACCGGAATATCCGGGATCGGGTTGGTAGGTGAAGCCACCGTCCAGTTCGACGTTCAGCGTGCCGTGGGTGGGCTGCTGGTAAGAGGCGACGCTGATCATATCCCCAGCGTCCGGATCGTTATCATTGGCCAGCAGTCCAAGGCCGGCAGGGACCGACAGGGTGGTATCGATAAATCCATTGTAGGAATCCGCGCTGGCGGCGGGGGGATCACTGACGGGAGCCATGGTTAGCGAAACGGTGGCGGGAGCAGAAGAAACCTGGCCGTCACTGGCGGAGTAGGTGAAACTGTCCGTCCCCACATAATTCAGCGTTGGAGTGTAGAGGAAGCCGCCATTGGCAGCCAGCGTGACGGTCCCGTGAGCCGGGGATTGGATGAGGGTGGCGGTCAGCGGAGCGTGTTCCGCATCCGAATCGTTGGTGAGCACGCCGGGAGCCGCGATGTTTAGAGTGGTGTCCTCGTTGAGGTTGTAGGATTCGCCATTGGCGATGGGAGCTGCATTGATCAGGAGCGTCACTGTGACCGGGTCCGAAAGCAGGACACCGTCGGAGGCCTGATAGGTGAAGGAAAAGGTGCCGGCTCCAGCGGGTGTGTAGGTGAAGGATCCGTCCGATTGCAACACCAGCGTTCCCTGGGCCGGAGGAGAATCGAGCTGGGCGGTCAGGCTGGCGTTATCCACATCCGAATCATTTCCCAACACTCCGGGCGCAGCGACGACCAGAGGCTGAGCCGGCTCTCCGGAATAGGTGTTTTCCACGGCCACGGGGGCATCATTAACGGAAGTTATGGAGAGGGAAACGATGGTGGTGGTGGAATTCAGCGCTCCATCCGAAGCGCGGTAGGAGAAGGAATCCGGCCCAAAATAGTTGGCGGTGGGGGTGTAAACGAAACTTCCGTCCGGTTGCAAGGACACACTGCCATGGGTGGGGCTGGCTACCAGGTTCGCGGTCAGCGTGGTTCCCTCCGCATCAGAATCATTGGTCAACACCCCAGGGGCTGCCACCGTCAGCGGCTGATCCTCAGGCGTGCTGTAACTGTCGGCTGCTGCGGCTGGAGCATCGTTCACAGGCAGGACATCGATGGTGACGGTGGCGGGAATGCCAGAATTTACGGCACCGTCATTGGCGAAATAGGTGAATGAGTCCAGTCCGAAATAATTCGCCGTCGGCAGGTAGGAGAACTCTCCATTGGGCTGCAACGCCAGGGTGCCATGAGTTGTTCCCACATCGAGGATTACGGAGACGGCCCCGCCGGTGTCGTTGACCAGCAGACTTGCAGCAGCTGGAATGGTGGCGGAGACGTCGTCGATGGTTAGCTGGGTCTGTTCGGAAGAGGCAACTTGCAGTCCGAGAACCACGTCGGTGCTGTGCTCATCAAAGGCTCCAATCGTTAGGGTATAGGTGCCCGCTGGCAGCGGCACCGACACCTCGGAGGTCTTCCAACCATTATCGATATTCCCGCTCCCGGTAGCTGAAAGGGGGGAGCCGACACCGATACGCTCCAGATAATTGTAAGGTGTCCCCGCCCCTCCCACGAAGGAAACGGTAGGATCTTGGTATTTCGTGCCGTTTATATCTAGTAGCACATAGCTTTCCTCGTCCTGCTCATGGCCGCTCGCACTGATTAGCCTATGTCGGAGCGAGAATACGACAGTTTTAGTTCCCGTGCCAGGAACGTTGAAGGTCCGGGTCCACCCGGCTGAGGAACTTCGCCTACTAAGTGGCGGACCGGAGCTGGGGCGAGTGTTCCCCGTAAGACCACCACAAGCCATGGTCAGTCCGCCGCTACCCCCGAAGCCTGCGGTGGCGCTGGCAGAGCCTGAAGCAAAGGACGAAGCGGCGCTCGTGGTGCCGAACGGGTTGGCCACGTAGGTGAAGCCATCCCCGGCAACGTAGCTGGCAGGAGCGAAAGAAAGGTCCAGTCCCGCATCCGAGCTGGTGAGTAGGCCACCGCTGCTGGTCTGGTGCACCTCAATGGCCATCACGTTGGCACCCGCCACCAGCAAGCCCGGCGCCAGGGTGACTGGAAGGTTGGTGTATGAGCCTTCGTTGCCGCTGGAGGTGGAGGAGGTGTTGGTGTTGAAAACGCCATCGGGATTGAGCACGTTGGTGAGATTCACTTTCGCGATCTCCGTGCCATTGACATAGACAACCATGCCATCGTCCACCAGATAACGCAGTGTCCAATTGAGTTCGGCGGCCTGCGGTGCGGTGAGGGTGAAGACTTTGCGGAAGAGAAACGTCGTGACCGGATTTTCGTTTCCACCGGGGCCGGCGCCGCCGAAGGCACTGGCTGCGAGGACATCCGGCGCTCCGGAAATGCCGTTTAGGCCTCCGCGCTGGATGGGCAGGGCGTTGGATTTCCAAGGCGCGACGGTGGAGGAGGCCAATTGAAAATTGAGATCCTTCCAACCACGGCCCGATCCATCCACGGGGTAGGTCTTGGGACTGGCGGTCAGTTGATTCTTGATTTCGTCCAGATAATCCCAGGCACCGCCGACCACCGAACTGTCAAAGGTTGACGCAAAAATCGTCACCGGCCCGACATTCAGTTGGGTGTCTTCATTCACCGAATAAGCATCGTCAACTGCGACTGGAACCGCTGGAGCGGAACCACTGGAGATGAGGAATGAGAAAAATAGAAAGGACGCAAGATTGCGGGCGCAATGAGGCATGGGGGAGAGTGGGAGGAGGGAGGGAGAGACTGGGGGAAACCCAGTGTATCAAAATCGCCACATTCTGGCAATGCTTCTCTCATAGGGATTTCCCCTGCGCCCTGCCGTCGTTTCCACTGCTCCACCGACTAAAGGTCGAGCAGCTTGCGTTGCCAGCTGAGCAATTGCTCAGGGGCGGTCGCAGGCTGGAAGGAGATCATTTCCAAGACATTGCGACTGGCGATGAGCGAGGGGTCGATGTCCAGTTCCGTGGCGATTTTATCGCGCTTTTGTTTGAGGGACTCGAAGAGTTTGTCAGCCTCGGGATTGCGTTCAATGCGTTTGCCGAACTTGCGTTTGGGCCAGTTTTCGGGCGGGGTTTCCCTGGCATCACGCACGGCATTATGGAATCTCCGCGCGGCGGAAATGGGGAAGCGTTCGGGGAGTTTGGCCTCCTGGCCGACGGCGAGTTGTTCGGCAAATTGGATGATTTCCACATTGCCAATGACTTTGAAGGACGGTCGGTCGAGACGCTCCGCCTCCTTGTCGCGCCAATGCCAGAGGGATCTGAGGAAATTCATCCCGTTGGGCTTGAGCTTGCCGGACCCGTTGATTCTCCATAGGTTGTCTGCATCGGGGGTCGGGCGTTCCGATACGGTGGTCCTGGCATGTTCGCACGATTCAAAGAACCATTCCTCGCGGCCCAGTTCCCTGAGCTTGGCCATGTAATGATCCGCCAGCGGCAGGATGTAGCGCACATCGTTGAGTGCGTAATCGATCATCTTGTCCAGCAGGGGACGGCGGCCCCAGTTGGCGCGTTGGGATTGTTTGGAAAGCACCACGCCGAAGACATCCTCGACCAGGTTGGCGAGACCGAACTGACGCGTGCCGCTGAGGCGTGCGGCCGTCTGCGTGTCGTAAATTTTCGGCGGGATGCGATCGAACGTCCGCTTGAGCATGGACATGTCAAAGTCCGCGCCGTGCATCCAGACTTCGGTTGCTCCCATGAAGTCATTGAGCGGCCCGAGGCCTTCCGTGCGGATGAGCAGGGGATCGATGATGGAATGGTAATCCCCGGCGCTGAATTGGATGAGGCAGAGTTTCTCCTTGTAGGAGTGAAGACTGTCCGCCTCCGTATCAACAGCACATCGCTTGCTTCCCTGCGCGGAAAGATCGCCCAGAAAGGAGTTCAGGGCTTCGGGGGTATCGATGTAAAAGTTATTCTCCGGCAGGTCGGGCACGTTGGGGGATTTTTCCGTAAAGTAGATTCTTGGGGCGGTCAGGGGGCTTAATCGACTGGAAAATTCGCCATTTGGCAAGGGGCAGGCGGGGATTTTTTCGCCCATGGCCTCTTTCCCAATTGCATCTTTGCAGGGGGAGTCCCTGATAATTACGGAAATCACTCTAATTTGAAGCCTGGGGTGAGTCTTTGGAGGCCTCCGCCAATTTTTTCGCCAATTCCTGCCGGGCCTGTTCGGAGTCTGCGAGACTGAGGCCGAGGGTATTGAATTGTTCGCGCCAGGAAGCTGTGGTGGCCTCGGCATCCGAGAGTTGTTTGGCAATGGTGGCCTTGTCCGTCTCCAGGTTGGAAATCTTGACCTTGGCCTCTTCGACGAGGCTGCCGAGGTATTCGACAACGGCCTTTTCCTTGTCCATGCTTTCATGGGCCAGTGCGTTGCTGGCTTTGAAGGCGGTGTAAAATTTCCAGGACAAGCCCGAGACCATCATCAACATCAGCCATGGAAGGAGAATGGGTAGCAGAGACCGGGCGGGTGAGGTGGCGGCAGTTTGGTTCATCGGGTTTTTTCGTGATTCCTTTGTGGAACCTCCTGAGGATTAAACGATTTAGACTCTCATGGCAAGTCTGATAATTAGGAAAATTTAAAAAATTTCTAATAGTTTCGATTCCGCGCTCCGAAATTGGGTTGTCCGTGTCGCGGTGCGATCAAAGCGGGACGCTTTGTAGCACTCAAAGAGGGACAAAGGCGCGCAGCGCCTTGCGAGCGAGCGAAGCAATGCGAGCTTCTGCGCGCTGTGGCACAGGATACGGCTCTGCTGGAGAGCAACCGGAGCGGTGCC
>CALQSQ010000143.1 GCA_943333275.1 Akkermansia muciniphila
GGTTCAGGGACAGGGTTCAGGGACAGGGTTCAGGGACAGGGTTCAGGGACAGGGTTCCGGGACAGGGTTCAGGGACAGGGTTCAGGGCCAGGGTTCAGGGACAGGGTTGCGGGTGGGAGCGGGGAAACGGGGGGGAGACGGGTTTCCCGGGGTGCGAACCGGGAATCTGGCTGCCGGAGATAACCTTGTCCGGGGCGGATATAACCTTGTCGGTGACGGAAAGAGTTTTGTCGGTGACGGACAAGGTTATCTCTGCCGCTGAGACGACCTTTTCCGCGATGGGAAAGGTTATGCCGGCCTCGCAGAGAGTTTTGTCCGGCATGGAGAGGGTTATATCCGGGACGGAAAAGGTTATGTCCGTGGGGGAGAGAGTTCTCTGCGGGAGGGAAAAGGTTATATCCGCCCCGGAAAAGGTTCCCTCCGGCGTGGGAAAGGTTCCCTCCGGCGTGGGAAAGGTCGTCTCCGGCACCACCTGATGCCTGATGCCTGATGGCCTGTGTGGGCACCGATTGCGCCAAATTGGAGAAACGTCACCCCAGCCTCTTTTTCTCATGCCGAAGCGGGAAAAAGGAGCCCTGCTCATGGGATCCTCGATTGCCTATGGCCGGGGGATGCTGCGTGGGATGACCGTCGTGGACCTAGGCTTTCGCTGCTGCTGCGGGACCTTGATATTGGGCATCACCAAATCCCAGAATGAAATAGCCGACAGCGAAAATCAGGGCCAGCGCAAAAGTACCGCTTTTGCCAAAGCTCTTGGCCAGATCAATAGCAACAAGAACGCTCACCACGAAGTTAACAAAGGGAACTAACATGAGAACCACCCACCAAGTCGGCCGTCCAACGATTTTGAGCAGGATGATGATGTTATAGATGGGGACGATGGCGGCCCAGCCCGGCTGTCCGGCTTTGACGAAAATTTTCCAGAAGGCGGCAATGAGTGCGACGACCAAAGCGAAGGAGATGAGCGTGATCAGATTGTCCATGGTGTTTATTTTTAGGTTAGTGATAACTGCGCAATACCGAAAATTAGTAAAACGACCGAGTAATGTGTCTCACTCCAAAAAATGTGTCAAGATTGGAATCCAACAAAGGCAACGCACGGGGGAGCTTGGGGAGGAGAATGCAGGGAAATGTGGGGTGAGTGGACACGGTTCAGGCCCGGTGCGTGGAGTCGTCGACCGTCGATGAGTGCGGAACGGTCTGTTGGATGGAATTTTAAGCGTTGAAATTTTAAGCGCGCCTTCCCATAACTGAACTGCGGGCCGGAACCTATGAGCGGCCTCGACTATCCCCTCTCTATTTGCTCCCATCCGCGTGCTGATTGCCTTTCACAAACCCTATGGCGTGCTGAGCCAGTTTACTCCGGAGCTGCCGGGGCAGGCGACTTTGGCGGCGTATGGATTTCCGAAGCATGTCTATGCGATCGGGCGGCTGGATCATGATTCGGAGGGGTTGCTGTTGTTGACGGATGAGGCGGGGCTGGTGGATCGGTTGCTGAATCCGCGGCGGGGGCATGAGCGGACGTATCATGTGCAGGTGGAGAAGATTCCGGACGCGGGGGCTTTGGAGGCGTTTTCCAAGGGGCTGCTGATTCAGGGAAAGAAAACGCTGCCCTGCCGGGCGGAAATTTTATCGCCGCAGCCGGAGTATGGGCCGCGGGTGCCGCCGATCCGGGTGCGACCGAGCGTGCCGGATGTGTGGTTGGCGGTGACGCTGACGGAGGGGCGGAACCGGCAGGTGCGGCGGATGACGGCGGCGATAGGGCATCCGACGCTGCGGTTGCTGCGGGTGGCGATTGGGAAATTTCCGCTGGGAAATCTGGCCGCGGGGGAGTGGCGGGAGCTTAGCTCTGAGGAGCGTCGGAGCGTCTTGGAATGAGGACGGTTTGCTGGCGGGATTTTAGAATATGCCGCTCGGGGAGGACGCCGCAGAAGTGGGTGAGGGGGTAGACCATGCTGTGGCGGCCGATGAGGCTGCCGGGGCTGATGACGGCATTGCTGCCGATGTCCGCGTGGTCGCCGATGATGGCGCCAAATTTCTCCAGGCCGGTCTCGATGCGTTTATTTCCGGCCTCGGGATCGAGGACGGGGACGCGGCCGTGGTCGAGGCGGTAATTGGAAAGGACGACGCCGGCACCGAGGTGGGCTTTGTAGCCGAGAATGGAGTCGCCGACGTAATTCCAGTGGGGGACTTCGGCGTAGTCGAAGATGACGCAGTTCTTGAATTCACTGGCGTTGCCAGCAATGACGTTGTTGGCGAAAATGGTGTTCTCGCGGATGTAGCAGCCGGGGGCGATGTAGCAATTTTCGCCAATCCAGGTGGGTCCGAGGATGGTGACGCCGTGGGAAATGACGGTGCCCTTGCCGATGTAAACACGTTCGTCGATGTATGCCTGGCCGCGCACGGTGCCGTGGTTGCCGGGGCCGTGTTTTTCCAGCAGGGCCTTTACGTGGGGATTGATTTTGGGGAGGATTTCCCACACGGGGCCGTCACCCTCAAAGAGCGCGGCGTGGGCGGCGGCGTAGTGGACATCAAGGTATTCGGAGTGGTGGAAACGGACTTTCATGCTGGGCTAGACTTGCATGACTTCGGCCTCTTTCTTGACCATGTGGTTGTCGATTTCCTTGACCCACTTGTCGGTGAGGTCCTGGACTTTTTTCTCCACATCGCGCAGATCGTCCTCGGTGATGGCGCTGTCTTTCTCGGCCTTGCGGGCGGCTTCGATGGTATCACGCCGGATGGATCTGATGCGGACCTTGGCATCCTCGGCCATGCCCTTGAGCATCTTCACGAGGTCGCGGCGGCGCTCCTGGGTGAGTTCTGGAACGGGGAGGCGGATGGTCTTGCCGTTGACGTTGGGATTGATGCCCAGCTTGGATTCGCGCAGGCCGCGCTCGATGTCCTGGGTGGTGGCGGCATCAAACGGCTGCACCATGATGAGCCGCGGCTCCGGCGTGGTGATCATGGCGAGCTGCTTGAGTTTCATGCTCGATCCGTAGCTGTGGACGTAAATGTCGATGCCCTCGACGAGCGCGGGATTGGCCTTGCCGGTGCGCACGCTGGAGAATTCGTGGATCATGAATTCCACGGATTTGTCCATGGCATCGTCGGTTTCCATGATGGTGAGTTCGGTGTCCATTTTATAGAGTGAGTGGGTAGTGGAAAGGTGGGAGGAGTAAATCAGCGAGCAACGGGGCAGGTCAAGCTTCACTTTCCAGCGCGTCATCGCTTACTTATCAATGCGCCCACTGGACAGCGCAAGGATTTCAGTCCATGCGGGGGGATGATTTCTGACTCACTGCGCACGGCGGATTTTGATTTTGAATTGCCGGAAGAATTGATTGCGAGCCGTCCCCTGGAGCGGCGGGATGCGTCGCGGATGATGATCGTGGATGCGCGGGCTGGGACCATTTCCCACCACCATTTCCGTGAGTTTGCGGAGTTTGCGCAGGGATCGCTTGTGGTTTTAAATAATACGCGGGTGGCGCGGGCGCGGTTTTTTTCCAACGATGGGAAGATTGAAATGCTGCGGCTGGAGGTCAGCGGGCCGTTGCTGTGGCGGTGCATGGTGAAGCCGGGGCGGAAAATGAGGGTTGGGGATGGCGTGATGTTGGGCGGGGCCACCGGGTTGGTGGAGGAAATTTTGGAGCCGAACGGGGAGCGGTTAATTCGCTTCGATCAGCCTGTGGATGAGGCCCGGCACGGTCATCTGGCGCTGCCGCATTACATGAACCGTGATGATGATGCGCTGGACGCGGAGCGTTATCAGACTGTTTTTGCGGATGCTGGCAAAGAGCGGGCGATCGCGGCTCCTACGGCGGGATTGCATTTCACGCCGGAGCTATTGGAAACGTTGCCACATGCATTCATCACCCTCCACGTGGGCGTGGGGACGTTTCAGCCGGTCAGGGCGGACCTGCTCAAGGATCACGTTATGCACGTGGAGTCCTATGAGATCAGCCCGCCCGCTGCTGCCGCAATTCAGGCGGCGGACCGTGTGCTGGCCGTAGGCACCACGGTGACGCGCGTGCTGGAACATTCGATGACGGTGCACGGGCGTATCAAGGCTGAAGCAGCGGAGACGGGGATTTTTGTTACGCCGGGATTTCAGTTTCAGCGGGTGAATTCGCTGCTGACGAATTTCCATCTGCCGAAATCCACACTTTTCATGCTCGTGTGTGCCAAGGCCGGCCGGGAATTGATGCTGGAGGCTTATCGGCAGGCGGTTTCTGAGCGGTATCGGTTCTACAGTTACGGGGATTGCATGCTGATTTGGTGATCGGCTGCGGCGGAAAATGAGAAAAAGATCGTCCCTCTAGGATTTTTTACTAGCCTTCCGGCGGGAATTCGCACATTCTCCGAAAATTCCCGACCTAATCCGTCCGTCACTACCCTCAATGAACCCACTACCACGTCGCACCTTTCTAGGTCTCGGCCTCGGCTTTGTCGCCGCCGGCTCCAACGCCAATGCCGCTCCCGCCGCTGGTGCACCTCCCGCCGCAGATACCAAGGAGGAATTACTCAAGTTCAAAAAAGTTGAGATATCCGCCCAAAAGGCACCCGACTTCACCCTCAAGGGTGGAACAACCGACAAGCGCTGGAAAGCCAAGGAGTGGCTGGAGATCGATTTCGAAATCGACGTCAAGGCTCCCAAGGCCGCCGACAAGAAGCTGAAATTTCTGGATAACGTCACGATCAAATATTACGTCTTTTTGAGCCCCGCCGACCAGACCAAGAAAAAGATTCTGGTCGCCGAAGTCACCTACATCAACGTTCCGATCGATGAGACCATTCACAGCGTTGTCTATCTCTCCCACTCCAGTATCGTGAACATCACAGGGGACAAGATCGTCGATAAGAATCAGATCACCTTCACCGGCGCTGAAGCCACCTACAACGGCAATCTGGTGGGAATTTACCCCAAAGGATCCGGAGCCTCCTGGTGGAAGGCCCCCACCGCTCCTCCCGTCGAGGAGGGTCGGCTGCTTCCTAAACACAAAACCCCCTTCGCTCCCCTGTGGTATGATTACTACATGGAGGAAAAGGCCGACAAGTAATGTCAAGATTTTCATGTTGGAATGGGCTTCCGCGCTGGAATCCCTTTGACACGTAACCTATTCACTGCTCCTACCCACCTCCCCGATGGCAGACAAAAAGACAATCCTCACCCTCAATCTTGGTTCCCAACGCATCAGCATGGCCCGCTTCTCCCTGGGAGCCAAGGGGTCGCTCCTGCTGCGGGACTTCGCCTTTGAGGAACTCCCCGGCGAAATCAGCTCGGACATGGCCCGCAAGAGCCTCACTTCCACCGCGATCAAGAGTCTGGTCAACCAGCTCAAGGCCACGGGATCCGATGTCAATTACGCAATTCCTTCCCACGGCACCATCACCCGTTTCGTGAAGGTGCCCTCCCTCGGGGAGGATCAGATCGGCAATATTGTCAAATTTGAAGCCCAGCAGGCCGTGCCGTTTCCGCTCACGGAGACCGTCTGGGACTATCAGGTTGTTGGAAAAGCCGGCGGTGAAGCCGAGGTCGCCATCGCGGCCATCCGTGCGGACCAGCTTGAGGACATCAACCAGAGCGTCACCAGCGCAGGCCTCAACACGAAACTCGTCGAAGCCGGCCCCATTGCCCTTTACAATGCCTTCCGCTACAGCCACGGCGAGCCCCAGGAAGCCACCCTCCTCATTGATATCGGCAGCCGGATGACCGACGCTATTTTCATGGAAGGGCACAAGTTGTTCGTGGCCTCCTTCCCGGTCGGCGGCTCCAATGTCACGGCCGCCATCGCCAAGGAAATGGAAACCGATTTCGACCATGCCGAGGCTCGCAAGAAGGCCGATGGCTTCGTGCATCTCGGCGGCAATTATGCCGATCATGACGATCCCGAAGTGGACGCCATGTCCAAGATCATTCGCAACCAGCTCACCCGACTGCACAGTGAGATCAACCGCCGGATCCAGCAATACAAGAGCCAGGGCGGCTCCTCCCCGAGTTCCGTCTATCTGGCCGGTGCCGCCGCCGCCCTCCCCTACATGAAGGAATTCCTGGAGGAGAAACTGCGCCTCCCCGTGCATTGGTTCAACGCCCTCCAGAATGTCAGCGTCGGACCCAAGATCGACGTGGAAGCCGCCAGCCGCCAGGCCCATTGCATCGGTGAACTCGTCGGACTCGCGCTGCGCGAAATGAGCTGCCCTCTGGAACTGGACCTTTCCCCGCGCTCCGTGGAACTCGCCCAAGCCGTCGCCAGGAAGAAACCCAAGCTCCTCACCGCCACCGCTGCGCTCTTCGCCGGCCTTGCCGCGCTTTTCGCCCATTTCCACTTTTCCACCGTGGCCACCAACTCCAAGCTGGAGAAAGTCGACAAACACCTCGGCCAGCTGAATGGATTAAAAAAGGCCATCACCGCCGAGGAAAGCCGCCAGAAGATCGAGGAGACCCGCGCGCAATACCTCGCGGATGCCGTTTCCCGCCGCCAATACTGGCTGGGCATCGTCAATCTCATCAATTCCAAGCTGACCGATGAAGACGCCTGGATGACCCAGTTCCAGCCGCTGGATTCGGACGGCATGCCCCTCACCAAACCACTTTTCGGCGAAGGCGCACCGCATCTGGGCTCCCTCCCCGCTCCGGTCGCCCCCAAATCCTTCAAGCCGGGTGAAGTCAAAACCGTCACGGTGGACGCCATCGAATTGTCCGGCTTATTTACCAAAAACTCCGTCCGCACCATTTTCGAACGCCTCAAGGACGCCCCCGAGGGAATCTTCGATGTGCCCGCCGACTGGGACCAGAAGGATATCGACAAATGGTTCGCCATCGACACCGGAAGCGCCACCTCACTGGTTGCCAGTCCGTTCAATCTCCGGCTCCCGCTCAAGAACAAGTTCAAACTTTCCCTCACCGAGCCTGGGCGTTGATTTCCAGCCTCCCTCACTCCCAATTTTAAGCCCCGGCACATGAGCCAATCGCAAAATAAATTCATCATCGGTTACTCGGTTGTCACTCTCGTGGGTGCCGGGATCCTCGGATACCTTTGCTTCAGCGCCTACTCGTCCTACGATGAGGCGCAGTTGAAGCTTAAGGACGGGCAAACCAGCCTCGAGAACCTCCAAAAGGCCCCGCTCTACCCCAATGACGGAAATGTCGAGGCCAAGCGCAAACAGGTGGATGCCTTCACTGCCGAAGTGGACAAGCTGCACAACTCCATGGTCGCCTACCAGACACCCCTGGATAACGATACCCCGGCGGACAAGGTCAGTGAGAAACTGGGCGAGTTCAAAGCCCGCCTCGAACTGACGGCCAAAAGCCGCAAGATCGAACTCCCCAAGGATTTCAGCCTCGGCCTCTCCCGCTATCTGACCGGCGCTCCGCTCAAGGAAGCCGCCCCGCAGGTGAACTATCTGGCCACCTCGGTCAACACCCTGCTCACCATTCTCGTCAACAACGGCGTCACCAAGATCAACGAGATCCAATGCCCGGAACTGCCCTACGAAAAGGACACCACCCCGCCTCCGGCCCCGGTTGACCCGAAGAAAAAGAAGCCCGCCACCCCTCCGGCCGCCGCCCCCGCCAAAGGGTCCAAGGCCAGTGCCAGGACGGAAACCGTCGCGCTGGACGAATCCAAAGTCCTCTCCCGCTACAAAATCCACCTCCAGTTCACCGGAGCCGAGAAAGCCGTCCAGGAATGCCTCAACCAGATCGCCTCACTGCCCGAAGGCGGACCGTTCTTCGCCGTCAATCTCATGCGCATCGAAAACGAAAGCCACCAGGGACCGTCCAAGGCTTTCAACATCACCCCTTCACCGGTTCCACCGGACGCTGCGGATCCCGCCGCCTCTGACAACTCGGCCCTGATCGATTCCAAATACATCATCGGTAACGAAAAAATCTCGGTCTACATGGACATCGACCTCCTGCGATTCAAGGACCTTGAAGCCTCCAGTGAAGCCGAGGCCCCGCCAGCCACCAAATAAGCAACTCCCTCCACGGACCCCACCTTTCAATAATTTCTCCTATGGAATGGATTAAAAACAATTTCGAAAAACTCATCCTCGTGGTGTGCGGCCTCTTCGCCCTCATCATCGGAGGATGGTTGTCGGCCTCGGCATTTTCTCAATCCGAAGCCGGGACCAACGCCAAGGTCACAGAGCGCAGCGAGCTTGGTCCTGACAAAACCGCAGATGTTGCGAAGGCTCTCACCGATCTCACCGCTTTCGCAGGTCCAGACAAGCACATCTGGTCCTCCGTCAAACTCGGCCCCCACCAATCCATCCGCGCCTTCACCGCCTCCCCCATGCTCGCCAAGGCCGGCGTGGACGAAGCCATCCGCATTCTCGACGAAACCACCACTCCCGTCCGTGAAGGAGTTCCCAACTGGTGGCTCTACGAAAACGGACTCGACATCACCCGCAGCGATATTTTGAAGCTCGATTCGGATAGCGATAAATATAACAATCAAGAAGAATTCCAGGGTGGAAGTGATCCCCGCAATCCCGACAGCCAGCCTGAGTTCTACACCAAACTGCGCTTCATCGAAAAAATCGAAATTCCTTATGAAATCAAGTTCGTTGGCGTGGATGGCCAGGATATTTCCGTCAAACGCATGGCCCCGCTCATGGCCGATGGTCGCCAGGCTTCCCGTCTCGATGCAAAGGTCGGGGAGGAGATCTTCAAGGATGACAAGCGTTTCAAGATCAAGGGGATTGAAGACCGCGAGGCCGCTGTGGATGGACAAAAGGCCATCGCCAAGCACCTCGTTCTCATCGATTCGCTGAATCCTGACAAGCCCGTCGTGATCCAGGAAAAAGCCACCATCAACCTCGCCACCTACCAGGCCAAGATTAAATCGCTGCTTTCGGGGTCGGAAGACACGAAAAAAGAGGGCGAGGAGTTCAAACTCCCGGATTTTACCGGATACAAGATCCTCCTCTCCAAAATCGGGGAGGATTTCATCGAAATCGAATACACCGTCCCCGGTAAACCCGTCAAAAAAGCCAAATTGATGCTCACAAAATAGAAATTTTTCCTCCTTCCCGACACTTTCTGCTTTTCAACCCCACCGAAACCTGTTCAAGTCACCATTCTTCCACTCCCACTACCTGCATGAGAAAGCCTGAGATGAAATCACCACACAAAACCCGGATCGTTAGCGCTGTCTGCGCGGCCTGCATCACCACCACCAACTTTGTAAACGCAGGGCCCGATTCCGGAGGCTACGGTGCCCCGTCGGGTGCGGCCAATGCCGAAGTTATCAAGCGCCTCCAGCGTATTGAAAATGCCCGCCTCGCCGAGGCCGAAGGCGACCGTCGTTTCGCCGACGGAGATTACGAGGGTGCCCTCGAAAAATACCGCGAGGCTATTAACGGCATCCCCAATGCCCCGCTCAGCGCCGCAGACCGCTCCCGCATGATTTCCAAATTCGCCAATGCCGCCCTCAAGCAGGCCGACAAGCTTGGCAAAATGGGCCGATTTGACGATGCCAAGGTGCTCCTCAAGGAAGTGCTCGCGGACGACAAGGATCCCGACAACCACAGTGCCAAGGTCCTCATGAAGCGCCTGGACGATCCAGATTATTACAATCCTGCCATGACGAAAGTCCATTATGAGGACACCGAGCAGGTCTCCAAGCTCCTCAAGCAGGGCCTCGGTTACTTCGACCTCGGCCAGTTCTATGAGGCTCAGAAATCCTTCAACGCGATTCTCGAAATCGATTCCACCAATACCGCCGCCCGCCGTCAGTTGGAAAACACCGAACGCGAAATTACAAACTACCTGCGTTCCGCCCGCGATCACACCCGCGCCCGCGCCCTCCGTGAAGTGGACCAACTCTGGGAATCTCCGGTTCCCCACACCGTAAGTGCCCCGATCAACAACGGTCCCACCACGGACAAAGTTGGTTCGCCCATTCTGATGAAACTCAAGTCCATCATTCTGCCGAAGATCAATTTTGACGCAGCCAGCATTGAGGACGTCATCAGCTACCTCCACGCCAAGAGCATTGAATTCGACAACCTCGATCAAAACAAATCCGGCGTCAATTTCATCCTTCAGACCAAGGGCAAGGCCCCCGCACCGATCACGGTCAACGACATGCGCGATGTCCCGATGATTGTGGCCCTGGATACAATCACCCAGCTCGCCAACCTGAGCTACCGCATCGAATCCCACGCTGTGATTATTACTTCCATTGAAGGTTCCCAAAACCGCATGGAGACACGCGTCTTCCGTGTCCCGCCCAATTTTCTCAGTTCCGCCGGAAGTGTGGATTCTGGAGGGGGCGGAGGAGCCGCTGCGCCAGTGGATCCCTTCGGAGCTCCCCCCGCCGCTGGTGCCGCATCCACGATGCCCACAAGGGCAAACGCTCAAACCGTTTTGTCTTCGCTCGGCGCAAATTTCGAAGCCGCCGGTTCCAGTGCCACCTTCATTCCCGGCAGCAGCCGCTTGGTGGTCAAAAACACCCTCCAGCAGCTCGACATCATTGAGCGGCTGATTGAGGAACTGCAAAATAAATCCCCCAAGCAGGTTTACATCACGACCAAATTTGTGGAAATTTCCCAACGCAACACCGAGGAACTGGGCTTCGACACACTGCTCGGCGCGTTCAACATTGGAAACCGTCACTTCGGCAGCGGCGGCACCTCCGGAAATGGAGCTCCCGTTACAGCCGCCAACTATCCTTTTGTTGATCCAACTTCCGGGACAAGCCCCACGGTCACAGGTCAGAATCCAATGACCGCTGGCAATCGCTCCGGTGGTCGTGCCATCGCCACCAACGCCATCGACGGCTTGCTGGCCAACGGCATCGCCAGTCAGGGTGCCTCGACCATTGCCCCCGGCGTCTTCGCCCTGGCCGGTGTCTTCTCTGACCCCCAGTTCCAGATCGTCATGCGCGCCCTCAGCCAGAAGAAGGGTGTGGATCTTCTGACCGCGCCCTCCATTGTGTCCCGCAGTGGTCAGCGTGCGAAGATTGAAATCATCCGTGAGTTCCCCTACCCAACCGATTTCGATCCACCACAAATTCCTCAAACCTTCGGTGGTTCCACCACCCTGGGCGGCGGCCTCAACGGTGGCCTCGGCCAATCCAGTGCGGTCAGCAGCTTCCCGGTTACCCCAACTACCCCAACCACCTTCGCTGTCCGCAACACCGGCGTCAGCATGGAAGTGGATCCGGTCATCGGTGAAGATGGCAACACCATCGACCTCACCATCGCTCCCGAAGTCGTGGAGTTTGAAGGATTCATCAACTTCGGCAGCCCCATCAATACTGGCGGCACAAATGCCCTAGGAGTTGCCACGACCGTGGTGCTCACTGAGAACCGCATCGAACAACCCGTCTTCGCCACCCGCAAACTCAACACCGCTGTCACCATCTGGGACGGCCAGACCGTCGGCATCGGTGGTTTGATCCGTGAGGACGTGCAAATGGTTGAGGACAAGGTGCCGATCTTTGGAGACATCCCCTTCATCGGCCGCCTCTTCAAGACCAAGGCTGAGGAGCATTTCAAGAAGAACCTCATGATTTACGTCACCGCCAAGCTCATCGATCCTTCCGGTAACCCCATCAAGGGAAGCAGCACGCCCGCCGATCCAGGCGCAACTGAGGGAGGCGCCTCTTCTCCTCTCATGCCTTAAGCAGCCAGCTTAGCATCAGCGAATCTCGAATGGGGTGGAGCCAAAATCTCCACCCCTTTCCCGTTGCCGAAGCCGCCAAAATCGCCAAA
>CALQSQ010000144.1 GCA_943333275.1 Akkermansia muciniphila
ACCATTTTCCAAAGTGACAACGACGACGACGGCAATAAGTCCGTCCGCATCAATCATGTCATGGAGTTTGGAAACTACGGATACTCGGACGAACTCACCGGCGCAGGCTGGCAGAAGGGAGATGCCAAAACCGAGGAGGAAGTGCAGGCCGCCCACTGGCATCAAAAGGATCCCGGGGTCATGCCCAATCTCCTGGTGACGGGTGCCGGAAGTCCAACGGGCATTCTCGTCTATGAAGGCAGCATGCTCCCATCCACTTTCCAAGGCCAGATCATCCATTGTGATGCCGGACCGAACATTGTCCGCAGCTATCCTCTTACGAAATACGGCGCGGGAAACAAGGCCGATGTCGTGGATATCCTGAGGGGGACGCGTGATCGCTGGTTCCGCCCCAGCGATGTCTGCGTGGCTCCGGATGGCAGCCTGCTGGTGGCCGACTGGTATGATCCGGGTGTCGGCGGCCATGGCATGGGGGATTTGGAGCACGGTCGCGTTTACCGTGTGGCCACGGCTGCTGCGCTGGGCAAATACACCATTGCAGCACCGAACTTTTCGACTCCCGAGGGTGCGGCGGCCGCGTTGCTGAATCCCAATGAAGCCACGCGTTATCTGGCGTGGCAGTCACTGGCCAAAGCCGGCGATGCCGCCAAGCCCGCTCTCGAAAAAATTTACAATGAAAATACGAATCCACGATTCCGCGCGCGTGCCCTCTGGGCACTGGGTAAGCTAACCAAGCAGGGAGCCGCGGTCGTTGCCTTGGCGCTCAAGGATAAGGACGAGGACATTCGCATCACCGGCCTGCGGCTCGCCCGTCAGTTGAAGCTTGACATCGTGGCACTCGCCGCTCCGCTCGTGGCAGATGCCAGCCCGGCGGTGCGCCGTGAGGCACTCACGTCGCTGCGTTTCACCAAGACACCCGAGGCCGCCAAAGTTTGGGCGCAACTCGCCGCCAAGCATGATGGCAAGGACCGCTGGTATCTCGCCGCCATTCACATCGGCGCTCAGTTGAATTGGGATGCCTGCCTTGATGCCTATCTGGCCTTGGTTGGTGACAAATGGGATACCCCCGCGGGTCGCGATATCATCTGGACCAGCCGAGCCGCCAAGTCCGCCGATCTCTCGCTGAAGTTGCTCGGAGATTCCAAGATTTCCGCCGAGGAAAAACTCCGCTACCTCCGCGCCATCGATTACCAAGGAACCGAAGCCCAGCGCCAGGCCGCCTTGGAAAAGTCGCTTCAGTAATTCCCTCTGAGCCCCATGGGACCCATACGCCCTATTGTGCTGGCGCTGATCCTAACTTCAGCATTCGCTCAAGATCCCGCCACCGACGAACAGGCCGCCAAGGACCGGCTCGTTATGGCGACGATTGAGAAATTGAAAAATTTCGACTACGCCAAGGCTTCCCCGAAAGTGAAGGAGGCCGTGGGACGTTTCCTGAATGCGAATCGTGGCAGCCAGCCCTATTTCGACTTTCTGGATCGCTTCAACGTGGCCGAGGAAGGTCTCAAGTTACTCGAGTTCGGCATTGCCAAGGTTGGCACTGCGGAAGCCGGCACGGCCTTTAAGACGTTGGTGAAAATGGGGCAGGTGGATGCGATCAAAGCCGCCATCCTCGCCGCGGCTCCTGACAAGTTTGGACCGTTGCTTGACACCCTGGCAATCAGCCAGAGCCGCGAGGCTGCGGCTGTAATTCTGCAGGTGGCTCAGGATCCCAAATCCAGCGCAGACCAAAAATCCATCGCCGTCCGTTCGCTTGGCAAAAGCCGTAACGGCGAAATGGTTCTATTGGAGGCGGTGCAGCAAAACCAACTGCCTGCCGAAGGAAAACTCGCCGCGAGTCAGGTCCTCAACGCCTCTGCCGATGCCGCCATCAAAAAGGCCGGCTCCGAGCTGCTGCCGATGGCCCAGTCCGCCGACAACAAGCCCCTGCCTCCCATCGCCGAACTGCTTACCCGCAAGGGCGATGTCGCCAATGGTCACGCTGCCTATGCCAAGATCTGCATCGCCTGCCACAAGATCGGAGATGAAGGGATCGATTTCGGTCCTGCCCTCAGCGAGATCGGCACCAAACTTCCCAAGGAGGCCATCTACACCGCCATTCTCGATCCCAATGCCGCGATCAGCTTCGGCTTTGAAGGATTTGAGGTGAAGACAACGAAGGGGGATACCTACATCGGGATGATCGCCAGCGAGACCGATGACGAACTCGCCCTCAAGGTTCCCGGAGGCGTGATCGTCAAAACGCCCAAGGCGGAAGTCGCCAGCAAAACCAAACTCCCCATTTCCCTCATGGCTCCAGGCCTGGCCTCCACAGTCACCGAACAGGAATTTGTCGATCTCGTGGAGTCTTTGAGTTCGTTGAAGAAAAAGTAGCGTCGGCCGGTGTTTGGGCAACGTTCCCCCATTCCATGAGCCACATTTCCGATAACCTGACTGAGATCCGCGAACTCATGGCTGCGGCTGCCGAGCGCAGTGGTCGCAAGCCTGGGGACACGACGCTGCTCGTCGTCAGCAAGACCTTTCCACCGGAGGCGATTCGTGAGGCCGCGGAACATACGGATCCTGTTTTTGCAGAGAGCCGGGTGCAGGAGGCGTTGGAAAAGATCCCCCAGCTGCCCGCGCATTACCGCTGGCATTTTATCGGGCATCTCCAGTCGAACAAGATTCGCAAAATCCTCCCGCTCGTCGAGACGATTCACAGCATTGATTCGCTGGCTATCGCGCAGGATATCGATCGCATCGCCGGGGAAATCGGCGTCCGACCACAGGGCTATGTGCAGGTGAATGTGGCCAATGATGCCGCGAAATTTGGATTTTCCCCGACCACCGTCCGTCGTGATCTGGAGGCTCTGCTCCGGCTTCAGCACCTCGATATCATTGGCCTCATGACGATTCCTCCCGCCGTCAAGGACTCCGGGGAATCACGTCCGCATTTCGCCGCCCTTCGCCAACTTCGCGATGCTCTCGAAAGTGAATTTCAAGCGAACCTTCCAGGGCTTAGTATGGGCATGAGCGATGATTTTTCCATCGCCATCGAGGAGGGGGCGACCATCGTGCGGGTGGGTAGCCGCATTTTTGGTCGGAGGTGAATTCCTTGTCGTCTGGATAAGGAAAGGATGAGGTGGACTGAAATTGCATCATCGGATAGAAGCGGGGGTGTGAATCAAATAATTTCCTGCACCCTCTGTTTTCTCAGTCTGGCTCCCATCGGATGGGCTGCCGAACGCTTGAAACGTTCTGCCGATGCCCCGCCCGAAATACAGATGCTGACGCCGGGATTTGAGGTGAAGGAGCTGCCTTTGCAGCTTACGAACGCGGTCAATTTGCAATACCGCCACGATGGCAAGCTGGTGGTGCTGGGATACAACGGGGACATTCATTTGCTGAGCGACACGGATGGCGATGGAATGGAGGATCAGGCGACGCTTTTCTGGAAAGGGAGTGACAAGATCAGTGCGCCGATCGGAATGGATCTGGCCACCAAGGGATCGCCCCATGGCGATGCCGTTTTCTTTGCCTGCAAGGGCCGGGTGATGATGGTGACAGATCGTGATGGCGATGGGGTGGGGGAGGAGGAGCGGGTGATCGCGGAAGGTTGGCCGTTGGCGCGCGCGGGTGTTGATACGGCCAGCATTTGTTATGATCCAAAGGATGGTGCGGTGTATTTCGGACTCGGAGTCCGCTGGTATGACAATGCCTACGAGCTGGATGAAAAGGGTGTGGCCCATAATGATCTCACTTCCGAGCGTGGGTCCATTCTGCGCATTGCGCCCGATTTCAAATCGCGGAAAAAACTCTGCACTGGTGTGCGCTGGCCCGTTGGATTGCGATTCAACAAACAGGGCGACTTGTTTTGCACGGATCAGGAGGGGGCGACCTGGCTGCCAAATGGGAATCCGTTGGACGAACTGCTGTTGATCGAACGCGGGCGTCATTATGGATTTCCTCCACGGCACCCGCGTCATTTGCCCAACGTCTTCGATGAACCCAGCGTCTTTGATTACGGTCCGCAGCACCAATCGACGTGCGGGTTGAGATTTAACGAGGGCGTCAATGGAGGTCCCAGCTTCGGCCCTTCCTGGTGGCAGGGGGATGCCCTCATCGCTGCGGAGTCACGCGGGAAGATTCACCGCACGAAACTGATTAAAACCGCCTCCGGCTACGTCGCACAGAATCAAATAATCGCCTGCCTCAATCAACTCACCGTGGATGTCACCGTGAGCCCGCGTGGCGATCTCCTGGTGGCGACGCACAGTGGCGATCCGGATTGGGGAACGGGCCCGAATGGTCCAGGCAAAATTTTTCGGATTTCCATGACGCAGAAAAAAACGCCGCAGCCGATCCTCGTATGGTCGGCTTCGCGCGAGACCTTTCGCATCGTCTTTGATCAACCCCTGCCAGCCGAGTTTCCAACCAGCGGCACCATCCAGCGGGGATTGCATACGAGGGCGGGGGATCAATACGAAACCATGTGGCCACCGTATGAAGTGATCAAACTCCAGCAGACCGCGCCCGTGACGGACGTGGCCATTTCGGAAGTGAAAAGGGTGGACGAACGCACGCTTGAACTGCGCGTGGCTCCGCTCTCTGCAGTTGAGCATTATAATATCAAACTCGGTGGCTATGATGTCGATGCGGAACTCACCGGCGTTGAAGCTGTCTGGCGTGACGATTCCGGCAAAGCATGGAATCAGGTTCTAACGCATCTGGATTCGAAAGTGAATGAAGCCTTGCTGCAGGATCATTTGAAATATCCCCAGGGAAAAGGTGATCTCACGCTGCGCACCCGCCTTGATCTTTGGAACATGCTGCGCCCGGCGACCCAGCCTGGTGCTTCGCTGGATTACGAGCCTGCAAAGGAGGAAATCACCCTCTGGATTTCATCGCCCGATGCGGCATTTCAAGTGCAGCATGGAAGTGCCGGTCGCACGCAAATGACCCAGTCACAGCTCGGCCAGGTCACGCATGATGCCATCATCACCGTTTTTCCCGAACCCTTTCAACCACTTGATCTGCTAATCACCTGCCATGCCGAATCGATGCCGAAATTTCAGATTCAATGGCACACGAAGGAAGACCAGCGCCCCCGCCCCATGCTCCTGCGGCGCTTCCTGCTGCCCTGGGCCATGCCGGAACTGACGCCGGGACTGGCCGCTCCCTTGCCTAGGCCGGAAATCGCCGGGGGTGACTGGGCGCATGGTCGGGAAATTTTCTTCAGCGACCGGGCGCTCTGTTCCAAATGCCATCAGGTGCGGGGCAAGGGCGGCCGGCTGGGCCCGGACCTTTCCAATCTCACCAGCCGCAGTTATGCCGGGGTGTTGAAGGACATTCAGGATCCTTATGCCACTTTGAATCCGGACTATATCGCGCATGACGTGAAACTGAAGGATGGGCGTCAGTTTCTGGCGGTGATGCGGGAACAGCCGGAAGGAAAAACCATTCTCGGCGTGGGTGTGGGGGAGGAGATAGTGATCGCCACGGAGGACATTCTGAAACATGAACCCTCGAAAATTTCCCTCATGATTCCGGGTCTGGATAAAATGATCGGCGAGCATGATCTGCGCGATCTCATGGCTTTCCTCCTGACTGATCTTCCGTTGATGCGCGTTTATCATGGAAATGCCAAACCTCCCGTGCGGAGTCGTGCCGAGTTGCAGGCCGTCCTCGCTGGATCCCCGGAGACGAAGGCGGAACTAAAACCGCTGCGGATTCTTTTGGTCACAGGAAAACAGGATCATGGAATCGGTGAGCATGATTATCCCCGCTGGCGCCAGGTATGGTCGCGGCTTTTCACCCTGGCTGCCAATACGACTGTGAGTCTGGCAGAGGATTGGCCGGGCGCTGACCAATGGCTCAATGCGGATGTCGTTGTCTTCAACCGCCGTGGTGACTGGGATGCCTCCCGTGCCAGAGATTTCGATGCCTTTCTGGCTCGTGGAGGTGGGGCCACTTTCATTCATTGGTCCCTGGAGGGCGGCACCGCCGCGCCGGATCTCGCCACGCGCCTCGGGCTTGCCTCCGACGCTGCCCAGACCAAGTATCGCCACGGCCCCATCGACATGGTCTTTGACCAGAAAATGAATCACCCGATCGCCCGTGGGTTTCAAAACGTGACCTTCGAGGACGAAATGTATTGGAACCTGGTTCCCTCTGCTCGAACTCCCATCCGCCCCATTGCCAGCGCCTTGGAAGCGGGGCAGTCGTATCCCCACGCCTGGACACAGGAACCCAGAGCTGGCGGTCGCATCTTCGTCACCCTCGGCGGCCATTATTCGACCGTTTACGATGATCCCTTGTTCCGCATTTTCCTCCTGCGTGGAATCGCATGGAGCGCAAAGGAACCGGTGGATCGCTTCAACAACTTAATCGAAGCCGGGATTGAACCATAGCTGCCATTCCCCGTTGACGGGGTGGGTGGGGGCGGTATGGACAGGCAGCCCTTTTACCCATGGATGCCTCTGCTGATAACCGCGAATGGATTCGCTTCAAACACGCCCGCTTTACGGCCCGCTTTCCGGCCGACTTTAAGTATACGCGGAGTCATTATTGGATGGCTCCGGTGGAGGGGGAACCGGGGTTGTGGCGGGTGGGGTTTACGAAATTTGCCACACGGATGCTGGGAGAGTTGGTGGATTTCAATTTCCAGATTCCCGAAGGTGGGGAGGTCGTTTCCGGCCAGCAGATCGGGTATGTGGAGGGGTTTAAGGCGGCGAGCGATGTCTTCTGTGTGATGGATGGAAAATTTGCGGGCATGAACCCGGCGCTGCGGGAGGATGCCTGCATCGTCCGGACCGATCCTTATCTGGTGGGGTGGCTCTACAGTGTGCGGGGCGAGCCTGAGCCGGAGCATCTCGATGTGCACGGCTACGTGGACTTGCTGAACGCCACGATCACGAAAATGGCCGAGGAGGAACACGCGTGAGTGCCAAAGTGGAATTGTTTCGGGCAGACCAATTGCTCTCGCGTTTTGGCTATTGCAGCCGACGCGAGGCTCCCAGCTGGGTCAAGCGTGGGCGTGTCTCCTGTGCTGGTGGGGTGGTGCTGGACCCCAGGCTGCGGATTGACCCCTCCCAGACCAGTGTGGACGATCTGCCGGTGGAGTTTCCACTGGGCGTGCTGGTGGCCTTCCACAAGCCGGTGGGTTATGTTTGCAGCCACGATGAGGGTGATTCCGAAACGATCTATGATCTTCTGCCCAGCAGCATGATCGGACGCATTCCCGCCGTGACTACAGTCGGGCGTTTGGACAAGGATACTTCCGGGCTGCTTCTGATCACGGATGATGGAGCGCTGGTGCACCGGTGGAGTTCGCCGAAAAAGCATGTGGCTAAAGTTTATGAAGTCACCTGCGAGCAACCAATCCCTCCGGCCTGCACGGAAATATTTGCCAGCGGCAAGTTGATCCTGCGCTCGGAAACAGAGCCCTGCCTGCCTGCACAATTGACGATCACGGGGGAGCACACTGCCAGCATCACGCTCGTGGAAGGACGGTATCATCAGGTGAAACGCATGTTGGCCAGCCAGGGGTGCACGGTCACGGCACTCCACCGCACGCAGATTGGAAATTTAAAACTGGGCGAACTGCCCGTGGGCGAATGGAAAGTCATCACTCCCGTCGATGTGGACGGCACTCCGTAAGTCATGGCGAAGGTCATCCCGCAGAATTCCTTTAAGGCCGCGATCATCGGATGGGCGGCTTCCTGGCTCATCCGGTTCGTTTCGCTCACGCTGCGTTACGAATTTTCCGATCCGCATGGGATCCGGGAAATGGGCGCCGACGGGAGATTGATTTGGATATTCTGGCATAATCGCATCTTCCTCGCTCCCATGGTGTATCGGCGTTACCTGCGACATCGCAGGATTCACGTCCTGACGAGCGCCAGCCGCGATGGGGCGCTGATTGCTCAAACGGTCGGGCGCTTTGGTCTTGGTGCAGTGCGGGGTTCCAGTTCCAAACGCGGAGCCCAGGCGGTCGCTGAACTGGTCTCCTGCTTGAAATCGGGCAATGACATTGGCATCACTCCCGATGGCCCGCGTGGGCCGTGTTACAAGCTGGCACCCGGTCCGGTCAAACTCGCGCAACTGACCCAGACACCGGTGGTTTCCATCAACGTGAATTTTGCGAAAGCATGGAAATTGAAGAGTTGGGATCAGTTCCGCATTCCGAAACCCTTCAGCAAAGTGCGGATCGGGTTTGGAGAGCCCCTGAGGATTGCTGAGGACGTGGAATTGGAAACCGCACGCATTCAGGCTGAGCAATATCTCATGCTGGGCGTGGACAAGGAATGAGCCGTTAATTGCCTGTCTGAACTGTGGCCACCGCCATGGCACACATACCCTCTTCCCGGCCGGGAAATCCCATGCCTTCGTTGGTGGTCGCCTTGACCCCCACCTGATTCGGTTGCAGTCCCAGTGCCGCGGCCAAATTTTCCTTCATCCTGGGAACATGGGGAAGAATTTTCGGGCGCTCAGCGATCAGAGTGCAGTCGATGTTGTTGATCGTCGCACCTTCCTTCGCCAGAATCGCGGCCACTTGCCGCAGGATTTCCAAACTGCTGATGCCCTTGATGCTCTGATCGGTCGGCGGGAAATAATGACCGATGTCCGGCAGACCCATGGATCCCAGCAGGGCATCGGCGATGGCGTGACAGAGGACGTCCGCATCGGAATGGCCATCGAGGCCGTGATGGTGGGGAATGGCCACGCCGCCGAGAATCAATTCCCGGGCGGGGACCAACCGATGCACGTCATAACCGATGCCGGTGCGGATCATAGTGCGGGGTTTCCCATTTCGGTGATGAATTCGTCCAGCGGCAGCAAGCCGTTGCTGCAACAGAGACTGTATTTTTCGCCAACGTCATCCTTGGGGAAAAGCTTCGTGGTCCCGCCCGCAGTCTCCACCAGCAACAAACCGGCGGCTACATCCCAGAGGCTGATGATTTCCTCGATGTAGGCATCCAGCCGACCGCAGGCAATGTAGGCCATGGCCAGCGCCGCACTGCCGAGCATGCGCGTCTTGCGCACCCGGTAGGCAATATCCACAAACCGTTTGAAACCGGCATCAATGCTGGCCTTGGATTTACTGAAGCCCACGGTGACGACGGCATCTGCGAGATCGCTGCGGTTGCTCACCTTGATCTCTTTGCCATTGAGCAGCGGCTTGCCGTCGATGCGTGCCTGCCAGAGATCGTTCATCATCGGGTCGAAGATCACACCGACGATAATCTTGCTTTCATGACGGAGGGCAATGCTGACGCAGAAATGCGGAATGCCATAAAAGTAATTCACCGTTCCATCGATCGGATCGACGATCCATTGGAACGGGCTGGCCTGATTTCCCGCCAATCCCTCCTCCCCATAAATGGCATGATCGGAAAAGGCCTCCAGCAGAATCCCTTCGATCATTTCCTGGCTGCGCACATCGAGTTCCAGTTTGATGTCGTATTTCTTCATTTCATTCACCACAGGAACCTGACCGTAATGGGATTTGATGAAGGCACCGGCGGTTTGGGCCGCGTGGGTGGCGGCAGCTAGAAAGGCATCGATTTGCTGGGGACTGGGAGGCATAGGTCCGGCTTACTTCACCAGTTTCTCGCACACGCCAATGAGTTTTTCGGCCAGATCGCGCTTGGACATTTTTCGCATCGATTCCTCCCGGCCGCCCGCAAACACGAGAGTGACCGCGTTGTCATCGGAATCGAAACCGATCCCCCGCTGCGAAACGTCATTGGCCACGATCAGATCGCATCCTTTTTTCAAAAGCTTCCCACGCGCATTTTCCACAAGGTGCTCCGTCTCCGCGGCAAATCCCACGAGCGCCCCGCGGTAGCCGAGCGCACGCATGGAGCCCAGGATGTCCGGTGTTCGTTCCAATACCAACGTCAGACTATCCGCCGATTTTTTGATTTTCTGTTCCGCAATGTTTGTCGGCCGATAATCCGCCACCGCTGCCGCAAAAATGGCGCAGTCTGTTCCGACGATGGATGCCTGGACAGCCTCCAGCATTTTCCCGGCGGTTTCCACCTGCAGGAAATGCACGCCCTCCGGACGAGCCACCTCGGTAGGTCCGGAGATCAGCGTGACCTCGTGCCCGGCCCGTTGAGCCGCTTCCGCCAGGGCATAACCCATCTTGCCCGACGAACGATTCGAGAGGTAGCGCACGGGATCCAGGGGCTCGCGGGTGGGGCCGGCGGTCAGGAGGAATTTCATGCCGTTAGTCTAGCCCGGGAGGGGGAAGTGCCAAGGGCGAATGCAGTCGGGCGTGCCATGGTTTCATCCCATTTTGACCGCCATTTGATTGAGGGTTTCCGCACAGACGGCCATGCGATCCGCCGCATTGGAAAGGTGCCGGTAGATTTCGCGGCGTTTGAACATGTTGATGAAATCCTGACCCTGAAATAATTCAGCCAGTGCCCGCCGGTAGATTTTTTCCACGAGGCGCTCCGTTTTGTGTGCGGTCGTGCAGTCCTGCATCACCAATTCCGGCGATTTTTGAAGCTTGGCGTAACCGGCTTGCAGCGCCATGACGCCATCGCGAATCCGCATGGCCATGTCGAGTTCGTATTTTTCCGGGTGCACGCTCAGCACGTCCATTTCGTTGACGGTGGCCTTGCAGTAATTGACCACCTCGTCGAGTCCGATGATGGCACGATAGATGTCCTCGCGATCCATGGGTGTGGAAAATGCCTCGCTCAGGGTCTGGAGGTTGCGCACCTTGATGTCGTCCGAGCGGTGCTCCTCTTCGAGAATCAAGGCCCCGGCTTCGGCGGAGCCTGTTTCCATGAAATTTACCAGCAGGTCCGCGGCATGTCGCATGTGGTCCATTTGCTCGCCCAGCAGGGCAAAAAAATCGGGCGCCTGAGGAACGAAGCGGGCGACGAGTCGCATGAGGAACGAGGGAGTGGGATTGGACATGGGGAAAGGAATCAGGCTTTGAGTGGGAAAAAGGCGTGGAGAAGGGCATAGATCAGCACCGCCAGCGCAGCGGCTCCGGGGAGCGTGATGAGCCAGGTCAGGGCGATGGCCTGGGCTTTCTGCCAGCGGACGGATCGCGGATGCTCGGACGCGCCGATGCCGAGAATTGAGGACGTCACCACGTGGGTCGTCGAGACCGGAGCCCCCAGCAACGAGGACCCCATGACAACTGTCGCTGCAGTGAGTTGCGAATCCAGTGCATGGAGCGGCCGCACGCGATAGATGGCAAATCCGAGCGTGCGCACGATTCTCCACCCTCCGGATAGCACCCCCAGAGTCATGGCCGTCGCACAGGCCAGCATCACCCAGAAGGGAACTGTGAAGCTGGGAATGAAGCCGCCCAGCATCAGCACCAGTGTCAGGATCCCCATGCTCTTCTGGGCATCGTTGGCCCCGTGGGAAAAGGCGAGCCCGGCGGAGGTCAAAAATTGGGCGAAACGGAGTCTGCGATTGATCGTGGGACGGGCCGCCCGCAGGAGGAAACACATCACACGATGAATGATAAATCCCATGAGGAATCCTGCCACGGGCGACAGCAATAGCGCGAGCAGCACCTTGGTGACACCGGTGATTTTCCCATGGGCAAAAAGTGCCGTGAATCCCCAGACCACATGGTTCGCC
>CALQSQ010000145.1 GCA_943333275.1 Akkermansia muciniphila
GATGGCGCGCAGCAAGCCCACCTGCGCCGCCCGCGCCTCCACATTGAAAAGAAACAACAGCGCCGCGAGCACCAGGGCCGTGACGATCAGGAAGAAACTCATCGACAGAAACAACGCGCCAAAATCCATGCTCCCAGCCACCGCCGCCTGCGCCAGTTTCTGCGGTTGCACCAAGGCAAAGCCGAGATCCGCCAGCGTGAGTTTCGCTTTGATGGCTTTCTCAACCTCGGCGGCCGGGGCCGTGAGTCGCAGTGAAGTAAGATCACCGAATCGATTGCGCCACAGTTTCCGGCCGGTTTCCAGGGAGATGAATGCCTTGGGGGTCGCCTTCTTTTGCTGCCAGTAGGTCTCGTCCGCGTCGGTGATGAATCCCTTGGTCTTCATGGGAATGCCCGGTTTCCAGTCGCGGCAGTTCGCCGCCTCCGTCACGCCGGGGAAGTCCGGCGTCCATTCACCATTCATTGCGGGATGCTCCATCGGCAGGATGCTGTGGACGATGAAGTCCGCATTCTCCTCCTGAAGTTGGCGCGCGCGCGTGACCGTGAAATAATTCAACTTCACGGCATCGCCAATTTTCAACTGAAGCCGGTCCGCCATCCATTGGTTGATGACCATACCATTCGCGGGCAGATCCTTCGGCACCACGCCGAGCCGCCCATCGACAGCGCTGATCATGGGGTAGGCGGTGTAGCGATCCTCCGCCGCCATGGCGGCATTGCAAAGATAGGTGAGCACTCCGCCGGCCTCTGGACCCGCAGCATTGACCAGCGCCTCCTGCAGGAAAATGCGCGGACTCGCCACCCGGGTCGTCGCACCATCCGCCAGAGTGCTGACTTTAATCCCCGCATCCTGCAGCGTCCAGGAATCCGCCGCACGGAAGGCTCCCAGCAAGCTCTGAGGCTCGCTGTCGGGAGTGCCATGGGAGCGGCCCAGCACGAGATTGCACTGATCCGCCTGGTCTGCAGCCAGTTGTAAATCGGCGATGGGGATGAACAAATTCAGCGGGGCCGTCTGCTCGGCATTGAGACTGAAATCACCCAGCGCTTCCGGCGTCACGATGGCCGTGAGCGGCGCATTGATGACGGCGGTCTGGTCGGATTCACCGGAGAGCGGGGCATCGCGCGAGACCAAGCTGGGTTTTTCAAATCGGGCGATCAACGTTTCCCCACCGTGCAGCTGCAGCGTCTGCGCCAGCGCTTGATTCACGGCCAGTCCGGTCGGCGCGGATCCTGGGGCGGTGGCCAGTTTCCAAAACGTATTGTCCACGCCAATCAGATTGACTCCATTGGCCCGCAGGGCCCCGCCCGACAGGGAAACCGTGCCTTTTAAAATCAACACCGGAGCCACTGTAGCTGCGGGTAGTCGCGACTGCGCCGCCTGCACGGAGCGCATCGCCAGGAATCCCTCACCAGCCGAGACCGCTTCATCGATCATCCCAAGCCTCAGCGTGGCCTGACGGGCCAGCGTGCCCTTCACGGCATCGCCAACGAGCAGCGACCCCACAATCACCCAGGCCGCAATCGCAACCCCGATGAGCAGGCCAAAATGCCAGCGCCAATAGTAACGCAGACTGCGGAGGAGAAGTTGAAATTTCGTAAGCGGCATGATGAATAATAAATTTCTACGAGCTCATTCGTCGCCGCCGCTTCAACCATCGGTACGCCTCCTGACCATCGCGCAGTTGCATGGCCGCGAGCAATCCCACTGCGGCGGTTTCCATGGTTTGCTTCAGCCCCCACGCTTCGTAGGCATAATCCAGCGCCTCCTGATCCCGGCGCTCCCGCATCGCCTCCAGAGCCAGCCGCAGGGAGTCCTGAGCGGAGAACAAAATCCCCTGGAGGGAACCAAGGTCGGCACCACAACTCACGCAGACCCCGTCAGCATCCACGGTTTCATCAGACTGGCACAGAGGGCAGAAAATAAGCATGGGGAATGTTCAGCGTTAAATCAACAGCAGGACCGCAGCGGACTAATCCGTGATTTCCTCAATTAAATCGAGCAGGCGCGCGGCAAAATCCGCCTGCCCTGCCGCCTTCATTTCACCAGCCAGCAGCCCGAGTTTCACAGCAACAGCTGTCGAAATGGGGGCCACCGACGCAGCGGGTTCAAGCTCCGAAACATCCTCGCGCAGGGCGATCAATTGGGAATAGAACGAAAACAGATCGGGTGGATCAGGGGGATCGAAATCGATTTCAGGGTCGGGGAAATTTTCCAAATCCTCCACGCAACTGACGAGTTCCGATTTCAATAGCTCGCGCCAGGCCGCGGTGTCCTCCTTGTCCGGAGATTCCGGAACATTATACCAAGTCTCCTCCGCCTCCTCGTCCTCAAAGGGTCCGGGCAGATGCGGCGGGGTGGCCGGTGGGTCCGGCTTGCGCTTGCCGGGCTTCTTGCGGGGCGTGGAATTGTCGTCACTGGGAAGAATCATGGACAGCCATAAGTCCGACTTGCCCCGAGGGCAAAAGTTTTCGTGCTGGCAGTGGGTCTTGCTTGCACAGGAAATCCGGCGCATTAGTGATCTTTTCCATGAAAGTCCTCAAGACCTCCTCCCCATCCGACTCACCGGCTATCTCCAAACTCAACCGCCGCTTCACCCCCGCTGCCGGCGTGGAATCCACCGTGGCCGGCATCCTTTCCGAGGTCCGGCAGCATGGCGATACCGCGCTGCAGGCCATGGCGCTGAAATATGATCGCGTGGATTTGGGGGAAATCGGGCTGCGCGTCAGCCAGGAGGAAATTTCCGCCGCGCGTGATCGTGTGGCTCCGGACGTGCTGCACGCGCTCACCGCCGCCCATGCCAACGTGAGCGAATTCGCCCGCCGCAGCCTGCGTCAGGATTGGCAGATGCAGAATGCGCAGGGGGCGATGGTGGGAGAAATTTTCCGCCCGTTTCAACGCGTCGGCTTGTATGTCCCCGGCGGCACTGCCCCTCTGGTCAGTACCGTGCTGATGACGGCATCGCTGGCGCAAACGGCGGGCTGCGAAGAAATCGTCGTTACCACCCCCTGCGGTCCCGATGGAAAAATCAACGCGGACATGCTCGTGGCGCTGCACCTGGCGGGTGTCACGGAAATTTACCGACTCGGCGGAGCCCAGGCCATCGGCGCGCTGGCTTATGGGACGCAGACGATCCGGCCCGTGGAGAAAATTTTCGGCCCGGGAAACAAATACGTCGTCGAAGCCAAGCGCCAGGTTTTCGGCACGGTTTCCATCGATCTTCTCCCCGGCCCCAGCGAGATCATGGTCCTGTGCGATGACAGCGCGAACGCCGCCTATGTCGCGGCGGATCTGCTCGCCCAGGCCGAGCATGGGCATGATGGCGAGATCATTTTGGTCACGACCTCCGAACGCATCGTCAATGAAGTGCAGGTGGAAATTTCCCGGCAACTTGCCACGCTGCCACGCGCTGAGATCATTCGTGAAATCATTGAACAGGGCGCGTGGATCGTCCTCGCCGCCAATCTCAATGAAGCCGTCCGGCTCTGCAATGAATATGCCCCAGAACACCTGAGCTTGGTGGTGGCGGAGGAAGCCACCGTCATGGCAGGCATCCGCACCGCCGGAGCCATTTTCCTGGGCCATTATTCACCGGTGGCCGCAGGCGATTTCGTCGCGGGTCCCAGCCACACCCTGCCCACCGGGGGCGCTGGAAAATCGTTCCCCGGCCTGACCGTGGATCAATTCCAACGCCGTACCAGCATCGTGAAGTTGGATCGCGCCGCTTTGGAAAAGACCGCTCCCTTGGTGGAGAAATTTTGCGAAATGGAAGGTCTCCAGGCCCACGGACGCTCCGCCACCCTCCGGCTCTCATGACCTCCCCCAGCCTGGAGTTCCATTGGCTCGGACGCATCGCCTATGCCGACGCCCTGGCCCTGCAGGACTCCACCGTGGCGGCTCGGATTCGGAATGAAACGCCCGATCAAATTTTTCTTCTGGAACACGATCCCGTTTTCACCATCGGCCGCACCCGCGACCGCAGCAGCCTCGGCGAAGTCTCCTCTCTCCCACACCCTGTCGTAGAAGTCAGCCGCGGCGGCCAGGCCACGTATCACGGGCCCGGGCAACTCGTCGGGTATCCCATCCTCGATCTCAAATCCCACGGCCAGGACCTCCACCGCTATCTGCGCAGCCTCGAAGACGCCCTCATCCGCTATGCCCTATCGCTCGGCGTGCCCGCGGAACGCCGCGAGGGACTCACCGGCGTCTGGGTCGGACCGCGCAAACTCGCCTCCATCGGCGTCGGCGTCCGGCATTGGATCACCCTCCACGGCTTCGCCCTCAACATCCACGGCCCGCTGGCCGGATTCGACGCCATCACCCCCTGCGGCCTCGCCAACGTGGAAATCACCTCTCTCGAATCCGAAGGCTGCCCCGGCCTCACCGTGGAGCAAGCCGCCAAAGACATCCAGCCCCACCTCCAAGAAGCGCTGGGCGAATTGAAAACGTCGTAATCAACACGATGACAGCAACTTGTTAACCGCGAACGCAAGGTGCCATGAAATCAATATTCAAATTTTTCATTAAACCACAGATGACGCAGATGAGCACAGATAGAGGCATCTGGATTCCAAATTCTGGCAGCATCTGTGTCCTCTGTGTCATCTGTGGTTCAATCCCTTTAATCACAGATGAACGCGGAAAACGTTGAATTGACTCAGGTCGTGATCGGTGCAGCGATGAAGGTGCTCAACACCCTGAAACCGGGGCTGGATGAGAAGCTGTATGAACGTGCGTTGGCCCTTGAACTGCACAGGCAGGGCTTGCGCTGCGAACAGCAGAAGCAACATGACGTCTTCTATGACGGCCAGCTCATCGGCACACTGGTCCCTGATTTGATTGTCGAGGACCGGTTGATTGTTGATCCGAAGGTCGTCGCCGCCTTCAACGAAAGCCACATCGCCCAAATGCTGGGATACCTGAACATCACGGGCCTCAAGACCGCCCTGCTGCTCAACTTCAAATACGCCAAACTCGACATCAAACGAGTGTCAAATTGACCATAAATGGGAATAGATAGCGGGATCAGGAATCCAAATTCTCAGGCATCTGTGTCCTCTGTGAAATCTGCGGTTCAACCCTAGAATCGCCGCAACCGAACCGAAACCTGGCACTTCGGGAAGAACCTCCCCCACCAGGTTCGCGGCCCCTTTTCTGCGGATCGAACAATCAGCCAAACAACTCCCGCTCCACCTTCTCGCGATAGGCGAAGATCTTGCTGAGTTGGGGCTTTACGAGGAAGGGGTGCAGGAGGTTGCCGAGGGGGCCGAAGGGCAGGACGTAGGTGACGCGGTCGTGGATTTCGGTCTGGTCGGTTCCGATGGGTCGGAAGTGATGTTCGTGATGCCAGATTCTGTAGGGGCCGATGCGTAGTTCGTCGACGAAGGCTGCCCGGGCCTCACCGTGGAACAAGCCGCCAATGACATCCAGCCCCACCTCCAGGAAGCGCTGGGGAAATTGAAAACGGCGTGATCCCCCGGAGGGCATACGCGTCAACTTAAGGTTGTGTTTCTTGTGGAATTAAGGGGTTACGACCCGGAGGGTCAAAAGAAAGTAGCCGGGGATGCAGGGAGGCACGACCGAAATCCCCGGATAGCATGTAAATAGAAAAGCGTCCCGGCAGGGACGCGAGAAGTGTCCCAAATCCATTGAGACTTAGCCATGAGCTATCTCCCGCCCCTGCCGGGGCGGTGTCGAATCCTTGATATACCGGGGGTTCCCTCGTTACTCGGTCACCCCCGGCTACTTTCTTTTGACCCACCGGGTCGCCCGATCCCATATCTGATAAGGATCGGATGCTTAGGTTGACGCGTATGCCCCGCGGGGGCGACATTCCTGTCGCCCATCTAAAAAACCGCGCAGCCTGACTTCCTCCCCAGGGAAATCAGCCTCCGCTCTACTAAACCTCAGCGACAGGAATGTCGCCGCTCCCACCCTACGGCACACGGCACACCGCCTCATTGCGGCACACCGCCCGCATGCGGAAGGCGCATTTCCTGCCGGGAATCAGCCCGTTCACCGGCGTCGAACTACGACTGCTCACCTTCGTTTGTTTCCATGCCCCCGGAGTCCCAGGTGCCCGCGTCCCAGTTCATGATTTGGTGGTTTGGGTGGGTCGGAAGTTCTGCCGGGGGGCGCCGTGCCCGCGCCGGGGAGGGACCTCCCTGCGCTGCGGAACCCCGTCCCTCCGCCATTCATGGACGTCCGTCTGCAGTTCATGGACTTCCATGGGGCGGTTAGCCACCCCGCGCCGCGCGGGGAAGGTCTCCGAACCGGAAACTTCCAGCGCTCCGAACTCGGAAACGGCCCCCAAGGCCCCGTACTCCTACTCCCCCGAACAGCTAAGAGCACCCTCAAGCCCCCCCCTCCCGGGGCCGCGCGACGCAACCGCGCCGGGGTCGTGACACGACCCTTCGGGCTCCAGCCCCTTCCCCCCACCCCTTGACCCCGCCCCCACCGGGTGCCAAACTCACCCCCAGCCCCTCCCATCGCCCCTCCCCCATGAAACCCGCCCTCCTCAAGACCCTCGCCATCGTCCTCATCGGCACGCTGGCGTTCCTCCTCGGATGGCATCTGCTCCACGGAGGCTGGGAAAATCTCAAGGAGGATTGGACGGGGAAATACAGACACAGGCCCCTTCCGACGCGAGCCCCGCTGGCACTGGGGCCGGATGGGAACTATTGGGGGGTCGCCTCTAACAGCGAAGAAATGCCTGGCTACCTCTATAAGATGAAGCCGGATGGCTCGGAATGGAAACGCGTCCACACCTTCCTGTATGATGCCTCCCCCCCTTTTGGAATCCATCCGGTTGGCGGCTTGGTTTCGGATGGCGTGGACTCTCTCCTCGGGGTCATCTACGGGATTAGCTTTCCGACAGATTACGGCTCCCTCTACAAGATCAACGCCACGACCGGAGTGCTCACGACCTTGGTACGGTTCTCTGGAACAACCGGTCCCCACCTGGGGAGCTATCCCGATGCCACGCTGGCTCCTGCTGGCATGGGAGACTTCTGGGGGAGCACTAAGAAGGGAGGAACCAAAGACGTGGGGACGCTCTTCAAGTTTCACCCTGCCACCAGCGTGCTCACCACCATCGCGGAATTCCCCGACTCACCTGTGACTTACGCTGGCACGCATGCCCCAAACGACGCGCTGGTCAACGATGGCAACGGCTCCTGGTGGGGGACAAACTGCTGTAGCGGGGCGGAGCGATGCGGAAACGTCTTCAAGGTCAATGCCACCAACGGGGAACTGACAACCGTGGCGAAGTTCACCAAAGGCACGGGAGGCAGCAGTCCGATGGGGAGTCTGGTCAGCGACGGTGCGGGCTTCCTCTGGGGAACGTGTACCCAAGGCGGAAAGGGATACGGGACAATCTTCAAGGTGAATGCCACCACGGGCGCACTTACGACGGTAGTGGAGTTTACCGGGAGGGGAGCAGGTATTCCAGGAGGAGGTCCCTACGCGGCGCTGGTCAGCGATGGACACGGTTTCCTGTGGGGTTGCACATATGGGGCCGGAAGTGGTGACGTGGGCACTCTCTTCAAAGTGGACATCGCCAGCGGGGCGCTCACCACGCTGGTGGAGTTTGATCTGAAGCAAGCCCATCACAAGGGATACTACCCCAACGCTCCGTTGGTCAGCGATGGCCACGGCGCCTTCCTCGGCACCACCCAGCGCGGCGGGAAGAAGAACGCAGGGACGATCTTCAAGATCGACATCGCGACGGGGGTGCTGACGACGTTGGTGGAGTTTGGGAAGGTGGGGCCGTAGGGCCGTGGGGCGGGGCTGCGTCCGAGCCAGGGAGCGGAGTGGTTGCGGCCTGAGAAAGGGCGTCAGGAGGGCGGAGCGGCCTCCACCGCGGAGGCCTCGCGCAGGATGGCGGTGATGGCGGATTCCGCTTCGGCCAGTTGGGTGAAGACGCCGCTGGCCCCTGCTTCCATCAGCGGCCCGGCATTGGCCACATCCGGCGGGACGCCCCAGCGACCGACGTAAATCTTGAGTTTGGGGAATTGCGTGCGCAGGCGCCGGATCTGGAGTCGCGCATTGCTGTGGCTGCCCGGCGGGGTCGCGCTGAGGAGGATCGCCGCAGGCTGCCGCGCCTCGATCTCCGCATGGAATTCCCCGGCCATGCGTTGCACCGGGAAGACCTCGAAATTCAATCCTGGCGGGCACAGCCGGTCGAAACATTGCAGCGCCGCATCATCCGCGCCGCCTTCCAGCGGCCGCCCCAGCATCAACGGCCCGGCCCCCGGGGTGGCGGCGGCGCTTGCCTCCGGGAGCGCCACATCCATGATCCGGAAGACGGATTCATGCAGTCGCTGTTCCTCCTCCTCCGACATCCGGCTGCGTCTCAACTCGCGTTTGGCCAGGGCGATCGTCGGCAGCACCATTTCATCAACCACCTCCCGGGCGGGTTTCTTCTTCAGTTCGGAAATGACATATTCCTCCGCCTCGGCCTCATCGTCCGCCAGCAGGCGCTGGAAGAAGACCATGTAGGAGAGCACCTTCGGATTGTCCCCCATGAGCGTTTCCACCCACTCCAGCGTGGGCACATGCTTGGCCATCACCACCAGGCACACCGTCAGCGGCGGCGCCATCACCAGACCTATTCCACCCCAAAGCCACGTCCAGAAGACGATGGCCACCAGCAGCGCCAGATCGGACACGCCCACCGTCTGGCCGTAGAGCACCGGCTCCAGCACCATGTTCGTCAGCAACTCCAGCACTGCGATCAGCGTCACCACCATCAGCGGGTGCTGCCAGTCATTGAAAACCGCCAGGCTCAGCACCGACGGCAGCACCGCCACTGCGATGGGCCCCACATAGGGAATGAAACGAAACAACGCCGCCAGCACCCCCCACAGCACCACATAGGGCATCCCCAGGAAATACAATCCAGTGGCCAGCACCACCCCATAAAGGCCATTGATCAATGCCTGCATCATCAGGTAGCGCCCCACCTTGCTCCCCGTCTCATCCATCGCCCGCGTGATCGCCGTGACGTGGCGGAATCCCCCCAGCCGCATCAGCCGGTTCCTCAGTTCCTGTTGCCGCAGAAGGATGAAAATCAGGAACAGAACCACCGTGGCCGCATAGCCCAGGCCTTCGCCCGCGCTCCCCAGCAGCCCGCCCACCAGCCCGGAACTTTGCGGCACCTCCACGGGAGGGATCGGCTCCGCCAGCGTGGGCGATACCACTTCCCGCGCGGATGTCGCCGCCTCTGGCGGGCGGGGCTGGCCCTCCTTGGAATCCGCCTCCGCCGATGCCGCATCCGTGGTCTTTTCAATATCGCGCTTGAGATCCTGCAGCTTTTCCAGCAGCCCGCCGCGCTTGCTGTCATAGAAAGAATTGATCCGCTGTGTGATGTTGTCCTGGTAGTTCGGCAGGCTCGCCGCCAGCGACGCCGACTCCCGCCCGATCACCCACCCCAGCACCCCCAGCAGCGAGAAAACACACATCGTCACCAGCAGCACCGCCACCCCCCGCGGCAGCCGCCAGTGGCACAGGAAATTCACCATCGGATTCAGCAGAAACGCCAGCAACGCCGCCAACGCCAGCGGCATCAGCACCGGCTTGCCGAAATAAAGGATCACAATCAGCAGCAGTCCTGTGGACAAAGCCAGCAGGGAATTGGGTTTACTCGGAATGGGTTCGCTCATGGCACAGGCTGGGGGCTAAAGATCATCTCACCACCCCGGCCCCACCCCTCCAGCAGGCGGACCCAACGATGGCTGCCTGCAAGATTCCCGCAGAGAGGCCCCAGCCTAACCCCACCCGCACCACCCCGCCACCTCCAAATCCATTCCATCCGAATCCACATCCCCGTGACGCTCCCCTCCTGGGAAACCCGCCCGGACCCCGGACAGCTAAGAGCACCCCCGCACCCTCCTCTTTTCCCCATGGTCATCCCCCGCAAGCCCCCCCTCCGCTCAGGCAAACTCCGCACAATTCGGTTGCCGGGCACTGCCCTTTGCCCCTAAATCTTCCCCATGACGCATCCAATTCCCTCACCTCTTTGGGGCGATGGGTGAATTGAGGGCCACTTGATCCCGGCGATAACATCAACTTCTTAATCGCAGCCGCCTCTTTCCATGAAAGAAATATTCAAATTCTCTATTTCTCCCGCGTTTGATCGAGAGAGCAGCCATTATGCTCCGAAAAAAGCAATCGACGAAGCGTGGAAACGCTGGCCTGAATCTTATGAAAAAGGTTCCTCTGCTGCTTACCTGACAGCTGAAGTAGGCTCCCAGGAATATGATGAAGTCATTGCCTTCCTTGCAAAATATGGGAAAAGTCCTCGTTGGGGCGCCTATCCATGGCTGCGCGAGTACGGTAAATTCCCAATCGAAGGAGACCGGATCATTGAGAAGGAGGATCTTGAAAACGGAGAATATTTTTGTTTTAAGTATCGTAGACATGGCGTTGTAACCCAATGGAACGCTGCTAAAATTTGGAATTCTGTTCCTATTCTTGAAGGCCGCCTCAACAAGTGTCCCATTGGTCAGGTCGGCGCCAACGCGGTCACCGTTTGCACAGATGCGATCAAGCGGCTCATGGAAAAGGAAAAGTTCAAGGGGCTTACCTTTCGTCCGGTGGGGTTTACGGCGAAACAAGCACCGATAGGCTCTTACTGGCAGCTCTGGGCGGAGTCGACTTTCCCACCGATGCTCAACAAATTCATCCACGAGGATGGCTCTGAACATCCCAGCGGTCAGGAATGTCCGCATCAAGTGGATGATCCCTTTATTCCGCGCCTCTTTCGATTCTCCAAAGCTCAAGTGGCCAAACTAGCACCCCAGGATGTCTTTCTGACAAAAGAAGCATTCGGCTGGAATCCACCATGCCAGCAACACATCATTGTTTCCCAGCGCTTCCGCCGTTGGTGCGATGCGCAGAAGTTCCGGTTTGATTGGACGCCGGTTGCTCTCGAATAACCTTTTGATTTGACTCCGCCCGTGTCTCCATTCTGCACATTGCCACTGGCATCAAATCCACCACCGGGTTCAAGTGGACACCCAGCCAAGTGAATCCTCACCCAAACATCTCCCGCACCACTTTCTCGCGGTAGACGAAGGTTTTGCTGAGCTGGGGTTTTACTGTAAGCGTTTGACGCGCCCCCATGCCATGTTGCGCCGACTTCAAGCCTCTTAATTTTCTGACCGGAGCCTTTAGGCGGGTTTTTCGGCGGGGCCGGCGACGCTCTCCTGCATGGCCGCGGCGTAGGCGGCGGGGGTGAGGGTGTGCA
>CALQSQ010000146.1 GCA_943333275.1 Akkermansia muciniphila
ACACCCAATTGTTGACCTTCGCGAGGTCGAACGACGACCTGCGATCATCCTCGCCGTAATCCTTGAAGGCAAGGGCTTCCTCCAGCACAAACTCTTTGATGCCCTGTCCGCCGGACGTGGCGATCACGAAGAACTGCTGGTCCTCGTTAAAATAGGCACGGGGTTCGTTGGTGGCGGCCTCCACACTGGTCTGAAACCGCAGCGCTAGGCGGTGATCCACCAAACTCCTCCGCAGACCGGCCATCCGCACGGCTTCGCTGGCCTTCAATTTCGTTTTCATCCGATCCAGCACATCCTGAGGTTCCTTCAACCCTGCAAATGAGCCGCCGCTGATCCGATACACCTGGGTGGCACGGTTGATGGTGGCGACGTCGTGCATGAGTTTGGTGTCGGTCGCGGTTTGCTGCACGTTGCTTAAGACCAGCAGCACACTTCCAGCCATGACAGACATCATCGCCACCACGATCATCACTTCCAGCAACGTATACCCCAGGCGATTTCGTCGCTGGCGAGGATGGTATAAGTTAGAAAGGGATGTTTTCACAAAATTATAGAATACGCGAAACTTATCAAAAATACGACACAAGTCAATGGAAGACTTATTTTTTCTGGTTTTTATGGTTTTTAACTTGGCTATCATCTGAACTCACCCCACGCGCAACTTGCCAGAGCAGGTAATCGCCCTAAGTTCCCGATTCCATCCGCAGGCCGCCAACCGCTCCTCATGAACCGCACCACCGACGTCCACATAGTCTCCAATACTCCCCTTCCAGCCCCCGGGGAAATGCGCAACGAATTACCAGCCACGGAATCGCAAAGCTCGGTAATCGCCCAATCCCGGGAGGACATTCAAAATATCATTACCGGCGATGACCCCCGGTTTCTCGTCATTGTGGGCCCCTGTTCGATCCACGATGTGAAAGCAGGCCGGGAATATGCCGAACGGCTCGCCGCCCTGGCGGAGAAGGTCCGGGATAAAATGGTGCTCGTGATGCGCGTTTATTTCGAGAAACCCCGCACCACCACGGGATGGAAGGGATTGATCATGGACCCGCACCTCGACGGCACCAATGACATTCCCACCGGTTTGAAAATAGCCCGGAGCTTCCTCCGCGATGTCCTCGATCTTGGCCTGCCAACCGCCACGGAGCTGCTCGATCCGATCACGCCTCAATACATTGCCGACTTGCTGAGCTGGACCGCCATCGGCGCGCGCACCACCGAAAGCCAGACGCACCGACAGATGGCCAGCGGCCTTTCCATGCCGGTTGGATTTAAGAATACCACCTCGGGGGACGTCACCGCCGCCGTCAATGCCATCAAGGCTGCCATGCAGCCGCAGACGTTTCTGGGCATCAGCGACCAGGGCACCGCCTCGGCCGTCTCCACCCGGGGCAACCCCTACTGCCACGTGATTCTCCGCGGGGGCGAAAAAGGGCCCAACTTCTCCCCGGCTCATGTTCAGGAAACGGAATCGCTCCTGAGCCGCAATGGACTGGAAACCTCGATCATGATCGACGCCAGTCATGCCAACTGTAACAAGGATCACAAGCTCATGCCCGGTGTCTTCCGCGAGATCCTCCGTCAGCGCGATTCCGGCACCACCTCGATCATCGGCGCCATGCTCGAGAGCAACCTCGTGGCTGGCAGTCAGGCATTTCCCCAGCCCGCCGACCAGTTAACCTACGGCCAGTCCATCACCGACAAGTGCATGGACTGGGCCACCACCCTGGAACTGCTCACGCTGTGAGGAAGGAGTGGCGGAAATTTCCCCGATGGTTTGCTCTGGCCGCACTCGTTTGCTGCCCGCTGGCCCTTTGGATGGTGCACGTTCCCGTAGCCACGCTTTCAAACAGCCTCGAAGGCCCTGATTTCCAGAATGTTCGCCTGGATTTTTCCGGCCAGACCGCACGCCTCTCCGGATCCGTGCGCTCCCCCGCAGCCCGGCAGGCGGCAGAAGATTTCGCGAGCACCCAGATTCGCATCGGTCCGCGCTGGTGGAATGGTTCGCTGAATCCAATCGCCTCCGTCCGCAATGAACTGCAACTGGCCAGCCCCGGATTTCTCTTACTGACGCGTCTCGGAAATCAGGGCCTGCTGGCTGGTCAGACGTTCAGTGCCGGCGAGCAGGAATCCCTCATCGCCGCGGCATCCCCTTTCCTGCCCGATCCGAAGGACACCCTGCTCCTGACGGTGACCTCGGAACGGGGCGAGGCCCCTCACCTCGAAGCCACCCTAAACTCCCTGCCGGCAAAAATAGACCCACAATCCCCCATCCTCCTCGCGGCAACCCTCGGCCAGAAGGTCGAATCCCTGGACCCAAATCAAAGCGATGCCGCACTGCAGCAACTGTTCGAGACCCGCGGTTGGGACTGGGGCCTCTGTGAGCCCTTGATCCTGCAGTTGCGGACCTGGATTGCCAAAGCTGCGGATATCAAAAGACGCATGGCCCTGCCCCTTCCCCATGTGCTGCTGCTGGCCGCAGGAACGAATGTCCATTTGCGAGGCGCCTTGGCGGATCAACAAACGCAGACCACCCTCGTCGAGGCCGCCCGCCAGAATTTCCGGGGCCTCACCGTCACCTCGGACATCATCATCAGCGACGAGCGCCGGCCCGTCGCTGACCTCAAGTCCACCCTGACCTCCTGGCCTACTGCGCCCGATGCAAAATCCCCCGGCCTCGCAGCCTTCGCCATCCCCGGCGAGGACTGGCGCGTTTGCGAAATCAAGCCCGACGAGGAATTTGCCACCATTTCCCTGATTCCGGAATCCTTCCCTCAGGACCTCGCCAAACCGGATTTCGATGCCCTTGCCTCCCTCCATGCAGCACATTTGCAGGCCGTGGCGGAACAGGCCGAGCAGGAGGGATGGCCCCTGCCCTTTTTGATCATGTTGGTTTCGGGCAATCGCATTGAAGTACGTGGCGAACTCCCCACACATGCCCTGAAGGAAGCTGTCATCGCCGCCGCCGATAAATATTACGCCCCCGCCACCGTTCTCGAAAGTCTCCGCGTTAATACCGAGCGCCGCCCGGTCACTCTCAAACAAGCAGCTCCCATCCTTGAAAAATGGCCGCTTCCACCTGCGGAAAACTCCCCCGGAGTCATGGCTTTCACCCTGCTGGCCTCGCCATGGACCGAGGCGGATGTGCCCCCGGTGCAACTTCGCAGCGAAGAGATCGAGGATTTTGCCCGGCTCAAACTCCTGCCGCCCAGCCTGGCTCTGGAAGATGTGAAGGAGGACCTCGCCGCCTTTGCCACCGCCATTTCCGAGCAATCCCAGCGCATCCATCATATGAACATCAGCCGTCTTCCCAGAAAGCCCTTCCTGACGCTGCTGGCACTTGGAAAGCAGGTGATCCTGCGCGGCGAGGCCGGTTCGCCGGAATTGAAAGCCAGCGTCATCACCGCCGCCACGGCGTTTTATAAGAGCCGCGAGGTCATCGATGAAATTCGCGTCAATACCGATCCCCCGCAGATCATCAAACCCGCCTTCACTGTGAAAACCTTTCCCCCTGCCCCCGCCGTCGATGGACCGGGCCTGCTTGGATTCAGCCTCCCCGGGCAGCCTTGGTTGCAAATGCCGCTGACATGGGAGGTTCCCACCCGGGAGGGATTGGAAAATGCCGGCCTCTTCTCCAAAGCTTTCGACCCCGCTCAAGCCTGGCCGGATTATGAATCCTGGCTGCCAAAGTTGGCGCAGCGAACCAAGCCCCCCGAATCCTCCACCAAGTCCCCCTAGCCCCATGTCCTTTCTCTGGCTTCTGTTGCAAATCCTTCCGCTCCTGTTCGTCGTCGCCGCCATGTTTTACTGGCTGGGACTGCGTCAGCCCCGCGCCGATCTCGCCTACTCCCTTGCCGCCAAACAGGAGGCGCTGGATCGCGAACAAACCAAGGCCGATACCCTCTCGCGTCAGCTGAGCATGGCCGAGGACCAGATCAACGAGTTGACCGCCAACTACGAAAAACTCCAGCGCGGCGCCATTCCCCGACGGCTCCTTTCCGATGCGGAAAATGAAATCCTCAAACTCCAGCGCCAACTCGCCAGCCTGGGTGCCTCGCCCATTTCTCAAGCCCCGACTTCGCCCGAGCCGAAACCCACACCCGAGCCCACACCCGAGTCCACACCCGAGTCCACACCCGAGTCCACACCTGAGCCTGAGCCTGAGCCTGAACCACAGCCTGAGCCCAAGTCAAAGCCTGAGTCACAGCCCGAACCCGAGCCTCCCACCGCCCAGCCAACCGAAGCTCCGACCGAGGAATTAAGTCTCGCGGAAATTTTGGCCTCCCTTCCCCCCTCCCCACACCTTCCGGCATCCGATGCGCCACCTGAATCCCCAGAGTCACCGGCTCCCGATGCCGCCGCCCCGCCATCCTCCCCCGATCTCACCCTGCCGTTGTTCGTGGAATCAAAAGGGCCGCCCAAACCGCCTCCCGTTCAGAAGCGACGCAGGAAATAGCGGCCTCCCGCGTGTTCTCGTGTCGCCAATCCTTTTGCAAAGCCCCATCCCGGAGCGAATAATCGCAGTGATCCTCCCCAGATTTCTTCCTTTTTGCCTTCTCCTTGCCACCGTCAGCGCCGCCGAACCGGTGGTGCATCCCACGTTCACGCCTGAGCAGCTGGAATTTTACCAGCAGACCATCCAGCCCATCCTCGCGGAGCATTGCTACAAATGCCACGGTGGCGGCGAAGCGAATGCCACCGGCCACGTGAAGGTCAAGAGTGGCCTGCAGATCATCAGTCGCCTCGGCCTTGTTCAGGGCGGTGAACATGGCCCGGCCTTCAATGCCGCAGCCCCGATGGACAGCCTGCTCCTGCGGGTCATCAGCTACGATGATGAACACTTGAAAATGCCGCCGAGCGGAAAACTTGGCGAGGACGAACGTCAGGCGCTCCAACGCTGGGTCGGCATGGGTCTGCCGTGGAACCCTGAGGACATCAACAAGCTGGTTCCAGTGGTCGAGGAGGTTCACACCTCGAAGGGTCCGGACAACACCTGGACCTACGAACCGCTACGTACCATCACTCCTCCCAAGATCGCCGGAATCGAACACCCCATCGATGCCCTGCTCTCCGCCAAACTCCAGGAAAAACACCTCTCGCTCGCCCCGCCTGCCACCCGCCAGGCCCTCATCCGCCGGGCCTACTACGACCTCACCGGTCTGCCCCCCACGCCGCAGCAGGTGGCCGATTTCATCAAAGATCCGGACCCCAGAGCCTTTGCAAAAATAACCGACACCCTCCTCGCCTCCAATCATTACGGGGAGAAATACGCCCGCCACTGGCTGGATCTGGTGCGCTATGCGGAAAGCAACGGTTTCGAACGCGATGGCTTCAAGGAAAACATCTGGCGCTACCGCCAGTGGGTCATCGACGCCTTTAATGACGACGTCCCCTACGATCAATTCATCCGCGATCAACTCGCCGGCGATGAAATCACCCCCCTCACCAAGGAATCACTCATCGCCACTGGTTACTGGAATCTGATGCAGTGGGACGACGAACCCGCCGACAAAGTCCAGCATGAATTCGACATCCTCGACGACAACATTCGCGTCACCACCGAGACGTTTCTCGGCATGACCGTCGGCTGCGCCCGCTGTCACAACCACAAGGTCGATCCCATTTCGCAGAAGGATTATTACAGCCTCATGTCCTTCATGCGCGGGCTCAACCGCTACGACAACGGTTCCCGGCAGCGGGATGTCGCGAAGGAAATTTCCGGCGAGGCATCGCCCACCGTGCAGGGTCGTCCCGCCGCCGATGCCACCTACCAGCAGCAAATCCAGGCGCAGATTCTTGAAATGGAAAAACTCGCCCGCCAGCGTTGCCAGGAGAAATTGCAGATCGCCCCACCGCCCGATCTCGGCAGGGTCCTTATCGCCGACGCGCGCCAGAATCCCCAAAACTGGGACTACACCACCACCAAGCCGTCGCAGGACTGGGCCATGCCGGGTTTCTCCCCCACCGCTGCCGATTGGAAATCGAGCCCCGCAGGATTCGGTGCCGGAGGCGCCCCCGGGGTGACTCCACGCACCGAGTGGAACACCAGCGACCTCTGGGTGCGCGGATATTTCCAACTCACTGCCATTCCGGAAATCCTGCACCTCACCATTTATCACGACGAGGATGCGGAAATCTTCCTCAACGGTCAGAAGATCAACGACCTCCCTTCCTTTCTTACCAGCTACCTCACCGTGCCGCTGGGCCTCAAATCCAAGGCCGCGTGCCAGACGGGTAAGAACGTCCTCGCCATCCATATCCGCCACACGGTGGGGGGAAGATTTTTCGACGCCGGCCTCTCGATTGGCGATTCCTCCATCGCCTCGATCCTCAAGGATCAGGGCGATAAAATTTTCACTCCTGAGGAACGCGCCAATTACGAGCAGCTCAGAAAACAAGTGGGAATCAAACGCGGCCGCGGTCTGCCCTCACCCAATGAAATCAAGGCTCAGATCGCCGTGGAGGTCGGGGCCCAGGCACCGGATAGTTTCATCCAGGTTCGCGGCAATCCCCATGTCCCAGGCGATAAAGTAGACCCCGCGTTCCCCGTCGTTTTCAAAAATCCGCCGCCCACGATCAACCCATCCCCAAAAAGCACCGGACGCCGCCTGGCCCTCGCGGAATGGATTGCCAGTCCGCAGAATCCCCGCACCGCCCGCGTCATCGTCAACCGCGTCTGGCAGTGGCATTTCGGTCACGGTCTTTGCGCCAGTTCCAGTGATTTCGGCAAATTGGGCACGGGGGTCACCCACCCGGAACTGCTGGATTGGCTGGCGGCAAAATTCATCGAGAGCGACTGGAGTTTCAAGGAACTGCACCGCATCATCATGAGCAGCCAGGCCTACCAGCAGGCGGCCCTATATGGTCCTTCGCTCCCGGAGGGACACAAGGTCGACCCTGCCAACACCCTCTGGTGGCGGTTCGACATGCGGCGCCTCAGCAGCGAGGAAATCCGCGACTCCCTGCTCAGTGTCAGCGGCACGCTCAACCCTTCCTACGGCGGCGAAAGTTTCTTTGAGGAAATGCCCGAGGAGGTCCTGGCCACCGCCTCCACCAAGGGCGGAGCCTGGGGCAGTTCGCCTCCGGAGGAGCGCACCCGGCGCAGCATTTACATGAAATCCAAACGCGCCCTGAGCCATCCGCTCATGACCGATTTCGATCAGGCCGACACTGACAACCCCTGCCCCTCCCGCTTCTCCACCACCGTCCCCACGCAGGCGCTGAATTTCCTCAACAGCAAATTCCTCGACGACAAAGCCGCCCTGTTCGCCCGCCGACTGGAAACGGACCACCCCAACGATCTAAGCGCCCAGATCCGCTCGGGCCTGCAACTCGTCACCCAGCGCGCCGCCCGCCCGGAGGAATTGCAACAACTCCTCGACCTCCACCAAACCTTCCTCACCAGGCATCAAAACGACCCCAAAGCCGCCTTCAACCGCGTCTGCCTCACCCTCCTGAATCTCAACGAATTCCTCTTCCTGGACTAACGAGCCCGTAGAGGGCGAAGTCACGAGACCCTCACCACCCCTCCTCCCCCCGTTCCACGTCGAGCACATAAACCTGCTCCACCCCGTCAAGCTTGCTCACCTGCTGACCAACCATTTCAAAACCCAGCCGGTCAATCAACCTGAGGGAGGCTGTGTTGTAAGTCGCGATGGAGGCGACGAAACGATAGATCCCAAAATTCTCACCAGCCCATTTCATCGCCGCCTCGACCGCTTCCGTTGCGTAGCCACGCTGGCGATACCCGGTGAAAACGCAGTAGCCAATTTCCACTCCCTCGGGCGCATATTTCCGCAGGTAATGCGCGTCGGGCCGGGTGTGAAATCGGAAATACCCCACCATGCTCGATTCCCCGGCAAGGATGATCGCCCGCGTGGACCACGGCTGGTAGAACGCATCGGCCTCCAGCTGCCTGCGATCCGATTCCATGCTCCGCTTGTGCTCGAGAAATTCCTCCGGAATCCGCACCCCCAGCTTTTCGCTCGCACGCTCCAAATCCCCCGACAGGCAATCCCTGATGATTTCCCCACGCATCAGCCTCAGCACCAGCCGTGCCGTAAGGATGTCATCAAGTGGGGAGGCATTCATCCCGGCAGTGCGACCGATGGCGTCAGGTATAGCGGGCGTGACGGTGCTGAGGCAGGAAAAAATCCTCCAACAACCGGTCCACCTGCATCAGGCCATCGCGATTGAGCGAAATGGTATCGCCCGACACTTCACCAAAACCCTCCGCATGAATGTGGGCCAGCTGCGCGGCAAAAGCCACACGGGGGTCGATGCCGTATTTCTGAATGTAATAGCTGGCCTGCACGTGGCCGAGCTTGAGCGTCAGGATGAACTCGCGAATGAAGCGTTCCTCATGCGTTGTTTCATAAGCACGGAAGATCGGCAGCTGACCATTTTTCACCAGCAACTGATAAGGCCCAATGTCGGCGTGGTTTTGCAAATGCACTCCGCCAAGGTGTCCGAAACTGGCCACCCCCAGGGGCAGGAGATCAGCCCCGCTCCAGAGGGCATCGCGGTAAATGAATTTTGTGGTGGCGGGATTTTTGACCACCGTCGTGGCGCTCGAAACCCCGTAACCAGCCGCCTCGAACCGCGCGAACGCCTCCTTGACCCAGCGGCGCTTCGTCTGCCAGTCAGCCACCGGAGCCACCAGCTGGCCCTCCGCTTTCATCTTTTGGTAGATGCCCGTATTGTAGGGCACTTCCATTTGATAGATCGTCAGGCAGTCCGGCGCCAGTTCCAGCGCCTGCTCGATGCACTGCTGCCAGTTCTCCTCCGTCTCCTCCACCATGCCGGCGATGAGGTCGATGTTGATCTGGGGAAATCCAATATTCCTCGCATGCTGATACGCGCGATGGATCTCACCGCTGCGGTGGGCGCGGCCGTTGATTTCCAAAATGTGATCGTCAAAATTCTCCACCCCCAGGCTGAGGCGCGTCACACCCAGCGAGCGCAGGGCATCGAGTTTTTTCTCGGTCAACGTTCCCGGTTCAGCCTCAAAGGCCACTTCCACGGCATCGTCCCAGGGAAACAAATCCTTCATGCGATTCGTCAGATCCGTGAGCTGCGGCACGCTGAGATAACTGGGAGTGCCGCCGCCGAAATAGACGAACAATGGTTTCCGTCCATGCACATAGGGCTTGGCGGCCATCATCTGCATTTCCGTGACGGCACTGTCGAGATAGGATTTGATCTCGTTGGCATTCTTGTCGGTATAAACCCGGAAGTAACAGAAATGGCAGCGCTTCCGGCAGAAGGGAATGTGGAAATACAGCCCCATTGGATGATCGATCGGCGCGGGCTTCTCCAGCACCTCCAGAGCCTTGGCGACCGCCTCCTTGGTCCAGAAGGAGAACGGTGGATAGTTGGCCACGAAATAATTGCCCGCTTCCGTCTCCTCCTTCTTGGGAGGCAGGGGGGCGGGAGGTTGCTGGAGGAGGGAATCGGTAGCCATGGTTGACCCTACAATGGATGGGAGCGCGGGCAATGGACATTTCCATGCGCATCCCCGTTTCAGCAGGCTGCAAATGCCCGCGGCGCACCTTCCATCCCCGGAAACAAACTTCTCCGCATTTGAGTGGCGGGCACCCATGGTGGTGGCTGCGATTATGTGAGATTGCTAGACATGAATTCACCCCTGCATCGCTGTTGGGTGGATCAAATCGCCATCTTTAACCAATCACCTCCATGAACCGCTCCCGTTTCCTCCTCACCCTTGTCCTGGGTTCCTTCCTGACCATCAACAGCGCCCAATGGCTGGCGGCCAAGGATTTCCCGGAGGGCAGCCCCAAGTTTCTCACTTCCTACAAGGATGCGCTCGCTGAAGGCGAAAAATCCGGCAAGCCCGTCATCCTCGTCTTCTCCGCCGCCTGGTGCGGTCCCTGCCAGGCCATGAAAAAGTCCGTCTACCCCAGCAAGGAAGTCCAGTCGTTCCATGACAAATTCGTCTGGGCCTACCTTGACGTCGATGATAATGCCAACGAGAAAGCCTCCAGCAAACACGGCGTCAGCGGCATACCCCATATTGAGATCGTTGATGGCAAGGGCAAATCCCTTGGAAAACAAGTCGGTTCCTCGGATCCCGGTGCCTTTGTCAAGAAACTGGAAGCAGCGCTCAAAGCCGCCCCCGCCCCTGCCGATAAAAAATAATCCATTTAGTCGGAATAATTGTCACCCTGACAACGTCTGACTCGTAGCCCAAGTTTCCGGGACCAACCCCGGATGTTAAGAAACCACAACCCAAACCCAAAAAACACACCATGAAGAAAATCCTCACTCTCCTCTGTGCCGCTGTCCTCAGCGCCACCTCCTACGCCGGCGATTTCCCGGACATCACAGTCACCGAAGTCAAGAAAGCCATCGATGACAAGAAAGTCGTCCTCATCGACGTCAACGGCTCCGGATCCTGGAAAGCGGGCCACGTTCCCGGTGCGATCGATTTCGAAGCCTCCGCCAAGGAGCTTGCCACCAAGCTCCCCAAGGAAAAGGATGCTCTCATCGTTGCCTATTGCGGCGGCCCGGGCTGCAACGCCTACAAGGCCGGCGCTGAAGCCGCCAAGAAACTCGGCTACACCAACGTGAAGCACATGGCGGCCGGCATCTCCGGCTGGAAGGAAGCCAAACAACCCACCGAAACTGGCGATGCCAAAAAAGGCTCCACTACTTCCGCTGCTGGCGGTAAATTCGTCGCCAAAGTCGATGGCGTAGTCTGCGCTGCCTGCGAAGGCAAAGTAGCCAAAGCCTTCACCGGCCTCGGTGCTTCCAACATCAAGTTCGCTAAAGGCGACAAGGAAGGCCAGGCTGTCGTCACCTTTGAAGGCACCGTCGCTCAAGACGCCGCTGCCAAAGCCCTCGGTGACTTCACCCTCGTAAGCCTCGAAGCTGCCAAGTAAGCCTGCTTTCAGCTTTTGATCTCAAGAACCGTCCACCCGCAGGGGTGGGCGGCTTTTTTTTACCTATAATACTCACCGTTTGTCAGGCTCACACATCGAACCCCGGACTTAAAAAGAATGCCTTTCCCTCGCCCGGGTCGAGTCCGTCGTGTGAAATAGCCTGTCGCGGTGCGATCAAAGCGGGACGCTTTGTAGCACTCAAAGAGGGACAAAGGCGCGCAGCGCCTTGCGAGCGAGCGAAGCAATGCGAGCTTCTGCGCGCTGTGGCACAGGATACGGCTCTGCTGGAGAGCAACCGGAGCGGTGCCGC
>CALQSQ010000147.1 GCA_943333275.1 Akkermansia muciniphila
ATCGTTTCCGCCACCGGCAGGCAATCGCCATATTTCCCGGTCGGGACAAACCCGCTGTTGGTGCCCGCTTCATTGAGCAGATTGTCCACGGCGTCCGCCAGATCGCTGATGACCGAACTGGACGTGGCATCCTGTCCGGCGCCGCTTCCATAAAACAAGGTCTCGCCGACAATGTCGCCGTAGACCGCAACGGCATTGAAGACGCCATTGACGTTCGCCAAAATATGCTGGCGGGACAGCAACGACGGCTGCACGCGCACTTCCACACGATGGCTGGCATCGAGCCGAACGATGGCCACCAGCTTGATGGCGTAGCCCATGCTGCGGGCAAAATTCAGGTCAATGGGAGCAAGGTTTTCAATCCCCTCCACGTGAATGTCGGATGGCCGGATCCAGCTTCCATAGCTCAGCCAGGCCAGCACCAGCGCCTTGTGACCGGCATCCCAGCCATTCACGTCCAGGGTGGGGTCCGCCTCGGCATACCCGGCCGCCTGCGCGGCGGCGAGTGCCTCACCGTAGGACAGTCCGTGTTCGGCCATGTTCGTGAGCATGTAGTTGCTGGTGCCGTTGATGATGCCGTAAATGGCCTGAATCTGATTGCCAATCAGCGCCTCCCGCACCGCCTTGATGATGGGAATGCCACCCGCCACGGCGGCCTCGAAATACAGCGGCACATTTTTCTCCTCCGCCAGTTCCACCAATTCCATGCCGCGTTCCGCCAGCAGTGCCTTGTTGCCGGTGATGACGGTTTTACCCGCGAGGATGGCCGATTTGATCAGGTCGTAGGCCTCGGTCGTGCCGCCGATTAGTTCGACGATGATTGGCAGCGCGGGATCGGCGATCAACTCCCGCCAGTCTCCCGTGATCATCGCCGCCGGCACGTCAAAGGCGCGGGCCTTTGCCACATCGCGCACGGCAATTTTCCCAACCTCGATCCTCGTGCCCACCCGCGCCGTCAGCAGATCGGCATTCTTCAGGAGATTTTTATAAACACCTGCACCGACATTGCCAAAGCCGGCGAGGCCGATTTTTACGGAGGAAAGATTGCTCATTGAAATGGTAAGAATGGGAGGATGTCTGGGGGCCGGGATTATGGAGGCGGGTGGATCGGTTGCCAAACGCTTTGTGGAAACCCCTTCCCTCCCCACCTCCATGGCCTCGCCTAGGGCGCCGTCAGCCAGCGCAACGCGGCCTGCACTGCGAAGGGAATCGTAATGAAGCTCACCAGCGTCGTGAACAAAATCACCCGCATCGCCGTGGGCTCATCGCCGTGGTAGTGTTTGGCGAAGATCAGGGAAAACATGGCTGCCGGCATCGCCATCTGCACCCCGACGAGGTGGTTCATCTGCTCGCCCGGCGCGATCCAGAGCGTAATCAGCACCATCAGCAGCGGCAACAGCCCCAGTCGCAGCAGCACCGCCCCCGCCGAGGTGCGCCATGCATGACGCCAGGAACCCTCCTTTAAAAAATCCGCCAGAGCCGTCCCGAAAATCAGCAATCCCAGCGGAAACGAACAATTGCCCAGCATCTCCATGAGCCGCAAGGACCAGCCGGGAATCAAGGATTCCCAGTGCAGCAGATTGATGACCACGCCGGCCAGGATGGTGATCACCCCGGGATTAATGAGCGCGCGCATCGCTCCGCGCGCCGACCCGCTGATTACCGCAATGCCCACCGTCCACATCATCAGTTCGAGCCCCAGCGAGTAGACAAACAATGTCCCCGCCCAGGCGCGATCTGGAAAAAGCCCGACAAGAATGGGGAAGGGGAAATACCCGTAATTTTGCACGGAGCAGGCCACGGCAAAGGTTCCCCTGCCACGCCGTTCCCGCAGTCCAAACCACGGGGCCACCACCCACGCGATTCCCAGACCCACCAGCATGAACCCCGCACCGCAGGCGGCCGGGATGAGCAAATTTCGCAAATCGCGCAATGCCGGATCCCCGATCATATTGTGCAGCACAAATGCCGGATAGGTCACATAGATCGTGAGATAAATGATCGCCGAATCCGACGCGGCATCCACCCTGCCCCTGGATCGCAGCAGCCATCCCAGCGCGATGATGATGAAAACCGGCAGCGTCGCGTAAAAGATTGTCGCGGAGGAAAGCGGCATGGGATCAGGCCGGCTCACCCTTGGCAGCCGCCACGAGCGGACGCACGAACGCGCGCAATTTCTCCGCCAGCGCGGCATCGCGGCCATGCTGGGCAATCACGTCGACGATGGCACTGCCCACCACGACGCCATCCGCAGCAGCCGTCACCGCGGCGGCCTGCTCCGGCGTGGAGATGCCAAAGCCGACACAGACGGGCACCTTGCTCACGGCCATGATGGCTGCGGATTGCGCGGCCAGGTTTTCCGCCAGCGCCACCTGCGCACCCGTCACTCCCTCGCGGGAAATGTAGTAGATAAAGCCCTCGGCCTGGGTCGCGATTTTTTTGGCGCGCTCCGGGGGCGTCGTCGGGGCGATGAGTCCGATGCGGCGCAAATTGTGCTGGGCGGGCAGTTCCGCATTGCAAGCCTGCTCGTCAGCCGGCAGGTCCAGCAGCAACACTCCATCTGCACCCGCCGCCGCCGCGTCCGCATGGAATTTCTCAAATCCATAGGCATAGACCGGATTGAGGTAGGTGAAAAGCACGAGCGGAATCTGGGAGAATTCGCGAATCTGTTTGATCATCCCAAGCACGCCCGCAGTTGTGGTTCCCGACGCCAGTGCTCGGCCCGCAGCCATCTGGTTCACAATGCCATCGGCCAGCGGATCGGAAAACGGTAGACCCAGTTCAATGATGTCCACGCCGCACGACTCCAGCACCCGGACGATCTCCAGCGTGGTCGGCAGGTCAGGGTCACCCGCACACACATAAGCCACAAAAGCCTTCTGCGAAGACTCCCGGAGCGAGGACAAAGCTGCGTCGATACGATTCATGCCCCATCCTCTAAGGAGTCCGGCACGCAGCGCAAGTGAAAGCTCGCGCCCATCGCCGATCCCTGCTTGCATCCCACCATGGACCGCGCAAACTAAAACCTTTCCATGTCCAGTCCTGTCCCCAACCGACCCAAAAAGCGAGGATGGCCCCGGTGGGTTTTCCCATTGTGGGTGGCTGCCCTCGTCGGCGGAGGATCCCTCTGGAACGTATGGGCGGCGGAGAGCAAGCCGGCTGCGAAAAAACCCGTGGAGAAATCCGAATGGAAACCCCGTTATTACAAGGGACGCAGCTATGTTTCCATCCAGTCCGTGGCTTCCTATTACGGCTTCCGTTCGCTGGACGTGAAGGGCAGGCAAATCTCCATGTCGATCGCCGAACCGGCGATCGAATTCGAGGCCACGCTTGGGGAGAAACGCGTGCGCCTGAACAAGATGGTGTTTTATTTCAGCTATCCGGTGGTCAGTTTTGGAGGAAATGCCGCGATGCTCAGTTCGTTCGATGTGGCCAATGTGCTCGACCCCATCCTCCGACCCAAGGCCCGGCGTGACCCCAGCGTGCTCAAGGTGGTGGTGCTGGATCCGGGCGGCGGCGGCGTGGAAACAGGCCCCACCTCGGCCTTCGGCATGGAAAAAAACATCACTCTGCTCGTGGCCCAGGCCATCAAGCCCATTCTGGAGGGCTGGGGATTCACGGTCGTGCTGACGCGGGATGCGGATGAGGCCATTTTTCCATTGGAACGCATTCGCATGGCCAATCAAATTCATGAGGAATCCGTTTACATCAGCCTGCGGCTGGCCTCGGGGGGACCTGCCTCGAAGGGCGTGGAAACGTCAACGCTGCCGCCCGCCAGCACTCCGGCGACGTTCGCTCCGGAAAATGCCGAGGTGGATAACCGCTTTTTTCCAGGCAACATCAATGACCGCGAAAGCATGGCGCTGGCCACCACGATCCAGAGCCACCTCATCGCCGCCAGCAAGTCCACCGATCTGGGAATCAAACGAATCGCCTCCGAGGACATGCGTGGGATCGGGATGCCGGCGGTGGTCTGCCGACTGGGATACGTCACGCATCCCAAGGAAGGCGAAAATCTCGCCCGCGATGACTACCGGTTCACGCTGGCTTCAGCCATCGCCAGAGGCGTGAAACGCTACGCCGATTTCCTCAGCGCGGATCTCGCCAAACGGCGCGAGGAGGATGCCAAGCGCCCGCTGACCTTCGGCCAGCCCCAGGCCACGCATCTGGACAAGGCAGCAGGGGTGCCGGGCGAACGTGTGATCATTCGCGTGCCGATCGTCGCTGCACCGGGAGTGGTCGTGGACCGTTCAAAGCTTGAAGTGCAGTTGTTCGTCTTCGAACGCGTCAACAACAGTTCCATCGACATGACCATCGCCAACCCTCCGAAAATAGAATGGCTCTCGGTGCTGCCGGACTGGATTGCATCGCAGACCGAGACGTTCCAGGCCATCTATGAGCGACCCCGGATGACGGCGGACGAAACAGAAATCTATGGTCGACGCGCCTACTACGGTTATGTGGCCAGGCTGATTTATGAGGGCAAATTGCTGGATGAATTTGCCGACCCCACCAACCTTGATCGTTGCCTTTATTTCTTCACCCCGGTTTTTCCAAGGCGGTAACGCACTGCTTGCAATCCCCTCCAGGCCTCGCGACACTGGATGCACATCATGCCAGAATTTCGCACCACTCCTCTCAATGTCATCCTCATCGGCTTCATGGGCTGTGGGAAATCGGCCATTGGGATGCGGCTGGCGGGCCTGCTGGGATTTGAATTCATCGACATGGATGCCTGCATTGCGGAACAGGCCGGACAGGCGATTCCGGAAATATTTGCCGCGGAGGGCGAAGCTGGTTTTCGAGCGCGGGAAACGGCCATTTTGCAGGAACTTCTGGCCTCCGGCAAGGAACGCGCCGTCATTTCCACCGGCGGCGGGATCGTGACCCAACCCGTCAATGATGCGCCCTTGCGCGCCTTGGGTTGGATCGTCTGGCTGACAACCTCGGATGATATCCTCTGGCAGCGGGTCCGTCGCAACCGCGAGCGACCCATGCTCCACACGGAGGATCCCCGCAAAACTTTCGATGATCTGCTGGCGCTGCGGAGACCGCTCTATCAGGCCCTGGCGGACGCCACGGTGGACACGCGGGGACTGACGGTGGAGGAGGCGGCGTATGGCATCAGCGAAAGTGTCCGCGTGCATTTCAATCCCTGAAGCCCACCCATCATGGACTGGCAAATCATCTGGCTTGAGGCCACCGGAAGCACCAATGATGAACTGCATCGTCTCGCCCTTCAGGGCGCACCTGCGGGCACGGTCATCGTGGCCGATTCCCAATCCTCCGGCCGGGGTCGGCGCGGCAACACATGGGTGGCCCCGCCTGGAAAATGCCTGCTGTGCTCGATCCTGCTGCGACCGGAATTTGCCATGGATTGCTGGCCCCGCCTCACCCACGCCGCCTCGCTCGCCATGGCGCAAACGCTGGAGAGCCTCGGCCTGCAAGCACAGATCAAATGGCCCAACGATGTTTACATCGCGGGACGAAAAATTTGCGGAATCCTGCTGGAAACCTTCACCAGCACCGGGGGTGGATTTGTGGTGCTCGGGTTCGGTTTGAATGTGAATGTTTCCTCGGAGGAATGGCCGCAGAATCTCGCCACACCGGCGACCTCCGTGAGCCTTGAAACGGGGGAACTGGCGCACCGCGAATCCATTTTGGACAATTTCCTGCAGCATTTCGAAAAGGTGTGGCCGGGTGTTCACCAGCATTTCTCATCCATCTTGGAAGCGATTGAAACGCGCAGTTTCCTGACCGGCCATCGCATTTCCCTGAACATTCACGGGCACGTGGAATCGGGCACTGCCTGCGGGTTGACGCCGAACGGAGGGCTGCTCTTTGAAGACAGTCAGGGCGTGCGACGCGAGATTTTCACGGCGGACACCATTCGCCGGGTGGATGGCTGAGCGGACTGGCAAAACGAAAACCATGCTGCCTCTGAGAACGGCCCCCAACTCAAACACCTTCGCTGCGGATTCCCATTTGAGATTTCCTCGCTCCCGGAGATAGTCCCCACCCTGCCACTGCATTCCCGCCCTCCCCCGCCGACCCCTCCGTTCCGCTTTCACCGGTTCGGGCCTTCAGCCGGGGACTCTGCTTCGGCCTCCCTTCATCAACGTCGTCCACTACCATAGCATTGAAATCTCCCCTCGTTCTTCACCCGGAACTCCTAACCTCCGCAGGCACACTCGTCATTCCAACCCGACTAAGTGGTGGAGATCTACTGCAACTGGCCACCGTGGCCTCAGGGCGAAAGATGGCGCTGCTGGCGGAACCCAATGCCGTTTTCAAACCGGACCAACAGTCGGCCATGGATGCCCTGGGGGTGAAAACCTACAAGCTTGGCTCCGACTCCCCGCACGAAATTGCCGGTGCCGTGGATGCAGGAACCCTTGTAATCTTCGTGCCCGGGCAAGTTCGCGCCCAACCCGCCGCGAATCTGACCATCCCCCGTTCGACCCTGCAAAGCCTGGTGGATATGGATCTCCCCGTGCAACCGGTCTTTGTGGATCATCCACGGGACAGTCTGCTCCGGATCGAGAATCCATCCCGCCAGAGGGAGTCGGTCATCATTATCCTGCCAATGATCACCGCCGATGCCCTGACGCTGCCCTCCCTGTGGGAGGCACTGTTGCTCGGCAGCATGGAGGCCTTCGATGCCCGGCCCGCGATGAAGGGCAACATCACAAATTTCATCGTCCGCGGCATGAAGGCCTTCGGGTCACAGGCGGCGCTTTATGATGGTGCGGACAATTCCCAGACCAGCTATCACAAGATTCTCGCCGCAGCCATTGTGCTGAGCAGGGAGATCAAGGCATTCACCAAGCAGCCGCGCATCGGCATCGTCCTGCCACCGGGCAGGGGCGCCATGATTGCGAACCTCGCCGCGCTGCTGGCGGGCAAGACGCCGGTGAATCTGAATTTCTCAGCCAGCAAGGAATCCATCGAGAGCGCCATCAAGCAGGCGGAAATCGACCGGTTTCTGACGGCGGATATTTTCGTCAGGAAAATGCAGACGTTTCCATGGCCCTCGCTGAAGCATCTCATGTTCCTGGAGCGCCTCCTGCCGACCTGGAAAGGGCGCATCGCCAAATGGTTGGTGGCTGTGAAAACCCTGCCCGCAAGTGTGCTGGTGAAACTCCTCGGAATCCCTTCCCAAGGGGGGGAGGAAGCCACCCTGCTCTTCACCAGCGGCAGCTCCGGCGATCCCAAGGGCGTCGTGCTCAGCCACAGAAACCTGCTCGCCAACGTAAATCAATTCGGTTCGCGCCTTAACCTCACCCCCAGCGATAAAATCCTCGGCTGCCTGCCCTTGTTCCACTCCTTCGGCTCCACCGTCACTCTGTTCTACGCTCTGGTGGATGGTCTGAGTGTCGTCACCTATCCCTCACCGTTGGACACGCCCAAGCTGGCAGAGTTGGTGGAAAAACACCAAATCAGCCTCATGGTTGCCACACCGACGTTCCTGCGTGGATATCTAAAACGCGGCAAGCGCGAACAGTTTGCCTCCCTCAAACTCGTCGTCACTGGAGCGGAAAAATTGCCGCTCGCCCTCGAGGAGGAATTCCGCAATCGTTTCGGCAAACCCGTCCTCGAAGGCTACGGGCTGACGGAAACCTCCCCCGCGACCAATCTCAATCTGCCGGATCCGGAACCGGATCCCGCCCAACCGGACCTCCCCATCATTCCAAGTCGCCGCCTCGGATCCGTGGGACAACTCCTTCCAGGCATCGCCCTTAGAATCACCAGCGCTGCGACGGAAGAACCGCTGCCCATTGATCAAAGCGGCATGATCTGGCTGCGCGGCGCCAATATTTTCAACGGCTATTTAAAGCAGCCTCGCAAAACCGAGGAAGTTCTGCTCAACGGCTGGTTCCGCACCGGAGACATCGGTCGCCTGGATGGCGATGGCTTCCTGCACATCGAAGGCCGCCTCAGCAGGTTTTCCAAAATTGGCGGGGAAATGGTCCCGCATGAAACCGTGGAGGAACACATCAACCGGGCGCTCGGACTGGATGCGGAGAGCGAACGCAAGATCGCCATCGTCGGCCTGCCGGATCCCGACAAGGGTGAAATGCTCGTCCTGCTCTCGTGCGTGGCCAGCGCCGCGGTGAAGCAGGAACTCATCAATCTGCGCTACACCCTGCTCGACAAGGGAGTGCCCAGCCTCTGGATTCCCAAGCGCCTTGTGCCCGTGGAATCCATCCCCATTCTGCAAAGCGGCAAGCTCGACATCAAGGGATGTGAGAAGCTGGCCACGAGGCCAGAGTAACCATGCCGGATGCCAGGCGAGACCTCAAACCCCACTCGCATCATGAGGAACTTCCTGCTCATCCTGATCTTCTGCGGTGCCACCTATGGATTCTATGTTTACTTTTCGCAGCCGCGTCCTGGCCCGGTCGTTCCCGCCGCAAAGGACCCGCGCATTGATGCGAGCGGGGGCGAGTATTTCTTCAAGGAGGTCGTGCTGCCCGTCAGTCTTTTTCGTCAAAACGATCCGCGCTGGGGCAAACTGCCCCTCGCTGCCGGCCAGCAGGGCGATACCCTCGGCAGTGCCGGCTGCGCCCTGACGTCGCTCGCCATGATCATGCTCTTCTACGGCATCGATACCGAACCCGTCACGTTGAACAAATTCCTCAACAACCACGAGGGCTACACGCCGGAAGGCTGGCTGAAATGGGAGGTGGCGGCGGAAATGGCGCCGGACAAATTTCGTTTCGCCTACGAGGACGTGGCCACCTTCAAACTCATCGATGCCAATCTAAAAAAGCAGAATCCGGTGATCGTCCGGGTGCGGTTTCCCAGCGGGCTCACGCATTTCGTGGTGATCTGCGGCAAGCGCGGGCATGACTACCTCATTCGCGATCCCGGAGCCGGTTCCAGCAAGGGCATTTATCCTCTCAAGGAACTGGCGGAGAAAATTGAAGCGCTGCGATTCTACCAACGCGTGGAGGCGGCTCCGTGACAATTGGCCTCACCTGCCTTGCGCGAACTGCATCTGAAGGTGCCGGACCATGGCTTGTTTCCAGGGTGGCGGTGCGTGGCCGGTGGATTGCGTAAACTTGGTGGTGTCGAGCGCGGACCGGGGAGGTCTTGGAGCCACCAGTCCGGGGAGGCTGCTGATGGGGATCGGCGTGACCTGGGTCGTCCTCAGAGGCAGGCCGAGGGCGGCGGCGCAGTCGAGCACGTGCTGCGCATAGTCCGACCACGCGCAGGGGTCCGGCTGGCAGTAATGCCAGAGACCACCGGGCTTCCGGCGGTCCTGCAGCCAGGGCACAAAAGCCAGGGCGGCATCCAGATTGTATGTCGGACAGGCTATTTTATCTCCCACCACCCTGACGACATCCTGCTGCAGCGCATGACTGATGACCCATTCCGGAAAGGCCGGACGACCGGTGCCAAAGAGCCAGGAAAGGCGGACAATCAGATGATCCGCCGCGGCTTCGCGCACCAGTTGCTCACCGCGCCATTTCGTTTTTCCATAAACACTCAGCGGATTGGGCGCATCGTTCTCGGTATAGGGCGTTGGTTTCCGGCCATCGAAGACAAAGTCGGTGCTGAAATGCATCATCCGGGCACCACGCCGCGCACAAATGCGCGCCAGCAGGCCCGGGGCCTGGGCATTCACGAGATAGGCGAGTTCGCCCTGGACTTCGCAATCGTCCACCGCAGTGGAGGCGGCGGCATTGATGAGCACTTGGAAATCGATTTCATCAAGAATGCGCTCGAACGAATTGAGGTTCGTCAGGTTCAATGCCCCCCGCTCCAGCACCCGAACCTCAAAGCCTCCATTTTCCTGGAGCACGCTGCGCAGGGCCGTTCCCATGAGGCCATGGCTTCCCAGCAGCACAACGTTGACGGGAGCGGGGGACGGGGAATCGGGCATGGTGGAAAGTGGAGACTTGCGTGCAAGCATTCCATAACGATGGGTGGAGGCAAGCACACCATGAAATTTTTCCTCCTCCCGGCCCTCCTGTGGGCCGCGCATTTAAGCGCAGCAGAAAAGCCCGCCTTCGAATCGTTCATGGGCATCAACGGACACACCGTGCAGTTCAAGCCGGATTTTTATCGGCCCATTTGCAGGCTCGTACGCGATTACCATCCGGTGGAATGGGATCTGGGAAAGGATTCCTCATCAACCCCTCCGTTCCCGTTTGCCGCAAATCAGGTCAGCTGGGAACAGGTCTATGGCTCGTGGGTCAAGGGCGGATGGAGCGTCGATGCCTGCCTGATGTTCGAGAGTCTGCCGCGCGACCAATGGAAGAAGCTGCCAGAGGATGCCTTTGCCTATGGGAAACAGTTCGCCGCCGCCTTTGGGCCCGCGGGGAAATACCCCTTTGTGCAAAGTGTGGAGATTGGCAATGAGCCGGGGAAATTTTCCGATGCCGACTACCGCATCGTTCTGGAAAACATGGCCAAAGGCCTGCGCGCGGTTGATCCCAAGCTGCAGATTGCCACGTGCAACCTCGTCGTCGGCAAGAGCCATGACTATGCCAAGAGCGTGGATTGCCTTGCAGGCCTGGAAAAATTTTACGATATCCTCAACCTCCACGTCTATGCCGAACTCAAGCCCTGGCCGACGTGGGAGCGCGGCCACCCCGAGGATGCCAGCCTGCCTCATTACCGCAGGGACATCCAGGCCCTCTGCGACTGGCGCGATCAGCACGCCGCCGGCAAACCCATCTGGATCACGGAATTCGGCTTCGATGCCTCCACAAAACAACCCGATCCCAAGGGCGATTTCGCCAAGTGGATCGGCAATACCGAAACAGAACAGGCGATCTGGAATGTCCGCTCGTGGCTAATCTTTTCCGCTCTCCCCGTCGACCGCGCCTACGTCTATTTCTTCAATGATGACGACCAGCCGCAACTGCATGCTTCCTCCGGCCTGACCCGAAACTTCGCACCCAAGCCTGCGTTCTGGGCCGCTGCGCACATGCAGAAAACGCTCGGGAAATTTCGCTTTCATCGCAGCGTTTTGGACAAAGCGGAGGACTCGATGATCTATGAATTCAAATACAACAACGATCTCATTTGGGCCGCATGGTCGCCGACACGCGGCGGGGCCGCCCATGAAATCGAATTGCCAAAATTTCCCGGC
>CALQSQ010000148.1 GCA_943333275.1 Akkermansia muciniphila
CCCCCGCAAAGCCAGTCGCCACGCCCCCTCAAGGATCGGGACCCGTTCCAGCAACGGCTGCTGGACCCGGCACCCCGTCGGTTCCCAACACCCAGGTTGCTGCGAGCCCTCCGGTCGCTGCGAAAAACTCAACAATGGGACAAAATACCGCCAATCTGGCCAAGGAGTCGGACATCATTTATTCGTTGGGTGCAGGGTTTAGCTGGAGCCCGTTCCGGGCCGATGATCGTCGTTTTACCTTAAGCTACGATGCGACCAGCAAATTCTATATGGAGCACGACGAATACAATGGGGTGGACCACTTGGCCTCATTGAAAGGCTCCTGGGACCTCTCGCGGACAAAACTTACCCTGAACGCCGACTATTCCAAAATCGGAAGCGTGGAGCAGCAGTCCCGGCAGTTTCAGGATCAGCAAATGGGATCGTTTTCCGCATCCGTTCATCAGGAGCTTACCGGCAAGTTGAGCATGGATGGGTCCGGGGCCTACCATGGCAGACGCTATGACACACTCCAGTCGGACTCGGGGTATCTGGGAAGACTTGGCCTGAACTGGGCGCTGAACGCCAAGACGAGGATCGGGATTGCGGCTGTCACTGGAGCCACGAAATACGATCGCAACGCGGCAGCGGCTCAGTCCCCCCCCCCAGCGGCGGTGGCAGCCCCCGCACCCCTCACGACGACCTCTCCTGCTGCAGCATCAGCATCGGCGACAGCGGCCGCCCCTCCTCCCGCCGCGGCGTCTGCCCCAGCTGCAAAACCTGCCTCCTATTCGCCCGAAGAGTCGAGCTACCACTCGTTCCTGCTCACATTCGCATATCTGGCGGGTAGCAAATTGAAGTTCTCTGTGGATGCCGGTCTCCAGCAGGGAACCAGCGATGCCAGTTCCACCAGCGGGGATGAGAGCAGTTTCGTCTGGAATATCACGACAAATTATGCACTTGAGGAAAAGACCACCCTGGACCTGAGTGTGGGCGTGGGGGTCTTGAACAGCGATGTCAGTAACGCGGGATCGGTGCCGGGCAGCGAACTGAACTATCAATTCGGTGCCTCGCATCGGTTCAGCGAAGATACCTCCGTCAATCTGCGGGCCAGTCAAACCACCCCGGCCTCCACGCTTCAATCCAGCACCTCCACCAAAATAAACGCCCTGAGCGCCGGCCTCAACCAAAGGCTATCCGATCGCCTGCTCCTCTCCCTCGATGCCGGCTACCAGATATCCGAGTATACCGGGAGGGACATCAGCAACGCCGGGGACAGGCGGGATGAGGGATGGAATGCCCAGGCGTCCCTGGGCCTGAAACTCGGCAGAAACACCACCTGCGCTCTCTTCTATACCTACAGGAATATCACCTCAACTCCCGACGACGACCTCTCTTATCAACAAAATACCACAGGTATTTCCTTGAAGATTACCTGGTGACGGCAATCTTTGTTTAAAATTATTATGAAGACAACCACCCACCTCCTCGTTTTCCTGGCCGCCGTCATTTTGTTTCTGGCTTCTCCCCCGCTTTTCGGACAAAATCAGCAGGAGCATTTGATCGCTCCCGGGGATACCGTGATCGTCAAGGTGTTTCAGCAGCCTGATCTGGACACCACCGCAGTGGTCCGCAAGGATGGGACCATCGAGATCGAACTCGCCGGCAATACAAACATTTCCGGCAAAAACGTGTCCGAGGCCGCCAACGTCATCGAAGCAGCTTACCGTGATGGGTATTTGGTCAATCCCAGGGTAACGGTTGCCCTGGGTGCCATAGTAAAGAAGCGATTCAGCATCCAGGGTCAGGTCGTCAAACCGGGTCCCTATTTTTTCCCCGACGGCGAGGAAGTCAGCCTCCTGCAGGCGATTGGTTATGCCGGCGGGCCAACCCGGATCGCCAGGATGGCAGGCGTGACAGTGCTGCGCAAAGGCACCACCATCAAGGTCAATGCCGCCAAGATGGCCAAGGAAGGTGGCGAGCCCTTCTTCCTTCAACCCGGCGACGTGGTCAACATCCCGGAAGGCTGGTAATGCCGAACCGTTTCGCAAAGCCTCCCTCCCAGCCCCCCGCCCGACACCTTGAATTAATCCATGAATCACTCGCAAAAATACCTTATCCTATTCCTGAAATACCTCTGGCTGGTGGTCTTAATCACCGCCTCAGCCGCCGGACTTGCCTGGATCCTGGTCAATAAGCAGCCCAATGTCTATGGGTCTGCGGCGGTGCTTGAGGTTCTTGCAAAGGGGGACAAGGATGTTCTCAACATTCGCGACAACCAGGATGACCGGGCGTCAAGCCAGGATGCCCTCAATACCGTGGTGGCGACGCTGACCAGCAATGATGTGATGCTAGCCACCGCCCAGGCCATCGGGCGCACTGCCGAGTGGGCGGCGGGTTCCGCCTCTGGAATGGTCCTCCCTGAAAAACAAAACAGCCTCGCCCAGTCCGTGCGCATGCAGCTCACTGTGGGGGTAAAGCGTGGGACACGGCTGATCGAAATCTCTGCGGAAGATTATTCCCCTGCCATGGCCCAGAAAATCGCGGAGCAGGTGGTTGAACAGTTTTTGAAACTGAACACCACGGGAGTCAATGAAAACTCCTCAAAGACAATCCTGCTGCTAGTTGAGCAGGAAAATCAACTCATTGGAAGCCTGAATGATGCCACCATAAAACGTGATGAATTCGCAAAATCAAAGAATATTGACCTGGCAAAGGTCCTGACAGACAAAAACAAAAGGCCGGCGGAGGCGATGAGCCCCCAGTTGGCGATCGCGATGACCAAGGCGGCTTCTTTGGACGCGGACCTGGCCTCACTCAAGGATGTCCCCGCTGGCGATCTGGATGGGGCACTTGCCATTCCCAGTGTGGCCGCCCTCCCCGGTATTGCGGCCTCGAGGGCCGCGCTGATCGAACGCGAAGCGCAGTTCGCCGAACTCAGGGAGACTTATCTCGAAAAACACCCCAAATACATTGCCGCTCTGCGGGCGTTGGAGGAGCGGAGCGATCGACTTAAAAAAGCATTGGAACAGGCGGAACCAGCACTGGCGCAGCAACTGGATGCCGCCAACGCGGCGGTCAAAAAGCTCAGCCCAGCCGCGGACGGCCTCCAACCAGAAACCGTGGATCCGATCGATCTGAATGCGCTTGAAAATCTGCAGCAAAATGTCACCAACACAGAGGGCCTCCTTGCGGATGTTAAGAAGCGGCAGGCGGAGTTGCAGGTTGTCAATGAGGTTAAGAAATCACCCTACAATTTTGTTTCCAAACCCCTGCTCAATCCGGAACACCTCCGTCCAAACAAGGTAAAGATCGTTCTGATAGGAACGGGTCTAGGCTTGCTGCTGGGCTCGGGCCTGATTTTCCTCCTTGCCTGGCTTGATTCTTCCATCCGCTCAGTGGATGAGGCAGAACGGCAATTTGGACTGCCGGTGCTGGCCGCAGTGCCTGAGGCGGATTTGGCGATTCCCAAAGGGGGAACCGTCATGACCGACGCTGGGGGCACGGTGCAGGCCGAAGCTTTCAGAACCCTGCGGGCCTCGCTTTCGCTGATTGGGGACGAGTCGAAAAAACGCAGTGTGCTGGTGACCAGCGCCATTCCCTCGGAGGGAAAGACGTTCTGTTCCATCAACCTCGCCGCCGGCTTTGCGGCCCAGGGCTACCGGACACTGCTCATCGACGGCGATTTGCGCCGCCCCGCCCTGTCTGCCACCCTCCTTGCCGGCGATCTCAGGAAAGGAGATCAATACCGTGGACTATCAGACGTCCTGACCAGCAATTCGACCACAGCCGAGGCGATCCAAACGCTGCCCATTGAGAACTTATTCATCATGCCAAGTGGCAGACGCCCGCCCAATCCCTCCGAACTGCTGAGCCAGCCAAAATTTGCTGAATTATTGGGACAGCTCCGGACCCAGTATGATCGCATCGTTCTGGATACCGCCCCCATCAATGCCGTCAGCGATACACTGGGATTCTGCCAGCATATCGACAGCACCATCCTCATCCTGCGTGCAGGCAAGACCCCGGGCCGGGCGATCACCAGGGCCATGCAATTGCTGCAAAAGGCAGGAGCCGTGATCTCGGGGTTGGTCCTCAACAGGATTCCCAAGGGGCGTGGTGCCGCCTACTACTATTATTACTATGGGGACCCTTACCTTGCCGACAGTCCCTATGGGGCCAGCTCTGAAAAGAAAAAACGGAAATCGAAAAAACCAACCGCCGAAGATCCGGTCACCTCACTCAAATAGGTTTCCCAATCCGGATCCTGAAAGCAGGAAGGCCGCGCAGCCTTAATATTGCAGCCCGGAAGGCCCTCCAACCTGATTGGGCAGGGAGGGGGACTCGGTGCTCGGCTTTCCCACTTTATTTTCGAGACCCAGCCTCGACAGACCCGAGAATTTCCGACAACACTTTCGACAACGCTGCCAGGGATTCCCCGGATAGCAGGTCCAGATGACGGCCTGGCACACGATGGAAACGCGCCCGGCCGCGTGCCAGCCATCGCCAGTAGCATCTCGTTACAAAATTGGACTCGTCACTCACGAACACGTCCAGAGAACCTGGGTAACGGGAGAGACGATAAGCAAACGATACCGCGTGGAAATAATCATTTGCTCCTAGTTCCTGCCCAGGCCCGCTGGTTTCCTGATCAGGAAGGATCACAAAATTTTTTTTCGCACTGTTCATCATCATCCGGTTCTGGAGAGCAACCCATCGATCTCGAAAATATTTGTATCTTTCAATTCGTGGCATGTTCCAAAAACGCCGAAAATGAATCAGGAATCGTTGCGGTAAGTAGGTCATCAACTCGAAACAATAGAAAAAATACGGAATCGGACCTGTTGGCACGCTGTCGAGTAGGGCCAATACCGCGACGCGCTGACCCTGACGATGAAGCTGCTGGGCCATTTCATAGGCAATCAGGCCTCCCAGCGAGTATCCACCCAGATAGTAGGGGCCATCCGGTTGCAGGGAACGGATTTCTTGAACGTAGTGCGCAGCCATGCTTTCGATGGTCGTATGCCGGGGTTTGCCGCCATCGAGTCCGACGGCCTGAATTCCGTATACCGGCTGATTTGTTCCCAGACGTTTAGCCAGGTGGATCCCCCAATACGCCTGTCCCCCCACGCCGTGCGCCAAAAAGAACGGCGGGTTCGACCCGCGTGGCTGCAGTTCCACGAGGGAACTCCAGGGGGGCGCCCAGCTTTCATCCGTAAGGAACCGGGCTAATGTTGCAATGGTGGGTGCTTGAAAAAGCGAGGCGATCGAAAGCTGGCAACCGAGCAGTTTTTCAAGCTCCGCAGCGAATCGGGCTGCCATCAGCGAGTGGCCGCCTAACTCGAAGAAATTATCATCGCGGCCGATTCCCGTCCGTTGAAAGAGTCGTTCCCAGATCCGAATCAACCTGAGTTCAAGGAGATCCCTGGCCTGACCGAATTCGGCGGTGGCTGGATCGCTGGTTGGTTCTGGAACTGGCAAATTTCGCCGATCCAGTTTGCCATTCGGCAGGAGAGGCAACTGGTCCAGGATGACGAATGCAGAAGGAATCATGTATTCCGGAAGCTGGTTGCGCAACTGTCTGCGGACGTCATCCGGATCCAGCGGGGCCTTTGCAACGCCGACCAGATAGGCGACCACAGCCCGCTCAGTGCCCGGTCCTTCGCGCTGCACAACCACCGCTTCCCTGACTCCTGGGATAGCGCGCAGGGCGGACTCAATTTCTCCCATCTCCACCCTGAATCCGCGGACCTTCACCTGATGATCCACTCTGCCGAGAAACTCAATATTCCCGTCCTCACGCCATCGCACCCGGTCGCCGGTCCGGTATAGTCGCTCGCCGGGTTTTAGGCTGAACGGATCTGGAATGAACCGCTCCTCCGTAAGCTCCGGCTGATTGAGATAGCCGCACGCCACGCCGTCGCCGCCTGCGAACAATTCCCCCGCCACCCCAACTGGCACCGGTTGAAGATTTGCATCCAGAATGTAAACACGCGTGTTGGCAATGGGTCGGCCAATCGGGACGGTGGTCATGGATTCAGTATCAGCGGTCACCGTGTAACAGCAGGTGAACGTCGTGTTTTCCGTGGGACCGTAGCCGTTGACGATCGTGCATGCCGGCAACGCGCGGCGGGCTTTGGCCACGTGCCTGGGCGAAAGCACGTCTCCGCCGGCGAGCAACTGTCGCAGGGGTGTCAAATCATCGAGTCGTTCATCGACCATGAGATGAAACAAACCCGCCGTGAGCCACAACGTGGTGATGCCATGGTGACGGATGACGCTGCCAATTTCCGCGAGGGAAGGTTGTCCCGGGGGCATGAGCACGACACGGCCACCACTCAGCAAGGCCCCCCACAACTCGAAAGTGGACGCATCGAAGGAGAGCGGTGACATGTGCAGCAGCGTTTCTTGCGGAGTGAGGGAAACATAGTCCGCCCCTTTGACCAGTCTGACCACTCCCCGGTGGGGGACCACCACGCCCTTGGGTTGTCCCGTTGATCCGGAGGTATAGCTGATGTAGGCGGGGTCTTCCGCGTTGGTGCGGATGGGAATAAAGGCTGATGCTTCCCGAGGCGCCTTGATCAAATCTTCGACCGAACAAACGGATTGCTGTCCGCTAAAATTCCCGGCTGTGTTCCTGCCGCAGAGGATCAGGATGGGGTGGGCGTCTTCAATGAGCCAGCGGAGGCGTGCTTCGGGAAGGTTTTCCTCCAGTGCCCAGTAGATGGCACCCACCTTGAGGATGCCCAGCAGGGCTCCCACACGCTCAAACGAACGCTCGACGCTCAACCCCACCACCTCTCCCGCCTTCACACCACGAAGGCAAAGATGTTGGGCGATGTGATCAGAAGCCTGGCTCAATTCTCCATAGGTCATCTGCTCTTCCCCCAATTCCAGCGCGACCGCCTCCGGCCTTTCCCGGACCTGCTCTTCAAACAAATGATGGACGCATTGGTCGCGGGGATAATCCCGTGCTGTCTGATTCCATTCCACCAGAATTTGGCGGCGTTCCTCCGGTCGCAACAACCTCAGCTGCCCAACTGGCTCATCCAAATGAGCCGTCATCTCCTCAAGAAAATCTTGGAAATGCCTGGGCAGGCCTGCCACGGTCATTTCCGTGAAAAGGTCGCTGGCGCACTCAAACCGGCAGTCCCAGGTCTCTCCGACGGCATCGATGCTCAACATGAGATCGCTCTTGCTCGTCTGCGTCTCCATGGTGATGCGTTCGCTCTGAAGGCCTCCGAATCGCAACGCAGGCAGTCCCTCCTCCAGCAGGACGAACATCATTTGAAAGATGGGGTGATGGGTTGAAGTCCGCTCCTTGACCGACAATGCGACTATTTGCTCGAAGGGTAAGTCCGCGTGACTGAAGGCATCGAGCAGGGTTTCCCGCATCTCTCTCACCACTTTCCTGAAAGTGAAATGGTCACTCACCTGCAGCCGAACGGGCAGCGTGTTCAGGAAGAAGCCCAGCAGCGATTGAAGCTCCGGACGAGTGCGATGCGTTATCGGAGTGCCGACGACAATATCCGTCTGGCCCGTGCTGCGGTGCAGCCAGCACTGGAAGGCGGCAAGCATTACGGTGAAAAGGGTGGTGCCTTCGGCGCGGGCCGTCTCACGGATTCTCGTCAGAATCGGCCCGGTGAGTTGAAATCCATGAACGGCCCCACGACCACTTCGCTTGTTGGGTCGAATCCGTTGACAGGGCAGTTCCAAGGACGGAGGCAAATCCAGCAGTGCCTCCGACCAGTAAGCCCGGTGCCGGTCCCGCAGGTCCTCGGTAAGATCCAATCGCTGTTCCACGGCATAATCGGTGTATTGCACCGGCAATTCAGGCAGGTCCGCCCCCTCCACCCGACCATCGGCCTGATAAAGCCGTCCCCATTCCAATACCAGCAACCGCTGCGACCACTCATCCACGATGCTGTGGTGAAACGTCATCGCCAGGACTTGCTCATCGTCAGCCATTTGGATCCAGACGGCCCGCCACAAAGGCGCCTGGCTGAGGTCAAACGGCCGCCGTGCCTCATTGAGAAGGTGTTCCTCCAAGGCCGGCCGCTGCGCTTCAAGGGTCAGGGACCGCAGGTCAATTTCCTCCCAGGGAAAGGATATCGCGGTGGCCTCGAATACCCGCTGGATCAATGCATCCGCTTCCAGCAGCAACGCCGTGCGCAAAATTTCATGGCGCTCCACGATCACCTCCAGCGCCCTGCGGGCTCGTGCCTGATCCACACGACCGGAGAGTCGGAAAGCGATCGGTTGGTTGTAGGCGGCCTGATCCGGGAGGGTCTGATGCATCAGCCACATCCCCTGCTGCGCAAACGACATGGGAGCCGCGTGTTGATGTTCGATTTTCTCGCTCCGACCGTTGCCCCCGGTTTGCTTCGTCAAGGATCCCATTTGGTTGGCCAGGCTTGCAACGGTGGGATGGTCAAAGATCCAGCGCAGGGGCACCTCCATCTCGAGCGACTGTCTGATCCTCGAGCAGATGGCCACCGCCAGCAGCGAGTGCCCCCCAAGATGGAAGAAGTTGTCGTGAATGCCGACCCGTTCCCGGCGCAGCACCGTTTGCCAGGTTTCCACCAGCATGGACTCAAGCTCGCTGACCGGCGCCGCGTAAGCTGTTTCGGAAGCCAAGCCCACTGCGTCCTGCGTCTCCAATGCCTTGCGGTCCACCTTCCCATTTAAATTCAACGGCAGCACCGGAAGTTCCACAAATTTGTAAGGAATCATGTAGTCCGGCAATCGTTGCTGCAGCCAGATGTGCAGGACTCCGGATCCCAGGGTGGTGCCTTCCTCCAGAACCAGAAAGGCCGTCAGCGACGGATCCTCCGGAACGGCCCGGCACACAGTGACGGCCGCCGCCCGGAGTTGCGGATGGCTCTCAAGGACTGATTCGATCTCACCCAGCTCAATCCGAAATCCACGCAGCTTGACCTGCTGGTCCACCCTTCCCAAATATTCAAGGTTTCCGTCGCTCGAGATCCGGGCCAGATCACCGGTCTGATAAAGCCGCGCACCGGGGTCGGGAACGAATGGATGGCGGATAAATTTCTCCGCTGTCAACTCCGGCCGGTGCAGATACCCCCGGGCGACTCCGGCCCCGGAGATATACAGGTCCCCCGCCTCACCAACAGGAACCGGATGCAAATTTGCGTCCAGAATGTAGACCTGAGTGTTGGAGATTGGCCTGCCAATACTGGCAGGTTTGCCTGGCCCCCGGGTCGTCCACGTCGAATAAATCGTCGTTTCCGTCGGGCCATACAGATCATTCACCCGCTGGACGGGCCATTGCCGGTAAATGGCATCCACCAGCGATGGCTTCGAGAATTCACCAGCCAGGTTGATGGCGAGAATGGATGGCGGCGGGAGCCGGGTCCTTAGCCATGTCTCCATCAGTGAGGGCACTGTATTGATCAGCCTCACACCCGACCAATCCTGATCGGACACTCCATGCAGGGCGTTTTTGGCAAGGATGATTTTCCCACCCCAACTCAGCGGGCCGAAAATTTCAAATACAGAAATGTCAAAGCAGACCGACGTCACGGCCAGCACCCCGGAGAGTTCTTCGTCAGTAAACGTCTCCCGCACCCAGTGCAGAAACGAGACGACATTCCGGTGTTCAATGGCGACGCCCTTGGGAGTTCCGGTTGATCCTGAGGTGTAAATCACGTAAGCCAGCGCCGTCGAGCCGCTATTTCCAAGCAAGTTGCATTGGTTCGATCCGGAGCCGCCCCCCGTCATGACAAGCGAACACAAAGAATTCAGATTTCTGAAGAAATCCGTGAGGGATGGCTCCGTGACGATGACTCCGGTGCGGCAGTCCTTCAGGATGAAATCCAGACGCTCCGCGGGATATCCGGGATCCAACGGCACATAAGCCCCGCCGGCCTTGAGAATGCCCAGCAGCGCCACCACCATTTCCAGGGAACGCTCCACGCAGAGACCGACCAGCACCTCCGGCCCGACACCCAGCGAGCGAAGGTGGTGAGCGAGTCGGTTGGCCCGCGCATTCAGTTCCCGATAGGTCATTGCTTGATCCTCGAAAACCACGGCCACCGCTTCCGGCGTGCGTTCTACCTGCTCTTCAAATAAATGATGGACGCATTTGTCCTGCGGATAATCCCGGGCCGTCTGATTCCACTCCGCAGACACGCCTTGGTTCGTTTGCACGCACACACCGGCATTGGCCGCACTCGATTCAGGATCTGTCGGTAATGATCCCTCCGCCGGGCGGTCTAAGAAGGAGGAAGGGGATTCGGACATCGCCGCGGACGCTTCCTCGCGCCATGGATTCCTTCAAGAAGTTTTATACCAAATTTTCAAATGGCACCATCAAGCAAAAACCTTGTGAAGCTACTTCCGGCCATGCGCCATGGATCGGCTGCGCGGAAAATCGACGGGCGGGGGTGAATCGGTGGCCGGCAGCATTTCCCAGGGCTTCCCATTTCCCCAGCATGCACGCGCCTTTGAGTTTCCGGCTCCATGCGTCCCCTGGTTCGCGGATGAACGCGGGACCCGGGCTGCCGGCGCACGATCCGTCGCCGGGCCGTCTTACTTCTGCAGCACCATCTCCTTCCCTGTCACCCCCCTCATTGGAGGCCGTCTATCACAGTTTTGCCGTTTCTTTGGGTTTCCGCCACATAAAAAAACCGCAACTCATCTTGCTGATTCGTTCTGTAACCCATCAGTTTGCAATATGCGAACACAGATCAGGAGCTCCGATCATCGATGTTTGTATCACCTTATGCCTAAGTGACTTGTGCAAGTCAAGCCCCCGCCGGAACCCGTATTCAAAAAAATCCGTCTGACTATCCCTCAACCGTTCTCGCCCCTAAGGAAATTACCTATTCACTTGTTTGCTGCATCTGTGGTGAAAAAGTTAGTTGCGTTCTTACTCGGGCTGACAACTGAAAAGTAACTCAATCTATTTTCCTTACTGATCTTGCCGGGAAAACGTGGACGTGAAATGAATCAACTTAATTTAGAGATTGGATGATGGAACGTTCGAAGTCCAGTGGAGATTGGAATTCGAGTGATGAATGGAGGCGATGGGTGTTGTAGAAG
>CALQSQ010000149.1 GCA_943333275.1 Akkermansia muciniphila
TGGGGGCCGACGATTTTGCCCTGGCCGCCGATCTGATGGCAGATGGCGCAGTGGGTGGTGAAGATGAGCTGGCCGGCGGCGGCCTTGGCGGTGCCTCCGGCTTGGGCGGCTTGGAATCCCTTGAGTCGGGCGGCGAGCAGGGCATCGATCTCAGCGGCGGCTGGGGGAAGGTCCTTGGTTTTGGCGGCGATTTTGTCAGCGAGGGCGGGGTCGTTGAGGGCGGCGAGTTTCTGGGCCAGGGCGGGTTCGGTGAGGAGTCGGGCCGGGGCGAGTTCGATGAGCTGCTGGGCGCCGTCCCTGGTGGAGGCGAGGGACTGGGCGAGGACGCGCTGGTGGCGGCTGGGGACGGTCTTGAAGAGATTGACGAGGAGGGGTTTTTGATCGGGAAATTGCTGCAGGGCCTGGGCGATGGCGTTGCGGGCGGGGTCGTTGAGGTCCGGCCGGGCAAACGCTTCCGCAAGGGGCGCGGCGAGGGCGGAAATTTTCAAAGCGCCGGTGAGTTCCGCGAGCGGCTGCCATTGGCTGGTGGCCGATGGCAGGGCGACGGTGGCGACGGCGGGTGAGAGTCGGCCAAGGGCGAGCCAGGCGTAGGAGGTGCCGGAGTCGCCATCGGTGATTTCCAAGCGCACCGGCTGACCGGCTTGCGCGCTGAGATCCCAGGTGATTTGCTGCGCGATGTCGCTGCGAGCCGGAAAAACGCGCTGGAGTTCCGCGCCGGTGGCGGCCTGGACGAGGCGCACGAAATTTTTCTTTCCAGCAGGCTGACCCGGCATGCCATCGTGACCACAGAGCCAGAAGGTCAGCTTGGCGGGGCAGGCAAAGAGCGCCGTGGAAAGCGTGCCGGTTTTGCCCTCGCCGGGCGGCAGGCTGCTGATCACCTGGATGGATTTGCCTTCCGAGTCTTTTCTTTCCTCCATGCCAAAAGAGCCGATGTCCCCGGTCCAACTACCCGTGGAGGTGCCCTGAAGGCCTTTCAATAAACGCCCGGCGAGGCCTTCGCCCCACTGGACCACTTCAGGCGTCGGACCGGCACCGCGCTGCGCCAGGCCGGATAGCAACCGCTGCAACAGGTCCAATTGCACGGAGTCGTCATCGGGAAATTGTTTCTGCACGAGATCCGCCAAATCCTTCTGCCGGGCCTCCGGCAACCGCCGCGCGATGCCCGCGAGCGAAGTGACGAGGGCGTCGCGGTCGGGGGGATGTTTCATCAAATAGGCAAGCTGCCACTCGCTGGCTTCGGGGGTGTCGATGCTGCCGATGACCCCTGCGACCATCGTTTCCTCAGCACCGGCCAGTTTTAAATCGGCAAAGCCCTGGGGCTGAGCCAGCGCATTGCGAAGAGCGATGCGCAGCGTGTGGCGCAAGGATGGATCCTCAACCTTGGCCGCCTCCATGCTTACCAACAGGCTGAGCAATGGTTTCACGAATTTCGCATCCGGATGTCCGGTCATGCTTTCCGCCGCGATGCGCCGGAGTTGGGGTGGGGCGGTCTGATCCATGACGGTGCGCACACTCAATGCCGATGAACCGGCCTTGTCCCACCGAAGCATTTGCGCCGCCTTCTGGTCCGCCGTCATCTCGGCGGGAGCCTTCGCCCCCTGCTTCGTAATTTTCCAAATCCGCCCGCGCTCGCGATCCCGCCCGGGGTGCTTCCGATCCACCTCATAGTGGCCGATGATCTTATTGTAAAAGTCCGCGACGTAGAGCGCGTGATCCGGTCCAAGCTGCAAATCCACCGGCCGGAACCACGGGTCTTCGGAAACAAGGAAATCCGGCTGCTCCACGGCAAGCGGCGTGGCACCAGTGTATTTTACAAAGTCACGATTGATGCGTGAGGTGACGACATTTCCCAGCAGCAAATGATCATCGAAATCCGCCCCCCAGCGTCCCCGCTCCAAATAGGCCACCCCGCACAATCCCGTGGATCCATGGGAATGCGGGCAGAGCACCGGACCGAAGCCCAGACCATCGTCGGGCTTGCCGAAGCTGGGGTAGTAGGCGCCGCGGATGAGTTGCGTCAGCGGATTGGAATGGCAGTCGGCGCTAAAAAGATTTCCCCAGGCATCCCAGGCGAGGCCGAAGGGATTGACCTGGCCGCGCGACCAGATTTCCACAGCGGAGCCATCCGGCTTGAAACGAAAGATGCTGCCGGATTGTAAATCGAGCGTGGTGCCGGGATCGCCGACTTTCCGGCCTTTGAGGTTCTCCGGAAGGACTTCGAAATGGGATTTGTTGGCGAATCCATGCGTGGCGTAAACCCATCCGTCCGGTGCGAGGCGGAGGCTGGCGATGTTGCCATGCGTGTCATTTTCATATCCCAGCGGCCCAAAGAGAATCGTGCGTTTGTCACATTTCCCATCGCCGTCGGTGTCCGCGAAATACCAGATGTTGGGAATGCTCCAGGCGATGCAGCCCTGCCCATACGGCAGCACGCCGATGGGCACATTCAGCGCATCCGCGAAATCCGTGACCTTGTCCGCCGCGCCATCGCCATTGGTGTCCTCAAGGATTTTGATGGCATCGCGACTGTCCTTCACACGCGTGCCGGTCGGGTCCTCCCAGCGCTCCTTGGCGGCGGGGAAAGGATACTCGGTATTGCTCGTGACCCAGAGCCGGCCCTTTTCATCGAAGGCCAGGTTGATGGGCTTGTTGATCATCGGCTCGCTCGCGAACAGCTGCACCTTGAAGCCATCGGGCACTTTTAATTTCGTCTGCTCTTCAGCAGCCGTAAGTGGATCTGTAGGGCGCACGAGGGCCGCGAAGGGATCTTCGGCGGCGGATAAGGTGGAACAAAGTAGTGGCAGGAATAAGAGGGCTCGGCGCATCCCGCAGCTTGGGAAAGGGCAAGGAAAGGCACAAGCTACTTGATTGAGGAAATGCAGGAGATTTGCACCGACCTGGAAGCCCATAAGCCCCCTAAGCCGTATCAGGCCTATTCCTTCCGCACCAGCCGCGCCATGTAAAAGCCATCCCAACCCTGATCCCCCGGCCTGATCCAACGCTGGTCCTCCAGCTCCCAAGCTCCCGCCTGCTCCTGAAGAAAGGCGAGCACTTGCTGTTCATTTTCCTGCGGAAGAATGCTGCAGGTGGCGTAAACGAGCTTGCCGCCGGGTTTCACCATGGGGCTGTATTCCCTGAGGATGCGGGCCTGGAGCGTTTCCAGTTCGGCGAGCGTGGATTCCGTGATCCGCCATTTGGTGTCAGCTTTGCGGCGCAGGACGCCGAGGCCGGAGCAGGGGACATCCAACAGCAGACGGTCGGCAAGGCCGGTCCATTTTGCAAGGGTCTCGGGGGAAATGGGCTGCGTTTCACAGATCAGAACGCCATTGCGACGGGCGCGGGTTTCCAGTTCGGAAAGTTTGCTGGAGTGCACGTCCATGGCCACGAGGCTGCCTTGATTCCGCATGAGTGCGGCGAGATGCAGCGTTTTGCCTCCGGCTCCGGCGCAGGCATCCACGACACACTGCCCGGGGGAAATTTTCAGGAAGGGGGCGATCTGTTGCGAGCCCGCATCCTGGATTTCACACCACCCGGCCCGGAAGGTCGCCGATTGCTGCAATGGCCGCCGCACCTTCAGACGCAGGGCATCCGGCGCACCTTCCACGGGCTCTGTTTCGATGCCTTCCTCCAGCAAGCGCGCGGTCGTTTGCGGGAGCCCCGCCCTGAGACGATTCACCCTGAGAAAAACATCAGCAGGCGCATTCAAATTTCTCGCCAGAGCCGGCCAGGCTTCGCCATAAGCCGCCGCGCCCTTGGCCTCCAGCCAATCCGGCAATGACTCACGGACGGCAAGCGACACTGGCAGGGCCGCGCGGGCTTGGATGGTTTCAAAATCCAAACCTGCGGCAAATTCCTCCGGCATGGGTTGCGCATTGGTCAGCATCCACCACGCCGCCCAGCGGGTCTCGATCTCCTCCGAATCCGCCAGATGCCCCGCCCAGCGCCAGTGGCGCACGAGTTCATAGACATGCTCCGCAAACTGCCGTCGATCGCGCGACCCCCATTTCTGGTGCGCCAGCAGTGCCCGGCCTACCACGACTTCCGCCGACTGCCCCTCGTGCATGATCGCATCCAGCGCGGTGAATACGCTGGTGATAAGGTGTCGGTGGAGTTTGCTCATGCTGGAATCCCTCCCAACGACAGATTCGATTCGCAGGCAATGACAAATGTCCCCGACTCGTTCACGGAGCTTGGATTATCTTGCCGCGCTTTGCCGAACTAGGCTAAGAATCAGCCTGCCAGTTCACAACCACAAACCCAACCCACCCATGAACCTCCGGAAATTTTCCTTCACCACCGCCTTGATCGCCGCCGCACTCAGCCTCGCACCGCTGCATGCGGAAGCCCCCGCCGCTTTGGATGGGAAAAAGATTGCCTTTATGGGGGACTCGATCACCGAGGGTGGAGCGGCTCCGAATGGATATGTGACGCTGGCGATTCGCGGGCTGGCGGCCAATGGGATCAAGGCCACGGCGATTCCTGCGGGGATCAGCGGCCACAAGTCCAATGACATGCTGGCGCGGCTTGAGAAGGATGTGCTGGCCAAGAAGCCTGATTTCATGACGCTGAGCTGCGGGGTCAATGACGTCTGGCACGGTGCCAACGGCATCCCGCTGGACAAATACAAAGAGAACATCACGCAGATCGTGGACAAATGCCAGGCAGCCGGCATCAAGGTTGTGATCCTTACCTCGACGATGATCGGAGAGGATCAGCCGAACCCGAACAACCAGAAACTCATTGCCTACAACGATTTCCTCCGCGCCCTGGCCAAGGAAAAGAAATGTTTGCTCGCTGATTTGAATGCCGACATGCAGGCGGGGATCGCCAAGGCCGGGACGGACAAGAAGGGCAATCTCTACACGGGCGATGGCGTGCACATGAATCCCCTGGGGAATCAAATGATGGCGACGGGCGTGCTCAAGGCGTTCGGGCTGACGCCTGAGCAGTTGGCGAAGGCGAAAAAAGACTGGGACATGCCAGCAGATGCCGCCAAGTAATTTCCTTTCCCAAAACCACCGCCCATGAATACGGCCTCGCGACGTTCCTTCCTCAAATCCTCCGGCACGGCCGCGGGATCGCTACTCCTGCTGCCCAGTGGTTCGCTGCTGGGACAGGAAAAGAAACCGGGCGGGAAACTCAATGTCGCGTTCATCGGCATGGGCGGGCAGATTCAGGGGCACGTGGCGCAGATTTTGCAACTTGGCCACAACGTGGCGGCGATGTGCGATGTGGATACGGCACAGATGGCAGGTTCACAGAAACGGCACGGTGATGGCGCGGCCAAGGCGGCGTTGTATCAGGATTACCGCGTATTGTTTGAGAAGGAAAAATCGATCGATGCCGTGGTCATTGCCACTCCCGACCACTGGCACGCTCCCATCTGCCGGGCGGCCATGCAGGCGGGGAAGCACGTGTATTGCGAGAAACCACTCACGCATACGATCGCCGAGGCCCGGCAATTGCGGGAGCTTTCCAAAGCTTCCAAAGTCATCACGCAGACGGGAAACCAGGGCAGTGCCTCGCCGAACCTGCGACGGAGCATGGAGTTGATTGCGGCCAATTTCTTTGGACCCATCACGGAGATCCATGTGTGGCACCCGGAGCACGGATGGCCGAGCGGTGTGGCGCGGCCCGAGGGCAGCGACCCGGTGCCGAACAATCTGGACTGGGACTTCTGGCTGGGAACCGCCCCCGTGCGGCCCTTCAAGGCCAACACCTATCATCCGGTGAATTGGCGGGGATGGTATGACTTTGGCAATGGATCGGTGGGCGATTTCTGCTGCCACGGCTTCAACATGCCGGTGCGTGCGCTCAATTTGGATTACCCGACGCGGATTGAAATCAGCGGCACGGAACTGGGCAGGGAGAGTTTCGCCAAGGCGTGCACGGTGCGTTACCATTTTCCGGCGCGCGGGGATCGGGGGCCGGTGAAATTGAATTTTTACACCGGGGGCGATTTGCCGCCGGAGGATGTCACGGCCAGCCTGAGCGAGTCGTTTGGAAAATTGCCGCGGACGGGATGCCTGCTGGTCGGCGAAAAGGGGCTGCTTGAGAGCGGTCTCTGGAATTCGGATTGTTACGTCAAACTCAAGGACGACAAGCGGTTCACCGGCGCGGACAACCACCCGGCGGCCAAGGAAATCCCGCAGTCGATTCCACGGGTGAAAAGCCACATGGACGAATGGGTGGACGCCTGCCTTGGCGGGGCCAAGGTCTTTGCGGATTTCGATCTTGGGGGGCATCTCACGGAAATCGGGCTGGCTGGGATAGTCGCGCTGCGCCTGCAGAAAGATATCGATTGGGATGGGCCGAATATGAAAGTGCCGGGGATGCCGGAGGCGGATAAGTTTATCCGGAAAGAGGAGCGGAAGACGTATCTTTGAGGGCGGGTTCCGGTGTCGCGACGCGACACCTTGTTTGGTCGTGGTGACCGTGGGCTGAAGCCCACGGCTACCGTCCGTGACCGCTACGCGGTCCACACAGTGGGTGAATGGTTGTTTTCCTACGTGTCCCCTTCGGCCTCACGGCGGCGTTTGCCTGCGCCTTCCTTGCGTTCGGAGACGGTTTGTTTGACGCGCTCCCGGATGTCGAATTTGATGGGGAGGCCTTCGTAGGCGGTGTGGCGGCGGATTTCGTTTTCGAGGAAGCGGAGGTAGGTTTCGTGCAGGAGGATGCGGTGGTTCACGAAGAGGACGACGTGGGGGGCCATGACCGGGCGCGGTTGTTGTTCGCGGGCGAGAGTGGCGTAGAGGAGTTTGAAGCGTTTGCCGCGGATGTGGGGTGGGGGAGTGCGGGCGATGGCTTCCTGGAGGACGCGGTTGAGCGCTCCGGTGCTGAGGCTGTCCTCGCTGGATTTTTTGACGCGTTCGATGGCTCCAAAGACTTTATTTAGGAACTGGCCCTGAGTGGCGGAGACGGCGACGAGCGGGGCGTAGTGGAGGAAATAGAGTTCGCGGCGGGCGTATTCCTGGAGGGCTTCCATGCGTTCCTTCTGGGGGGCATCGGGCATGTAGAGGTCGTATTTGTTTCCGACCAAAATGCAGGGTTTGTTCTCCTCAAGAATGGTGCCGGCGATCTTGCGCTCCTGGGCGGTGATGCCGCGAGAGGCATCGAAGACGAGGGCGACCATGTCGGCGCGGCGGATGCTGCTCTCGGCGCGTTTGACGCTGAAGGATTCGACAACGGTGTCCACCTTGGCCTGGCGGCGGATGCCGGCGGTATCGATGAGCAGGAAATGGTGATCGCCCCGGCGGTAAAGGCTGTCGACCGAATCGCGGGTGGTGCCGGCGACTTCGGAAACCATGGCGCGGTCCTGGCCGAGAATGGCGTTGAAGAGGGAGCTTTTTCCCACGTTGGGACGGCCGATGATGGCCATACGGATGGGTTCGGGGAGGGCTTCGGGCTCGCCTTCGGCTGGGGCGGGGGGCACGAGGTTGGCTTCGAGCAGTTCCAATAACTGCGGGATGCCGCGACCGTGCGTGGCGCTGAAGGCGGCGCATTGTTTGAAGCCCATGCGACTGAATTCGCCGATCATGTTTTCGTGCTTGGGATCATCCGCTTTGTTGATGCCGAGCACAACGGGTTTGCCCTGCTTGCGAAGGATGTTGGCCACTGCATCGTCAACGGGATGGCGGCCGTCGAGAGCATCGACCACGAAGAGGATGAGGTCGGCAGACTCGACAGCAATGAGGGCTTCGATTTTCACCTGCTCGGCGAAGCCATCGCTGATCGTGGCGCCGATGCCGCCGGTGTCGATGATCTGGATGGGGAAGCTGGAATCCTTGACCGGGGCGGAAAGGCGGTCGCGGGTGACGCCGGGCATGTCGTGGACAATGGCGATGCGGTGGCCGGCGAGCCGGTTGAAGAGCGCGCTCTTGCCGACGTTGGGTCGGCCGACGATGGCGATGATGCGCTCAGTTTTCTTTGGAGAATTTTGCATGAAGGTTATCGGAAACTTGTTGGAAGGCGTCGGTGAGATACATCCAGCCTGACGAGAAGACGAAGATGCCCGCGAGGATGGTGGGCACGAGGACGGGGATATTTGTGTAAGCTGGCAAATCAAGCATGAGCCAACCGATGGCGGTCATCTGCAGCACGGTGCCGAGCTTGCCGGTCCAGTGGGGGCGGATGATGACGCTGCCGGAATGAATTTTGATCAGCTGCATCCCACGCACGGAAAGAATGTCCCGCGAGAGCACCAGCACGGGGAACCAGCTGGGAAACTGATTTTTCCAGCCCGCCACAGAAAGCGTGATGATGCCGGAGAGCAGCAGCAGCATATCAGCCAGCGGATCGAGCTTGCTGCCGAGGACCGTGCGCTGGTTGAAATTCCGGGCGATGAATCCGTCCAGAGCATCGCTCAACGCCGCCACGCCAAAGACCACCACGGAAATCCAGCGCCAGGTCTGATCCCCGCTGCCGCTGGCCACGATCTGGCCATGACGGATCGCACAGCCCACGAAAACGGGGATGAGGGCCAGGCGCAGCAGCGTGATGAGGTTCGCAAGGTTCACGAAAAGAGGGAGGCTCGGAGCAGGAAAGCAGGAAAAGGGGAGAGGAGCATCTGCCAGCAACCAAGGAGCCCGACAGGGTGCGCCATGATTGGGGGGAATGCAAACGGGATCACCCGTCTAAAACGGCAGCTTCATCTGCCGCACGGTGACTTCCCGCAGGCCGCTTACGCCGAGGCCCAGGAGGCGGAGGGGGCGCTGGACGAGCTGGTGGCGGGCGAGGAGCCAGCAGGCACAGCGGTAGAGGAGGGTGGCGTCCTCGAGTGGGTCATCCAGGGACATCTGGCGGGTCAGAGTGGTGAAATCGCTGTAGCGGACTTTGACCTGGACGGTGGTGGCGGCGAGTCGGTAGCGGGTGAGTTTCTCGGCGAGTTCGGTGGCTTGTTCGCGCAGACACTGGCGGAGGGTGGGGCGGTCGGCGGTGTCGCGGAGGAAGGTGTTTTCGCTGCTGATGGATTTGATTTCATCGGCCAAATCGAGCGGGCGGTCATCCTCGCCGTTAGCCATGCGTTTGAGTTCGTGGCCCCAGGATCCGACGAGGGCGCGGAGATCGCGCGGGGTGGATTGCAGATCGGCGATGGTCTTGAAGCCGGCCTTGTTTAGAATTTCCTCCGTGACCCGGCCGACTCCGTGGATGGCGCCCACGGGCATGGGGGCGAGGAAGGCGGCTTTCGTGGAATCCTTGACGAGGGTGAGGCCATTGGGCTTGAATTGGGACGAGGCGATCTTAGCGAGCAGTTTGTTCGGGGCGATGCCGATGGTCGCGGTGAGCTGGCGGGCGGACTGGATGGCGGATTTGATTTGCTGGGCGAGGGGGAGGGCGCTTTCCAGCAGGGCATCGTGATCCGGAGCAGGGGGCAGCTGGGTGGTGACTTCGAGATACGCTTCATCGACGGAAACCTGCTGGACCAGCTCTCCGGCGAAGCCGCGGACGATTTCCATGATGGCCAGGCTCTCGTCGCGGTAGGCGTCCATGCGCGGTCGGACGAAGACTCCCTGCGGGCAGAGCCGCCCGGCGGTGGAGCTGGGCATGGCGGAGCGAACCCCGAATTTCCGAGCCTCGTAACTGGCGGCGCAGACGACGCCCCGGCGCTCTGGCGGCGACCCCACAATCACCGGTAGGCCGCGCCACTCGGGATGATCGCGCTGTTCCACGGAGGCGTAGAACGCATCCATATCGAGATGGAAAATGACGCGCCAGGGATTCATGCACACGGTCTCTTCCCGATTGCCAACTTCGTCCAGCAGGAAATCAGCCTCGATCTCCACATTCCCACGGCCGATGCCTGCAATCGTTTTGATCCCCCCTCGTAATTACTTGGTAGTTGGCTTTTTCTCGCTGGGGGCGAAAGGGTCTGAAGGGTCTGGGTCTGTGATGCGCTTCAGGAGGCCAGCGTCTGGTTCGTAAACGCCCTTGTCGTACTCGTAGGCCAACCAACGTCCAGTCTTCTTGCTCTTTCCGGCGTGAATCATGCGAGGTTTCTTCTCGTCGGAGTCGCCATCAAAGGTCTTTGACCAATCAACTTTTGAGCCGTCCTTGGGGTCTTTGGCCGATTTAGGTGGGTCTGCGAAAGCCTTTTTCATGGCTGCGGCATAGGCCTCTTGCTCTTGTAGCCAAACCTTATAGTCCTTGTGATGACGCCTGCACCAGAAAGTCCCGAGTATGGTGCTCGACATGCCGTCAGGATGCTGAATGCCGAGCTTCTTCATGTGCTGGGTCAACGGCCCATCTCCCCAAAGGCCCCAAGCGTTGCGGAGGCTCATGCCAAGACTAAAATGATATTCAATCATCTCGTCTGCGGTCTTCATGGCATCAATCTTCTCTAGCTCCTCCTTCGGCAGCAGCTTCTCCAGCTGCTCATGAGCTTCCTCCAGTGTTTTCGGAGCAGGAAGTTCGGGCTCGTTCGCCTCTTCGTTCGCGGGCGGCTCGGTTGGTGTCGGCTTCGCTTCGTCGGCAAGCAACTGAAAACCAGCAACTAAAAGCAGGATGAGTGTGGCGATACGCTTCATGGCTGGCCGCACAGTGTCCAAAATGGGGAGGCAAGTCAATGGTAAACCAGGCCAAAGCGGAAGGCGCGCGGCGTCTGTTGGATGACGCGGGGGCAGGCTCGCCAAGTGACGTGCAAGGGAAATGCCGCACAGTTTCCAGATGCCCAAGTCTGCCTCCAGCATCACCATGTGAGCTCCCAAGGTCACCATGTGAGTCCCCAAGATCACCATGCGAGCCTCCAGGATCACTATGTCTGCTTCCCTAGGTGCTGGGGAGGCAGACTTGGGCGGTGGGGAGGCAGACTTGGGCCGGTGGGGAGGCAGACTTGGGCGGTGGGGAGGCAGACCTGGGCGGTGGGGAGGCAGACTTGGGTGGTTGGAAGGTGGTTTAACCTGGATAATGCAATAGAGGAGCGAGAGTGAAGCCCAGCGTGTTCAGAGCAGGGGGTTGACGGGTATGGGACAATCACCGTAATGGTGAACCTTCCAATTGAATATTCTGACA
>CALQSQ010000150.1 GCA_943333275.1 Akkermansia muciniphila
CAATTACCCCGGAAACAAACCCACTCCCCCATCCCCCCCCCCACCCAACCCGCCACCAGCGCGAGGAAGTTCCTGGCGGAAGCCAGCCCCAGTGCCCACCCACGCTGCTTCCGTGCCGGTAGATATTTCACGAGCACCAACGAATAAGCTTGTGCTTTCTCCCCGCTCCTCGCAATATCACCCGTCGGCGATTCCCGTCATCCACGCAGTATGTAGTTAGGCCGCTTGCCCACCTCACGCAAATCCATGACATCTCTACTACGACTCGTCGCCTGCATCGGACTGTTTATTTGCTTATCTCGTGCTGGCGATCTGCCACGCCTCGACATGAAGGCCGCATCCGAGCAATTCCTTAAGCTTCGGCTGGCATACGCCGAAGCACCGAATTTCGCCGGAGACTGGGTTCACGATCCAGCGCGCGAGGCGATGCTCAAGCTTTACGATACCGATCCGAAGGAGTTTGTTTCCAAGTCGGGCCAGTGGCTCAAGACGTGCCCGGTCGATGCCAAGGTTCATCTCATGCGAGCTGGTCTCTTGCTCAAGGCCGGCGATACCGAAGGGCATTTTTACCACCGGCTCATGTATTATGGTCTCACGGCCTCCATCGTAGCTTCCGGAGACGGCAAGACCGTCAAAACCGCATACAAAGTTATTTCTGTCGAGGAGGAATACACCGTTATGAACCACATCGGCGCAAAGCTAACTACGCAGACCCTCCAATATCCTTGCGACGTCATGCAGGTCGATATTGAGGGCACGCCAGCGACCTTATACTTTGACGTGTCGATTCCTATGACCGCAGAGCAACGCCAACTTAACCAGAAGAAGTCGAAGTGACGAACAACCCAACGCAGCCTAACAAGGCGCGGCTGGGCAACCCCTACCAGCCCGCTGTTTCGTCGGCGCTTTCCGTGCCTCCAACCACGACCGCCGTTTCGACGCTGGCCCTCGCTGATAGGGGTGCGTGCTCTTTGACGTTATGTTAAAAGAATGACACACCAACCAACGAAGGCCCTACAATGAAACATCGATTGATATTCGCTACATTCTGCACGCTGCTCTTCGCAATCGTCGGTTGCAAGAAACGGGAGATTATCACTTATCCGCCAAGCAAAGGTGACTTTGTCACGAACTCCGACGGACTCGGAACTGCGCGAGTGTGGGGTATCGACTTCGAAGTGGCTGAGCTCGTGGGTGGAGACTCTGGATCGGAATTTGAAGGCATGCTCCACTCCAATCCAGAACAAACCGATGCCCGAATCAAAATCACATTTGGCGACGACGTAAAGATCCGACTCGAAAAGGTTCCTGGAAGCCCAATCACTTTTCAATTGAACGGAAAGGACTACGGAGCTCTTAAACTTGCCGATAAAGTGGCCATCGATAAGGAACGGAATGTGACGGTTAACGGTGCAATCCGACAACCATAGTGTGTCACCCCGAAGTCAACATAACAAGCGCATGGAGAGCAACGGCTGACCCGCCGCGATTCCAAAGATGAATCCGAAAAGGGGTCGAGGGGAAAAGGGGTCGTGAAAAGAATCCTGACAAACGAATTCCAATTCGGGTGGATTGTGGCAGCGAGAGACCACCTTATTTGCTCATCAACCGCTCGGCCCGCCATTGGAGGCTGTCGTGGGTTGGTCTGAAGGCGTCGTCGTGGGGAGGGCGTTGGCCTTGGATCTGGTGTTTGCGGCCTCTGCCTGGGCATCGGAGGGTTGTGTTTGAACGGGTGGCGGGCTTTGGCATCATACGGTGCTCCGCTTTTGATTCGGTGGCCGGGCTGGTGCGCGGGCCATCCTTGAATCAGGAGGGCTTTTCTCGGCGAAATAATGGCTGGGAGATAGCTTCCGAAGAAACCGGGCCCGGGAGGTGGGGATGGCCTGACTAGTTGGTCTCCGCAGGTCCCATGGTTTTCTGGGCGGTGTCTCCGCCGGCGCTGCCGGTGGCTCCGGTGGCGCCTTCGAGGGCGATGCCTTCGGCGGCGGCGAAGTCGGCGAGGGCGAGGTCGGCGAGGGCTTTTTGTTCGCCGGCCTTGGCGTGAATTTCCGTCATGTCGATGGCATCGCGGGCGACGCGGGCGCGGCCGGAGGCCTTGTCCTTTTCCTCTTTTACCATTTCCGAGAGGCGGCCGAGGGTATCGCCGCTGCCGCCGATTTCGGAGACCATGCCGGCGGCCATTTCATTGAGTTCGGCCACGGCGCTCTGCATTTTCATGTCGCCGATGTCGCGTTTGAGACTTTCGATCTTGTCGCGGGCGGCCTTGACGCTGGTGTCGCGGGCTTCGAGGAGGTCCTTGTAGGTTTTCTCGGCGGTTTCGAGGGCGGCGCGGCTTTCCTCGAGTTCCTTTTTGATGGTGGCGTGCCTGAGGGCGTACTGGCCGGCGAGCTCCTTGTTGTTGGCGCGGAGGTTGGCGACGGTCTTGGCGCGGAGTTCGTTTTCCTCGCTTTCGTACTGTTTGACCTGGGACATGAGTTTCTCACAGACGGCGGCGTGTCCGGCGAGGCCCTTGTTAAATTTGCCGATCTGTTCGCGGAGGTTTTCCTTCTCGAGTTCGAGGAGTGCCTCGGGGTTTTTCTTTTCCATGCCAGAGATGAAGAGTCCGAAGAATCCCTTGATGAGGTTTTTGAGGCGACTGAACATGGTAGGAGTAGGTAAGGGTGGTTTAGTGGTTGCCAACAGGCTGGCGGAATATATGGGGAAGAGAGCCCCCGGTCACAAGTAGAATTTATCAACGTTCATGGAATCGCCACCCGATCCTTTTTCCAGCCCCAACCCGCAAAATGCCTGGCAGGCGTTGCGTCTGCTGCGGGATTATTTCCAGGCGCGGGCGGATCGTGGCGAGGAGCGTGTGGCGTTGACGCCGATTGCGAGGACGGAGTTGCGGGCGGTGGTGATGAGGAAGCCTTCCATGGCGATTGCGGAGCCTGCGCCACGTGTGGCCCCACCGCAAAAGTTGGAAGTGGTGCAAATCCCCGCGCCGGTGGAGCCTGTTCCCGCGCCGGTGCGCCCGGCTGCGCTCCCGGCTGCGCTCCCGGAGGCGGAACGTGTGACGCGTCTGGCGGCCCTGCGCGTGGCGGCGGCGAAGCATCCGCCGATGCGAGCGCTGGGGAGCCTGCGGGAGATCATGGTGTTTGCGGTGGGGAATCCCATGGCGGAGATCATGTTTGTGGGCGAAGCCCCGGGTGCGGAGGAGGAGCTGAAGGGGGAGCCTTTTGTGGGTCCGGCCGGGCAGTTGTTGAACAAAATGATCGTGGCCATGGGGCTGGAGCGCCGGCAGGTGTACATTTCAAATATTTGCAAATTCCGGCCTGGAATGCCGGGTCAGGACACCAACAACCGGCGTCCGAGTCCGGCGGAGATCGCCGCCAGTCTGACCTTCATTGAACAGGAAATCCAGCTGGTGCAGCCCAAGGTGATCATCGCGCTGGGAGCCACGGCGGCCGAGGGGCTGCTGGGGATGCCGAACGTGGTGGTGGGGCGCGTGCGGGCGAAATTTCACGATTATCAGGGGTATCCGGTGATGGTCACCTACCATCCCAGCTACCTGCTCCACAACCCGTCGATGAGTGAAAAACGCAAGGTGTGGGAAGATCTCCTGAAGGCCATGGAGCGGCTGGGAATGCCCATTTCCGAGAAACAACGGGGATTTTTTCTGCCCAAGGGGCACTGATTAGGCGCTACGATTTCAAGTCCGCGACAAAAGCCTCCAACTCGGCGATGCGGGCCTCCAGTTGCGCGACTCTGGCCTCCATCTCCGATTTCCATTCCGGCGGCGGCGTGATGATCTGGCTGGCGGCGGCCTGGGGCGCGGGGGCATCGGCTTCCACCGGCCCGCAGAGCAGGTGCGCGCAGGTTTTGACTTTGCGGCCGGCTCCCGGTGGGACGACGACGACCAGAGGCCCGGTGGGGTATTCGGCCAGGGACTGGACGCATTCCTCAAGACGGGTGAGGTCGGGAAAAGAATACATGCGTTCGCAGTTCGTGCGCAGTTCCCCAAAGGTCTGGCGACCGCGGATCATGAGTTCGCAGAGGACGGCACGGCTGGCGGCGGTGAGTTGGGAGAACATTTCCCCGATCGTATGCTTGTATTTCGGCGAACGGGAGCCGGACAGGTGCATCATGACCGCGAGCTTTTTTCGGCGGAGGATGTCGAGGGCCGCCTCGACGATTTTGTCATCCCACTCGACGACGGGCGAGCGGTTGGAACGCTGATTGCAGGCCGTGGTGAGGCTGTTCAGGGTCAGGGGATAGTAATCCGGGGTGGTGATTTCCTTCTCCATCAAACAACCCAGCACGCGGGCTTCTTCAAAGGAAAGGACGGGGGCGGAATCTTCGGTGTCGGACATGCGCGAACATTCCGCAGGGATCACGGATTGCAACCCCGGCCGATCCGTCAGTGATCAGGCAGGGAGTCCGCCACTCATTTCCTGCACGGCGAGCCGACCATCGCTGAAGCGTGCATGCGCATGAGGAACGACGGCGGTGCCGACCAGTCCAGTGAGGCGGGAGAGCGATTCCAGATAGAGGCTGGGGTGGAGGAAAATTTCCGTTCCGATGGTGATCTTGGGAATGCAAACGTGCTTCAGCACTTCGATCTCCACCCTGATGGTGAGTTCACGCCCCTCCATCATGTTCTCGTCCTCGATGTAGCCGATGACCCCCTGGTCGTTGACCACATCCATGATCACCCCTGTGCAGGGATCGATGGAAATGCCTATGCCCGGGCTGCTTTTGCGGTGGCCGAGCAGGGAAGTTTCCAGCAGCCCGACGAAGATTCGCTGCTCCGGCTGGCCGAGCGTCACGGTCACGTCAAAGCAAACGTTGCCCTTGGCGGTCGGCGGCTTGGCCGAATCAATTTTGCTAACGGTGTAGACAGTTTTTTCCTGATCGGTGTAGATCATTTGTGCGGCGATGGGATGGGCAGTCAGGGGCGATGGCCGGTAACTTGCTGGTTGGATCGATGGGTGGGAATGGCGGGAAGGTAGCATGGCATTTAATTTTTTGAAATCACAATTGATATGGAATTTATTACATTTTTATTTAATTCCAACAAAATTTCACGAGTCGGCCATTAATTTTTAAAAAACCCGGGAAATGGAGGCGTGAATTGCCCCTGAAAACTCTGCGGACTGGCATGAATTTCCCCATGATTCTGGGGCGCTAGTCCGCCATTCCCTCGACGCGGGCCTGAAGTTTATCGGCTGCGGTTGCGGGGCCTACTGGGAGAGCAGGTCGATCTCGATGGGGGCCGGGACGACGCTGGATCGGCCACCCTTTTGCTCGCTTTCCTCGATGGCGCTGACGATGTGATTTTCAAAAGTGACCGAGCGCCGGCCGGTTTCGACCTTGGTGTTGACGAGCGTGTAGAAGATCTGGCCGGTCTGGTCGCGCTGGGCGACCTGCTGGGGGACGAGCTTGTAGGCGATGTAGTCGTAGACTTCGAACTGCCCGCCTTTGTCAACGCGGCTGGTGCGTTTGGACGGAGGGCCCAGGACGCGCTCCACTTCGGCACTGGTCATGCCGAGGGCGACGATTTTCTTTTGAATGAGTTCCTCGACGAGTTTCTGGCGCTCGAGCATTTTGGTGAGATTCTCGGTGACGCGGGGATCGAGTTCCTCCAGGAAGGATTTGCCGACCCAGCCGGAGACATCGGCGTGCTCGGCCTTGCCGCGGACCCGCAGGGCGCGGTCATTGACGGCGATGACATTGACGACGGTTCCCGCCGGGATGACGCCGAGGCGCCGTTCGGCAACAAGGTTATTGTAGACGACGGCGTCGGATTTGACCTTGAGGCGGATGGGTTTTTTCAACACATCCTCCAGATAGAGGGCGTCTTTTTCCCGCGTGAGATTGGAGCCACTGCCAATTCCAGTGACGTGGGTTTCACGCACAATGGTTTGCCCCTCGATGGGCAGAGCAGAAAGAAGGCCGCACCCAAGGAGCCAATGGTAGGTTTTCATATCCCGACTCTACCGGATTCCCGGCAAAAGAAAAGGACGATTTCTGACCCTAGGTTCCGGCCATCGCGCTGCGAATTGCCTCAGCTGCAGCGTCGAGATCCTCCGGCCGGGCTTGGGAGTTTTGGTTTTCGAAATTGAGGTCGCCAATGCGATCGATCGGACTCAGATGAATGTGGCAGTGAGGGACCTCCAGGCCGACGATAACCATGCCCACCTTCACGCTGGGAAAGGCCTGCCGGATGGCCTCCGCCACTTTTTGCGCGGCGATCATGAGGTGGCTGAGCAGGGCGGGGGGGAGGTCGACCCAGTGATCGATTTCCAGCCTGGGCACGATCAGGGTGTGGCCGGGACGGAGGGGCGCGACGGTGAGGAAGGCGACGCAGTGTTCGTCCTCGTAGACAAAGCGGCCGGGAATTTCGCGATTGATGATGCGTGTGAAGAGAGTGGGCATGGGCGTGAGGGTGGGCATTATCCCAGCCGGAAACGGACGTCGCGGATGGGGCGTCCTGGCAGGGCGGATTTTAACTTGGGAAGGATGCGGGATTTCAATTCGCGTTGCAAGGTGAAGTGAACCGAGGGTTGGAGGACCGCCACGAAGAGGATGCCATTTTCGTAGGAGAGTGCCTTGGAATTCTGCGCGGCAAAGGGTCCCACGGCGGCCTCCCAGACGGGCGCCAGATCCTCCTCGGAGCATCGATTTTCAAAGCCGGCCTCGCTCAGGAATTTTTCCAGAACGAGGGCAAAGTGGTGTTCGTTTCTGGTCAGATCCGGTTCCTCCACGATCCCGCGCCACTCTGCCAGAACCTGGCGGCGGGCGTAGCTGGAGGGGGATTTTTTACGGCTGGCCATGGGTTTCAGTCTAGTTCCGGGATGCGGCGGAGCCCAGCGACATTTTAATAAAAAAGTGCACCGGAATCGGAGTTCCGGTGCACTTCGTAAAATGGGATGCGGTAACGCTTCGTCGCCGCGTCTACTGGCCGTCGTTGCCGATGGCTTCCACGGGGCATCCTGCCAGTGCTTCCTCGCAGGCGGCGCGTTCGTCGTCGGTCTCGGGCTGTTTGAAGACGTAGGAATAGCCGGCGTCATCATGGCGGGTGAAATTTTTTGGAGCCGTTTCACGGCAGAGGTCACAGTCGATGCACTGGTCATCAACAAAGTACAGTCCGGGGACGTTTTCAGAGTTTTTATTCGCGAAATCAGCCATGGGATGGGGGAGTGGGATGGTTAAGAGGAGGTGACTAATATGGCCCCCTTCTTTTCTTGCAATGGCTTTTTTCGCCTCCAGAATCAGGATGGTTACGTCCGCAAGATGCTGCGCCGCGCGCTGAGGTCCAGACGATTGCCACGCCTATTTTTCCCAATCATGAGCAAGCCCAAACGCCCCGTAGTCAAAACCAAGGATGGATCCTCCTCGCGGACACAATCCGATGTGCCGCTGCGTTCGGTCGACTCGGTCGGTGGTAACGATGAGATGGAAATGGATGAGGAGGACGTGCTGGCGCTGCAGGAGGAATTACTCCTGGCCATTCGTCCGGAGGACACGGCGAAAGTTTCCGATCCTGGACCCACTTCAGAGCCAGCTGAATCTTCCGTTGCTGAGGTCACCGAATCCGCCGCCGAGCCCCCCTCCAGGAAAAGCCGTCGCCGTTCAGCCCAGGAGCTGCCGAGTGTGCAGCGTCCTGCGAATCCACGGCTGGACCTGATTGGGAAAATCGCCGTGTGGGGTTTGCTGCCGCTAATTTTCATTAGCGTGTTTTACACCATCCTCAAAAATCGCCCCCCCTCCGAAGCCCGCACCTTCAAGGCTAAACCCAGTCTGCCCATCAAGGGCCATCTTGTTCAGGTGACGGAAATCACCTCGGGCTGGCGGGCGCGCACGGAGGAGGATCGCGTCAGTCCGGAAGTCCAGGACATCACCAAGACCGCAGTTTTTCCGTCCCACCTGCCGATGCTTAAATTAAAGATCGCACCGGAAACACAGAACGGTTTTCTGCGCATCCTGTTTTTCAACAGCGCTGGAAGAATTGCCGGAGACGCGCGCGTCATCAAGATCACGCAGGGCCGCGTCGAAGCGACTTCTGCCGGTGAGAAGATCACGGGGGATGGGGAATGCATAGTCAGCGGTAGCACCGGACTGCAATCCACCCACCATTTGATGGATTACCTCGCCGGCGGGCAGGTCCGCTGGAGTGTAGAAATCAGCGAAAGCAGCGATTACCAGGCCAGGGGCGACGAGTGGAAACTGCTGGAATCCTTCGCCCTCGCAGACACCAAACTTTAAACCCAAGGCACTTATCATTGTGAACGAAAACCCCTCCCCCCCATCCACCCCGTCAACCCTCCTCCCCAGAGAGGGCTGGCACGTCCAGCATCTTTTCTACCACATCGAACACTCCAGCTGGGATATCCTGAGCCAGGAGGAAAAAATCCGCGCCAAGACCAGGCTCACCCAGCTCATCTCCGAGATCCGCGCCCATCCCCAGACCCAGCTGCTTACATTCAGCGTTCTCACCCCCAAGGCCGATCTCGCGTTCATGCTGCTGACCCCGGATCTCCACGATGCCAATGCCTTTGAGAAAAAGCTTACGCTATCCCTCGGGCCGGATGTGCTCACCCCCGTTTTCAGCTACCTGTCCATGACCGAGTGGACCGAATACACGACCAAGCCCGAGGAACAATCCCAGCGTCTCGAAATGGAGAAAGGCCTCAAGCCGGGCACGCCCGATCACGATGCCGAAATGGCCACCTTTAAACAACATCAGGATAAATATTACCAGGACCGGCTCTACCCCAACATGCCCGACTGGCCCGTCTTCTGTTTCTATCCCATGTCCAAGCGCCGCAGCGACGGCAATAATTGGTACTCTCACGACTTCGCCACGCGTCGCCGGCTCATGGCCAGCCACGCCACGTCCGGACGCCGCTGGGCTGGCAAAGTCCGGCAGCTCATCACCGGCTCCACCGGTCTGGACGAGCACGAATGGGGCGTCACCCTCTTCTCGCACCACTCCTCGGACATCAAGGGGATCGTCTATGAAATGCGCTTCGACGAAGTCAGCGCCAAATACGCGGAGTTCGGCGACTTCTTCATCGGCATTCGGCTGCCTCTGGATGAGCTGTTCCGGCGTGTTTGCATCTGAGGGGCTGATCCCTTTTTGTCCTCAGGACAACTCATCCGCAAACAGGAAATTCAATTGCCATCAGGATGCCCCTAGGATTCAGTTTCTCCGTTGGTGGGTATCTGAGTTATTGTGCAGTGAAATTTGTCGGTTATTCGCTGGCCGCAAAATGTATTTCCCTGAGCTATAACCGTCCCGACCTCAATGCGTTTTAAGTGGGTGGAGTGAGGACGCTGATCGGGATGAGTGTGGGTGCGTTTTATTTTGGAGCCTGGCAGTTCTTTTCGAATGAGTTTGGTATTGGAGGCGTGACCTATTTTATCGGCCAGGTGCCCGTTCGCTTTCTGGAATGGTGGTTGATATTAAGGATTTTCCTGGCTCGATGGCCCAGGCAGCCTTGGCATGACGCCGCCGCGATTGTGATGGCAACGCTCTGGTCATTTATCCTCGATCTTCCTGGCTTTTTCGGGTGCCTGGCTATGGGCGGTATTTCAGTCTGCTGATCGGTTCCTCCCAATCCGGAAATACCCACCATCTCCTTTTGACAAGGCGGGATCGGCCATTATTCTAGCCGCCCTTCCGCCCGGGACTGACGTTTCGGGTGGGGGATCCCCACACACCTTGCTCGTTCCCTCCCCAGTGGATGCGGCGAATACAAGGGTTCACCTTTAAAAATCCAAACCATCCCACATGTCCAAAACCCAGCAACTCACCGCCCACACCCGCAAACGCAGTGGCACCGGCGCTCTTAATCAACTCCGCCGCGAAGGGCTGATCCCCGCCGTCGTTTACGGCAAGCATCAAAAAAGCCTCAACCTGCGCCTCAACCGCAAGGAGGTCCTCAGCGTGCTCCATCACTCCGTGAGCGAACAAATTCTCGTTTCCCTGGCTATTGAAGACACCAAGGAAACCCTGCTCGCCCTGCTCCAGGACGTGCAGCACAATCCGCTGACCGGTGCGGTCCTCCACATGGATTTCCATGCCGTTCGTGAGGATGAAATCATCCACGCCCACGTGCCCATCGAACTCGTCGGCGAAGCCGCCGGGGTCAAGGCCGGTGGCCTGCTGGAATTCCTCACCCACTCGCTGAACATCACCTGTCTGCCGCTCGACCTCCCTGAAAAGGTCACGCTGGATATCACGAATCTCGGCCTGAACGAAACCATGCACGTCAGTGACCTGGTCCTGCCGAAGGGCGTGAAGGCCGAAGCCGACGGCGGTATCGTCGTAGTGCTCGTCGCCGAACTCCGCGGTGGTGCTGCTGAACCGGTCGCTCCGGCCGCTGATGCAGCGAAGGGCCCGGCCAAGAAAGCCGCCGCCCCTGCCAAGACGGATGCTCCGGCCGTCGCCGCCCCCGCCAAGAAGGCCGCCAAGAAGTAATTCTTTCGACAAAGGACCGGCTCGCGGAATTCTGCGGGCCGGTCTTTTTTGTTTTGTGCAATCTCCCTCAAACCATGCTGCTCCACCGGACCTGCAGGGTCATAGGAGCGGAGTCCTCAATGCCGGTTAGGGGCGTTTCGGCATTTGCACGACTCCGCATCACGTGCAAGGGAACCAAGACCTGATACAACCGACCACGCCACCTTCACTCATGCTTCCTTTTTTACGCCTCCGACTCGGGAGTCTGCTCCTGTTGTTGAGTCTGATGTTCCCTGCAAATTCGGAGGCCCAGACTGACGACCAGGAGGCATTGGAGGCCCAGATTCAAAAATACCTTCCTCGTCTCCTCCCCAAGCTCCAGCACCGGGCGAGGATCCGGGTGACAGTCGTTGGGGATAGCATTTCCAATTTCTTTACGCCGGGCGAGACGGTCAAGCCCTCGCTTTCCAACGTTTGGTACATGCGATTCTTAAATCAACTCGCCGGCCATTTTTACTATACCGGAG
>CALQSQ010000151.1 GCA_943333275.1 Akkermansia muciniphila
ACCCGCCGCGGAATCCGGCGCATGAAATACTGGTTCTCCAAATCCGCCGCCACCTTGTGCGCATCCGCCACGCTGGATTGACGATACGCCGTGCTCGTCATCATCAACCGATGCATCGGCTTCAGCTTCCATTGGCCCCGAATCAATTCAGCCGCCAGCCAGTCGAGCAATTCAGGGTGGCTGGGCATCGCTCCACTCTTGCCAAGGTCATTTGTCGTGACGACAATGCCTTTTCCGAAATGATGCTGCCAGAGCCGGTTGGCCGTGACGCGTGCCATCAACGCGCCGCCACCCTGCTCGGTATCCGTGAGCCAGTTGGCGAACGAGCGCCGCTTGCCCGCATATTTTGCGCCCGCAGGAGGATCCCATTTCCAGCGTGCGGTATCCCCGGTGCGATTCAGCACCCGCAGGAAACTCTGTTTGGCCTCCGCCTGCTTTTGATTCGTGTCGCCGCGTTTTAAAATGTGGGTCACGGGAAGGAACGGCGGCCCCTGCGAATGCATCACGATGGGGTTATAACCTTCCGCGCACACCATGACGGAGCTGGTCGATTTGGGAATGTTCGCGGCATGATCAATGACCTTCTTCTGAAGCTCCATCCATTGCGGATCGCGGGCCTTCCACCAATTGAAAAGCACCGCCTTTTCATCCGCGCTCAATGCCTGCTTCTGCTGCAGTTTGGCACTCAGGGCGGCCACCTCCGGTGGAAGCGCCTCGGCCCGCAGCGCTGGCACTCCTCCCGAACAAAGGCTCAGACGCGGGCGGCCAATGCAATGCGCGGTGTTGACGAAAAACTCCAATCGCACCGTGAGTTTCGCCCCGCCCGGCATTTCCAACGGCTTCGCGAAATGAAAAACCGCAGCCTGATCCTTGCCGATGCCACCGCCATCCACCGCCCAGCCGCTTTTTGGATTGTCATCCAGCGAGGATGCCACGGACAACGAATCCTTGTTCTGTTCGAACGTTGCTTCTGCTCTGGAAATGGCCACCTCCTGCGCGGGTCCACCTGTAATCGGCGTTGCCGAAATGCGAATCTTGCTCAGGGCAATATTTCCATTAAAACCACGCCCGGGTCCTTTGTTCGGAAAGGATTCATGCGCCAGGGCTTCGAGTTTCAGACCGGTGAGTTTGGATTCCTTGGAAGTGGTGACGAGAGTATAGGTGTCATCGGCGGGATTGTTGCCACTCGCCAGCCAGGAGCCGTCCTGGAGATCGGTGAACGTCGCCTTCCCCTCGGATGCGATGCTTTCCACCGGCGCGGCCTGCCAGGCGGCAGGAGGAAGCGTGGCCTCGGACGATCCCAGCCAGGCGGTAAATTTTGTCCTGAGTCCACCGGCTTCATATTCGGAAACGGCAGCCGCCAGTTTCTCCTGCTCCTTGGAATGAACGGCCTTGGCCTCCGCCGTTTTTGCCGGATCCAGTTCCAACTCTACATTGCTGCGCACGGTGGTCGTGAAGGTCGAGAGCATTTCGTAATAATCCTTTGTGGGAATGGGGTCGAACTTGTGATCGTGGCAACGCGCACAACCAATCGTCAGGCCCAGGAACGCACTGCCCGTCGTTGAAAGCATGTCGTCCATGGCGTCATAGCGGGTGCGTTCCACTTCATTGGCGGTGATCTGCGTCGGAAACACTCCGGCCCCCAGAAAACCTGTGGCCATCAATGCCTGCGGGTTGCCGGGGGCAAATTCATCACCGGCGAGCTGCCACCGTGCAAAATCATCAAACGGCATGTCCGCATTCAACGCCTGAATCACGAAGTCGCGATAGTGGAAGGCAAAGGGACGGTCGTAATCGTGCTCAAATCCACTGCTCTCGGCAAACCTCGCCACATCCAGCCAGTGGCGCGCCCAGCGCTCTCCGTAATGGGGCGAGGCCAGCAGGCGGTCGATCACCTTTTCCCATGCCTGCGGCGAGCCATCCGCCAGATACTCGGAAACCTCCGCCGGCGTCGGGGGGAGACCAAGCAGATCCAGGGTCGCACGCCTAATCAGCGTTCTTTTTTCCGCCTCCGGCGAAAATGTCATGCCGGTGCCTGCGGCCTTGGCCTGCAAAAACGCGTCCACCGGGTGTCCGCCTGCAGGAACCGCCACGGGCGCGAGTGGTTTGAACGACCACCACTGCCGGTCATTTTCCGTGACGATGGATTTGTCCCGTGCAGGAGCCTTGCCAGCTACCAGCGCGGTTTCATAAGGCGCACCGAGATCAATCCATTCCGCCACCTTTGCGATCACCTCGTCAGGCAGCCGATCCTTTTTCTCGGGCATGAAGGGCTTTTCCTCATGCCGCATCAGTTTTAGCAGGCGACTCTCAGAAGCCGCGAAGGGTTTCACCGCCAGGCCATCCGCCCCACCGAGGAGCAGGCCCTCCCGCGTGCTCATATCAAAATCGCCCCGCGTCTTTTCCCCTCCATGGCATTTCACACAATGCTCTTTCAAGATCCCTGCCACCTCGGTTGTAAATAGTTTCAAGCCCCGCGTCATGCGTTCAGCATGATCCACTGGCACCTGCTGCCCCATGGCTCTGACGACGAAAAGGAGCATCGCTCCAAAACGCCAGATGGTTTTATGAAAGGAAATCATGCCCGATCCTGAGCGTGAAATGACAATGCAGCAAATACGCCTTCAATTGGGAACGAGTTACTTGGATTCCGGTCCTGCTGGTTTCGCCGCGGCCTCAATGGTTTCGAGGACATACTGCGCATGAAGGACCGTGCCGATTCCGAGCGGATACTTGATCGTGCGGTCTTCATACTCGCTCTTTAAATGGTCCTCATGATGCGTCTGCGCGATCGTGATGCCCACCACCAGCGGATGCCCATCGGCTCCGGCAATGAAGACCGGGCCACCGCTGTCTCCTGCGAACGTGGTAAAGTCGGCGAAGAAGGTTGGGTGGGTGGCCATCGGGAGCATGGGTGGGCTGGCGAAGATGCCCAGGCGGGCGATGGGGAATCCAGCCGCGTTGGCCTCGAACCGCTGCGGATAAGTCAGGACGAAAAGCTGGCCAGCCACGTGTACGTCGGCGGCCTTGAATCGCGCGGCATCGGCGAGAGTGGAAATCGGCAAGCCTGCCACCGCGACTGGCAGAGGATCCACAACGCGCAAAACCGCCACGTCCTGCTTCTCGTGACGGACCCAACGCGGTTTTTCACCCTGTCGGATCGGGATGGAATGATCGCGACGCTCATAGGACCCATCAGGCTTCGCCTCCCGCAGGACGAGCACCGATGTTTCGCCCTTGGCCCGCTCCACCGTATGCGCCGCAGTCACCAGATAATACGCCTTGTCCGGTTCATCCCGCCGCACCAGAAAACAGGTCGAAGTGGAATCGACGTTGAAGAACTTGAACGTGGCCTCCACCATTTCCGTGGCGAAGTCTGCGGCGGAGCAGGTTCCTAGGGTTAGAAACATGATGAGTGCCTTGAGGATGGTTTGCTTCATGCGACCTAATCAACTCCCCGGACCGGATTGCCAAATGGGATTTTGGTCCGACCTGGCTAGGTGCGGTGCCGCTACGTGACATTTCTCCGTGGACAGAAGCCCACAGAAACCTTCCATGGCCACTACTTGGTCAGAAATGATATTCGAGGTGCCCAGCGTTCAGTTGAAAGGCAGCAAGTATGCAACCTCCGGCGCTGGGGTCGGTTTTGAATCGGATGCCTAGGGCAGGTCGGTGGCTCCCATAAGATAACGATCGCATTCCCTGGCGGCGCCACGGCCTTCGTTGAAGGCCCAGACGACGAGGGATTGGCCGCGGCGGCAGTCGCCAGCGGCGAAGACACCGGGGAGGCTGGTGGTGTATTTTTCGTGCTCGGCTTTGACGTTGGAGCGGGCGTCGCGTTCGAGGCCGAGGGCTTCGAGGAGCGGTTGTTCCGGACCGAGGAAGCCCATGGCGAGGAGGACGAGCTGGGCGGGGAGGACCTTTTCGGTGCCGGGAACTTTTTGTGGGCCAAAGTTGCCCTTTTCATCCTTTTTCCATTCAACGTCGACCACATGAACGGATTTGACGTTGCCATCGGCATCTCCTTCGAAATGCGTGGCGGTGGTGAGATAGACGCGCGGGTCGTCGCCAAACTTGGCGGCGGCTTCCTCCTGACCGTAGTCCATTTTGTAAGTCTTGGGCCATTCGGGCCAGGGGTTGTTGCCGGCGCGCTCGAGGGGAGGTTTAGCCATGATTTCGAGTTGCAGCAGTGATTTGCATCCGTGGCGCAGGCTGGTACCAACGCAGTCGGTGCCGGTATCGCCACCACCGATGATGACAACGTCCTTGGCTTCGGCAGAAATGTAATTTTCGCCTTTCGAACCATCAAGCACGGCCTTCGTGTTAGCGGTGAGGAAGTCCATGGCGAAATGGATGCCCTTGAGTTCACGCCCGGGAATGGGGAGGTCGCGTGGTTTTGTGGCTCCGGTGCAGAGGATGGTGGCGTCGAATTCCTTGGAAAGATTTTCGGCGGGGTAGTTGCCTCCCACGGTGGTGTTGCAGACAAATTTCACGCCTTCATCTTCGAGCAGGGTCAGGCGGCGTTGCACGACCTCCTGCTTGTCGAGTTTCATGTTGGGAATGCCATACATGAGCAGGCCACCGGGACGGTCGGCGCGTTCGAAAACGGTGACGGTGTGACCGGCGCGATTCAACTGCGCGGCGGCGCTGAGTCCGGCGGGGCCGGAACCGATGATGGCGACTTTTTTGCCGGTGCGTTTGGCGGGAGGTTGCGGAGTGACCCAGCCTTCCTCCCAGGCTTTATCGATGATGGAAACCTCGATGTTCTTGATGGTGACGGGCGGATTGTTGATGCCAAGCACGCACGAGCCTTCGCACGGGGCGGGGCAGACGCGTCCGGTGAACTCAGGAAAATTGTTCGTCTTGTGCAGACGCTCCAGGGCTTCGCGCCAGAGGCCGCGATAAACGAGATCATTCCATTCGGGAATGAGGTTGTTGACCGGACATCCGCTGGCCATCCCGCTGATGAGCCTGCCCGTGTGGCAGAACGGCACGCCGCAGTCCATGCAACGGGATCCCTGGGTCTTGAGGTTTTCCTCGGGCAGGTGCAGATGAATTTCCTTCCAATCCTTGATCCGTGACAATGGCGAGCGGTCGGCGGGGAGTTCGCGCTCAAATTCGATGAAGCCAGTTGGTTTTCCCATTTTGTTGGTGCTGTGTAAAAGGTGTTGATGTGGGTCGGTTCAGTCCTAGCCGCCGCCGATCCGGGCGACGTCGCGGGCGTTGGCTTCAAAGGCGGCGTTGAGCGCGTCATCGCCGCTGAGGCCATCGGCCTCGGCTTTGCTGATGGCCTGGAGGACGCGCTTGTAGTCCTTGGGCATGACTTTGACAAATTTCGGCAGCATTTCGTCCCAGAGGGCGAGGACCGAGAAGGCCTTCTGGCTCTTGGTGAAATCAGCATGGCGCTTGATGAGGTCGCGCAGGGATTCGGCTTCATCGCCGGAAACTTTTTCCAGGCCGACCATCTGCGGATTGCACCGCAGGGCAAAATCTCCCTTCTCATCGAGGATGTATGCGATGCCGCCGCTCATGCCTGCGGCGAAATTCCGTCCGGTCTCGCCGAGCACGACAACCTTGCCGCCAGTCATGTATTCACATCCGTGATCGCCAACGCCCTCAACGACGGTGTTCACCCCGGAATTGCGGACCGCGAAGCGCTCGCCCGCCATACCGCGAATGAAGACTTCACCCATGGTCGCTCCGTAAAGCGCGACGTTGCCGATGATGATGTTGTCCTCCGCGGCGAAGGTGGATTTGGGATCGGGATAAATAATGATCCGTCCACCACTGAGGCCCTTGCCGACATAGTCGTTGGCATCACCGATGAGTTCAATGGTCACGCCCTTGGGAACAAACGCCCCGAGACTCTGGCCGGCGCTGCCGTGGAATTGGAGATGCACGGTGTCATCGGGCAGTCCGTCCCAATGGCGCTTGGTGATCTCATTGCCAAGGATCGTGCCGACGACGCGGTTGGTATTTTTGATCGGAAGTTTGACGGTGACCTTTTCTCCGCGCTCGATGGCCGGGGCGCAGAGATCGAGCAGGTGCGTGATGTCCATGGATTTATCCAGGCCGTGATCCTGGATCTCCGTGCAGAATCGTCCCACTTCCGGACCAGCGGTCGGGGAGTAGAGCAGCCTTGAAAGGTCAATGCCCTTCGCCTTCCAGTGATCGATGGCGGCACGCGCCTGCAGGGCATCGGTGCGGCCGACCATTTCAGGGATGGTGCGGAAGCCGAGTTCCGCCATGATTTCGCGAACTTCCTGCGCGATGAATTTCATGAAATTCACCGTGTGCTGGGGATCGCCGCTGAAATTTTTCCGCAGGATTGGATCCTGGGTGGCGACGCCGACCGGGCATGTGTTCAGATGGCAGACGCGCATCATGATGCATCCGAGCGAAACGAGTGGCGCGGTGGCGAAACCAAACTCCTCCGCCCCCAGCAGCGCAGCGATGACGACATCGCGCCCCGTCTTGAGCTGACCATCCGTCTCGACGGCGATGCGCGAGCGCAGATTGTTCAGCACAAGCGTCTGGTGCGTTTCGGCGAGGCCGAGTTCCCAGGGCAGGCCGGCGTGCTTGATGGACGTCTGCGGGGAGGCCCCCGTGCCGCCGTCGAACCCTGAAATGAGCACCACGTCCGCATGGGCTTTGGCCACACCGGCGGCGATCGTCCCAACTCCCACCTCGCTCACCAGCTTGACGCTGACGCGCGCGGCGCGGTTGGAATTTTTCAGATCGTGAATGAGTTCCGAGAGATCCTCAATGGAGTAAATGTCGTGGTGCGGAGGTGGCGAAATCAATCCCACGCCCGGCGTCGAGTGCCGGACTTTCGCAATCCAGGGATAAACTTTTCCGCCCGGCAACTGGCCGCCCTCACCGGGCTTGGCACCCTGGGCCATCTTGATTTGAAGTTCCCTGGCCTGTGTGAGGTAGAGGCTGGTGACGCCGAAGCGACCGGAGGCCACCTGCTTGATGGCGCTGTTCTTGGAATCGCCCTGCTCATTGGTCCAGGTGTAACGCTCCGGATCCTCCCCGCCTTCGCCGGTGTTGGATTTCCCGCCGATGCGGTTCATGGCGATGGCGAGGCTTTCGTGGGCCTCCTTGGAAATGGAGCCGTAGCTCATGGCGCCGGTTTTGAAGCGTTTCAAAATGGCATCCACAGGTTCCACTTCCTCGATCGGAATGGGCGTGCGCTTTTTAAATTCCAACAACCCACGCAGGGTGAAGATCTGTTTCATCTGGTCGTTCACCAGATTGGAATAGGTCTTGAACGTCTCGTAGCTGCCGGTGCGCACGGCCTTTTGCAGGGAGTGGATGACCTGCGGGCTGAAAAGGTGAGCCTCGCCTTCCGAGCGCCATTGGTAGTCGCCGCCAACTTCCAGCGCCTGGCTCGTGACCTGACGATTCGGGAAGGCATGGAAATGACGTTCGAGCACCTCGGCGGCGAGGGCTTCCAGATCAGCCCCCTCGATGCGCGTGGCGGTGCCGGTGAAATATTTGTCCACCAGCGATTGCTGCAATCCGACGCATTCAAAAATCTGCGCCCCCAGATAACTCTGGATCGTGGAAATGCCGATTTTCGAGGCCACCTTGACGATGCCCTTGGTGGCGGCCTTCACGAAATTCTTGCAGGCGGTATAGTGATCCACACCCACGAGCAGGCCCTGGCGGATCATGTCGTCGAGTGTTTCAAAGGCCAGGTAGGGATTGATCGCGGCACAACCGTAACCAATGAGCGTGCAGAAGTGATGCACTTCGCGCGGCTCGCCGGATTCGAGCACCAGTCCGACGCGCGTGCGCTTGCCTTCGCGAATCAGGAAATGGTGCAGGGCGGAAACGGCGAGCAGCGGGGGGATGACAGCGTTGTGTTTATCCACGCCGCGATCACTGAGGATGATGATATTGATGCCCGCATCGATCTGGAGGCTGGCCTGGTTGCAGACTTCGGCGATGGCTTTTTCCAAACCCGTTGCACCGGATTTCGCATCAAAGAGCGTGGGGATGGTGACGGAACGGAACTCACCCTGCGCCACATGCTTGAGCTTCGCCAGCTCCTCATTGGTGATGATCGGGGATTTGAGTTCGATGAGGTTGCAGCTTTCCGGCACCGGCTTGAGCAGATTGCGCTCCGGACCGATGGCGGTCACTGAGGAAGTGACGATTTCCTCGCGGATGCAATCAATGGGGGGATTGGTGACCTGCGCGAAAAGTTGTTTGAAATAATCGTAGAGCAATTTTGATTTGCCCGAGAGGACCGCCAGCGGGATATCCGTGCCCATGGAGCCCATGGCCTCCACGCCATCCTTGGCCATGGGCACAAGGAGTTTGCGTTGATCTTCAAACGTGTAGCCGAACGCCTGCTGGCGCTGCAGCATGGTCTCGTGATCCACTCCGGGGACCTCCGGTGCGTCCGGCACGTCGGCGAGTTTGATCAAATTTTCATTCAACCACGCACGGTAGGGTTGTTCCGAGGCAATGCGTTCCTTGATTTCCTCATCCGGCACGATGCGCCCCTGCTCCATGTCCACGATGAACATGCGCCCGGGCTGCAAACGGCCCTTGCTGGCGATGCGCTCCGGTGGGATCGGCAGCACGCCGGCCTCGGAGGCCATGATGACGAGATCGTCCTTGGTGACGTAATAGCGCGAGGGCCGCAGACCATTGCGGTCAAGCGTTGCGCCGATCATGGTCCCATCCGTAAAGGCCACGGAGGCGGGACCATCCCAGGGCTCCATGAGGCAGGAGTGGTATTCGTAGAACGCCTTTTTGTTATCGCTCATGGATTCGTGACCGCTCCATGGCTCGGGAATCATCATCATCATGGCATGCGGCAGCGAGCGGCCGCCCATGACGAGCAGTTCGAAAACGTTGTCGAACATGGCTGAATCCGAACCATTCGTGTTCACGATGGGTAAGATTTTCTTGATGTCATCGCCGAAGAGCGGGCTCTCCAGCAACGGCTGCCGGGCATTCATCCAGTTGATGTTCCCCCGCAGGGTGTTGATTTCACCATTGTGCGCGATGTAACGATAGGGGTGCGAACGCTCCCAGCTGGGGAAGGTGTTTGTGGAGAAACGCGAGTGCACGAGGGCGAGTGCCGTATCCAAATCGGGGTCCTGCAGGTCGAGGAAATATTTCCCCACCTGCACAGGCATGAGCATTCCCTTGTAAATCATGGTGCGGCACGAGAGGCTCGCGGCATACCAGTATTCATCCAGACTGCTGACCCGGATCTGGGCATGACTGCGCTTGCGGATCACGTAGAGTTTCCGTTCGAAAGCCTGTTCATCAGCGCAGCCGGCGCCGCGCTCAATAAAGACTTGGCGCATGAAGGGTTCGCTGGCGCGGGCGGTTTGACCAAGCGATTCGTGGTCGGTTGGCAGGTCGCGCCAGCCCAGGACTTTCTGGCCTTCCTCCTGCACGATTTTCTCGAACGCCTGCTGGCTGGCCTGGCGCTCCTTGGGATCCGGTGAAGTGAAGAGCATGCCCACTCCGAATTTACCCGGATCGGGCAGGGTGATGTTTTGAGCCGACGCCACTTTTTTGAGGAACTTGTGGGGGATCTGCATGAGGATGCCCGCGCCATCGCCCGAGTTTGTCTCCGCACCCACGGCACCGCGATGGTCCAGATTCACAAGGATCGTCAGCGCCTGCTGCACAATGTCGTGGGATCGCTGCCCCTTCATCTGACACACAAAGCCCACACCGCAGGCGTCGTGTTCAAACTGTGGATCATACAGACCTTGTTTGGGGGGAAGACCGGGGTTTTTCATGGGAGGTTGATTCGGGAAAATAGGAACTGGGGGAGGCAAAGAATTCGGATGGAGGGGGGGCGTAATTTAACCAGTTGAAATCAAGGGCAAGGCAAACTTTTCGACCGATTTCACCCGTGGCTTCAAATTAGCCATTGCGGGCGACCGATCGAACCCGACACCCACGCCATCGGATCAGACCGCGGGGAGTCGGTGAAAGGAAACGCGTCACCGGGAGATTTGTATGCACTGCCACCCCTGCAGAGGGAGCATTTCCCGTGCCACCGCCGAAGATTTGACGGGACCGCCCTGTCGGTCGTCGGGTCAGATCCTCAGGAAAATTTTCCGCCGGTGCATCCACCAGAGGATGAGAATTTCCACAAAGAGCACCGCAGCCCCCAGCCGCAGCGTATCGTAGGAGTGATCGGGGGATTGGAAGAATTCACCCCCAAGGTGCCGGACCAGTCCGCCCCGGATGAACTCGACGAACAAGTGGGCGATGAGGTAGGCGGCGATGGAATTCATGCCGATAACGATGAAAACGCCCGCCCAGCGGCGAAGTTTCCAGTGATCGATCACCAGATAGAATCCGGCCAGAAACAGGAAACACGCGCCGCCGCTCCAGAGCACCCAGGCCGGAGTCCAGATGCGCTTGACGATGGGACAGATCCCCGTGGCTCCCAGCAGCCATCCGCCCGCCAGCGAGACTGCGCCCGCGATCACCAGCCAGCGGATTTTCCGGAAGGCGGATCTTTCACCAAGGAGGACACGACCCGCCACCAGCCCCAGAATCATGGTGGCGAGGGTCGGAATGAAACTGAGCGTGCTGTAGCCCCCGCCGTTGCCCGTGAAGGGAATTCCATTTGGCCGATGGAACCAGTTGAGAAATTTCATGTCAAAAGCCCACGCGGCATTGGTGTTGAGCGCCCAGTGGTCGCTGAAGGTGGTGGAGCCTGCGGGCATTGGATGCATGGCAAAAAACGCCCAGTAACCGACCATCAAAATACCGAATCCAGCCCACTGAATCCGCGTTGAGGCATTGGCGAGCAGGTAAAGAAATCCGTAGCCAAGCCCAATCTGGCTGAGAGTGTCCTCGAACGTCCAGTAGGTGCTTTTGGAATCCAGCGAACGCAGGAAAACTCCCAGCAGAACGAGGACAAAAGCGCGCCA
>CALQSQ010000152.1 GCA_943333275.1 Akkermansia muciniphila
AAATTTGCGCGACGGGGTGGGGGGAAATTTGGTATACGGCGTGGGAGGACGCTTACGCGATGCCGCCATCACTGTCTACGCCGACAGGGCCAGCCAAAACGAAACCAGCCAAATCAAAAAATTTCAATCAGCACCAATTTCGCCTGTCATTAAAGGTGCACTCCTCTGGAAAGGACTGATTCCGGTGCAACGGTGGTTTCACCCCGGGGAATGCGGAAGGCTGGGGGAGGTGATCTTTGGCCTTTGGCAGCTTAGCGGCGAAACGCACAAGAGCCAACGTGCGGAAGATCCGCGCGTTGGCTCCTGGCTGCCGTAGCAGGGGGGAGTTCGTTTATGGGACGATTTCGGTCATGCGGCCATACATGGTGCCGGTGGCGGTCTTTTCTTCGAGGACGTGGAATTCAGTGAGGGAGCCGAATCCGTTGGCGGTGGTTTCACCAAACCGGACGTCGAGTTTGAAGTTTTTGCCGCCGACGGTCGTGGTGAAGGGCACGGAGAGGGCGGGGATGTAGACGTAGTCGGCGGAGGCGTTGGCATCGCTCGTGTTGGGGGTGTTGACGAGGTTGAGCGTGAAGTCCGCGTTGGTGGTGGTGGCGGTGGGGAGGGTGATGTTCAGGGCGAATTTGAGGTTCACTTTGTCCGCACCGGTGCCGGTGGTGATGGTGCCGTTGTAGTAGGTGAGTTTGCCGATCTGGAACCAATCGCCGGGGGCGACGATGCCGGAGGGTGAGCCGTCGAACTGGAGCCAGGACTGGGTCTGGCCGGAGCCGGAGGTGCCGCCCCATTTGAAGAGGCTGCCGGTCTTGGGTGGGGCCATGTTGGTGACCATCTTGGTGGGGGTGGCGGAGGAGGGATCGTGGAAGAGGCCGCCGGTGGAGGCTGTGAAGTAGATGGAATCGTAGATGGCCTGGGCCTGTGGGCTGTCGTCATACTGCACGGTCCGGAGGCTCTTGGCGTAGGCCTGGAGGGTGGTGGTGTAGTTGAGATTGCTGAGGGCTGGCGGAGTGAGTGGGTTGTATTTAATGAAGGTGCCACTGGTGCCGAAGCGGTAGTAGATGTCGGAGCTGCCTGCGGGGTTGGGATTGGTGAGGGTGGCTGCCGTGGGGAACCCGGAGAAGGGGTAGTAGCCGCCGGCCGGGGTGATGACGGGGGCGTAGAGGGTGGACCGGGTGAGGACGTAGCGGCTCGCGGCGGTGGGGCTGGTGACCCAGCGCTTGGCGTCGGTGGTGACGGCGCGGGCTTCGAGGGTGACGTCGACCTGGGTGGCGGCGAGGGTGATGGGGCTGATGTAGGCCTGCCAGGTGCCGTTCAACTGACGGTATTCCAGGGTGGAACTGCCGGTGGGGTTGGGGTTGGTGAGGGCGACGGTGAGGGGGTATTGCAACGCTGGGTAGGAGCCGGCGGCCTTGGAGTAGAGGGGGGCCTGGAGGTTCTCGGATTGGAGTTCGTAGGTGGCGCTGGCGGTGTCGCTGGTGAACCAGAGGCGTGAGTCGACGGGGACGGCGCGGGAGGAGACGGCGACGGAGGTGTCCGGGGTCAGAACGACTGGGGAGGTGTAGGTGGTCCAGGCGCCGGTGCCAATTTTATATTCGAGCTTGGAGGTGCCGGCGATGTTGGGGTCCTGAATGGGCAGGGGGGTGGGGAAGAGGCCGAAGATGTATTTGCCGCTGTCCTTGGTGATGACGGGGGTCTGGAGTTTCTGTGGGTTGAACTGGTAGGTGGCGCTGGCGGTGTCGCTGGTGAGCCAGAAACGTGAGTCCAGGGGGACGGCGCGGGCGGAGACGCCGACGCTGAGATCGAGGGTGAGGGGGACGGCGGCGGTGTAGGCGGTCCAGTTTCCGGTGCCAATTTTATACTCGATCTTGGAGATGCCGTCGCGGTTGGGGTTCGAGGCGCTGAGGGTGGAGGGGAAGGCGGTGTAGGTGTAGGTGCCGCTGGCGTTGGCGATCGCAGGGGTCTGGAGTTTGGCGGGCACCATCTGGTAGAGGGCGCTGACTGTGTCGCTGGAGAGCCAGAATTTGGGATCGACGGGAACGGCCCGGGCGGAGACCATGAGGCTCAGGTCCATGGTGAGGGGGAGGGCGGCGGTGTAGGGCGTCCAGGCGCCGTTGCCGATTTTATACTCGAGCCTGGAGGTGCCGGGGAGGTTGGCGTCCGCTAGGGAGAGGGTGGTGGGGAAATCGTCAAAGAGGTAGCTGCCGCTGGCTTTGGCGATGACCGGGGTCTTGAGTTTCTGAGGGACGAACTCGTACAGGGCGCTGGCGCTGCTGCTGTTGAGCCAGAGGCGGGAGTCGACGGGGATTGAGCGGGCCTCGACGGGGACGCTGAGGTCCATGCTGATGGGCACGGGGTTGGTGTAGGCAATCCAGTCGCTGGTGCCGATTTTGTACTGCATGGTGGAAACACCCGCGGTGTTGGTGTTGTTAAGAGTGAGCGTGGTGGGGAACTCACCCCATTTGAACTGGCCGCTGGCGGGAGCGATGGTGGGAGCGGTGAGTTGGCCGGGTTTGAAGGTGAAGGCGACGCTGGCCATGTTGCTGGCGGAAAAATCGTCGGGGCAGAGGGTGTCGGTGTAGCTTTCGATCCTGGCAGCTTCGCCGATGGGCAGAGTGATGGCATTGGCGTAGCGCGACCATTCGCCGCCGTTGACGCGGACAAAGAGTTCGCCGGCACTGGCGGGATTACTGTGGGTGATGGTGAGGGTCTTGGGGAAATCCAGAGGCCCGAGCTGGCTTCCGGGTATGCTAAACTGCGGAGGACTGAGCGGCACGATGCTGTAGGCGGAGGGAGTGCTGGTTCCGAGCGGGGAGGAGCGCTTGTCCAGAGGGCGGTAAGCGGCGGGGCGATCCGGAGAGGCGGCATCGGCGTAGTCCCAGACCCATTTGTCTTCCGTGGCCAGGGCCAGGCTGACGTGGCGCTCTTCGGTGGCGATGGTTTGCCTGGCGAGTTCTTCATTGACGCCTGTGACCATGCCGGAGGACCCGTTGACCATGACAAAAGCAGTGCGCTCCGGCACGTAGAGGAGGCTGACGGCGTTGACCGAGGTGGCGGGATGCAGTTCAAGTCGCAGATCGACAAAAGGACCGCTGGCGCCGGCGATGGTGGCGGCCTGGGTGGCGAGCGGCTTGGTCTTGAGTTTGGCCAGGACGTCATTGGGGTTGGTGACTCCATCGAGCGATCCGCCGCCGGCGATGTAGGCCTGGATCGCTTTGTTCATCATGCTGGCATCTCCCTGCATGGTAATTTGGCCGGTGGATTCGCGGGTGGTGCCGAACGAAGTCAACGCGACTCCGCCGAGAACGGCGATGACGAGGACGGTGATCATGACTTCCACCAGACTGAAGCCTGCGTTACGACGGCCCTTGGTTGATCTTGGAGCCGAGTTGTGGATTTTAACCGTGTGTGGATTCGCGGTGCTGTTGCAGGTGAAGGTGATAGCCGTTGGGTTATGGTTTTTCATTGGATTGGCTGGGGGGGATTACATGTATGAATATTATGAATCATATCAAATTCAAGATTTTTTTCGCAAAAATTATAAATTCTACCATTTACTTACCGATTTCGCCGCCTAAGCTATTGAAATTGAACTCGTTAGAGTTTGTTCGGAAAATTCTCAATTTTTCTTAAAAACTGCGTCTCATAATGAATTTGGCAGTTTTGATAATGAGAACGGCGGTTCTCGGCATGGAGCGACAACCCATTTTTGCGATGAAGAATGAAATTCCTGTAGGGTTGATGTGTAGGAATGGAGGGGGAGACTGAGAGCGATGCGGCGTCGATGAGAGCGGGTTGACACAGGGATTTGACAGGGGCTTGGAGAAGGAATGTGGCTTCGGCTGCAGGAACTCGTTGCAGAGGCGGTGGACGTGATGGATGCTGCCGAATGGGAGCGAAGCACCAAGAGGCGGCACTGATTGAGATAAACGTGCAGAGCGTTTCCCAGTTGTTTAACTCGATGGATCCATCGCCCTTTCATGAGAGGGATCTGGACCACGATGCGGAGGAGTTCATCGTGAGCTGGGCGCAGGAGCACCCGAAGAGCGTTGGATTCAAGCTGGTGCTGCACGTGCGTGAGGCCAGCGACATGAAGGATGCGGCGCAGGTGCTGCCGGATTCCATCCATCATTTTTTTGACTACAAGGCGGAGATGAACCGGCGCGATTTCCATCGTCTCATGAGGGAGGGGTGGCACTGCCTGATGATCGGGCTGAGTTTTTTGGGGGCATGCGTGGGTTTATCGCACGCGCTGCAGCCGGCGGCTGGGAAGTGGCAGAGGATCATGAGCGAGGGGCTGACGATCATGGGCTGGGTGGCGATGTGGCGGCCGCTGGAAATTTATCTTTACCGCTGGTGGCCGGTGCGGGCGTTGGGGCGCATCTATGAGCGGCTGAGCACGATGCCCGTGGACCTGCGAATGCCCGGAGCGGGGGCTTTACCCGAAGGAAATGCTGCGCAACCTTTCGGAAACCCTGCGGAGCGCCCGCGCCGTCAGTCACTACCTTAAACTCAACACCACCACACCCATGAAATTCCAACGCATCCTTGTTCCCGTCGATTTCAGCGAGCACTCCCTTGCGGGAGTCAAAACCGCCGCAGCGCTGGCCAAGCAACTGTCCGGCACGCTGATTCTCCTGCACGCCTTCACTCCTCCGCTTGTGGTGCAGGATCAGGCGTTCCCCATGACCACCATACCGAATGATCCCGAATTGCCGGCGCTGCTCAAAGGCAACCTCACGGAACTGGCCAAACAGCACGCGCCGGACGTGACCACCGAGTGCATCGTGGAGGTAGGCTACGCCTGGTCCACGATCTGTGACATCGCCGATAAAATGGGCGTGGACATGATCGTGTGCTCGAGTCACGGCTATACCGGCTTGAAACGCATGCTGCTGGGCAGCACTGCGGAACAGATCGTCCGCCACTCGAAGTGTCCGGTCCTGGTGGTGAAAAATTTCACCGAATAACCCCCGGGTCCGTCCGGCTCATCCAACCCTGCCCCACCGGGCGGCGCTGATGGTCTTGCCTTCTGCCAGCCAGATGGTTTCAAAATCTGTGAGTGGATAAAATTCCTCGGCTGGCAGCCAGTCGAGTCGTTGAAAAAGCGGACTGGCGTCAATGAGTTCGCACGCCTCCAGGAAATAGTCCGGGTGGTCGGTCTTGAACAGGAAATCGCCCCCGGGCCGCAGGGCCTGGTGCAGGTGGACGATGGATTCGGGCTGCACGAAACGGTTGTGGGCGTGGCGTTTCTTGGGCCAGGGATCGGGAAAGAGGAGGTGGATGCGGGTGGCGCAGTTGGGTGGCAGGAGGTAGCCGAGGGCGTAACTGCTCTCCATGCGGAGCACGCGCACGTTCGCGAGGCCGCGCCGGGCGGACTTGCGGCAGATTTTCTGGACGCGCCCCAGCAGGCGTTCGATGCCCAGGAAATTGCGCTCCGGGAAATGCGCGCCCATTTCCATGAGGAAGGATCCGTCGCCGCAGCCGACATCCACCTCGAGCGGTCGGTCGGTGTGGGGGAACATTTCCGCAGGTGTCAGCGGGCGGAAGTAATCGGAGGGGAGGATTTCCATAGTGGAGGGCTGGAAGTGAGCATGTTGCGGAGAAAGCGCAATCTCTGGCTGTTTCCACTGGCGGGCGGGAAATTTCCACCCCATCATCCCATCACTTATGACAAAGGAAACCTGCATGGAGACATTTTTTCAATCGGATGGCAAGACCATGATCATTCCTATGGACCACGGCACCATCGTGCCTGTCCCCGGGCTGGGAAATGGGCGCAATATTATAGGCCAGCTGCGGGATGTGGCGGATGGATTCATTCTCAATCTCGGACTGGCTTCCGCCGCCGCCGAGGAACTGGAGGGCAAGGGCGTCTGCTTGCGAACCGATTGCGGCAACACCTGGGTGCCCAAGGATGGGACCGTCCCCCAAGCCGGGGCGTATCGGATTTTCGGAATTGAAACGGCCTTCTCGGTTGGTGCGACGGCGGTGATGAACATGCTTTTTCCGGGACATGTCAATGAAGCCGCGATCATTGCCGACTGCGCAGCCCTCGTGGAGGAAGCCCGCGAGGCGGACCTGCCGGTCATGCTGGAAACACTGCCCTATGGATTGGGTCGCGGCGATGCCTACACGCCTGAAAACATCCGTTTCGCGGTTCGCCTGGCCGCTGAGCTCGGAGCCGATGTCGTCAAGACTGCCTACCCCGGAGACAAGGAGGCTTTCCGCTCGATTGTGGCGGAATGCTACGTGCCGGTGATCGTGCTGGGCGGGGCGGCGACCGATGCGGGCGGCATTTTACAAATGGTGCGCGACGCGATGGACTGCGGGGCGGCGGGCATTGCGATCGGCCGGAACATCTGGCAGCATCCGCATCCCTTGAAAATGGCGCGGGCACTGCATGTGATCGTTCACGGCGGTGACTCGGTCGCCTCCGCCTCCAAACTGCTCGCATAACATGGGCGCGCTCGACGGCAGGGTCATCGTCATCATCGGCGGCACCACGGGCATGGGCCTGAGTGGAGCCCGGGCGTTTCTGGCAGCCGGGGCGAAGGGAATTGTGATCGTAGGGCGCACCTCAGAGACTTGTGCTGAAGCATTAAATTTATTGGGGCCGCAGGCCCGGGCCTGTCTGGGCGATGCAACGCAGCCGCAGACCGCCGTCGAGGCCATCGCTCTCGCGCAGCAGGAATTCGGCGGTTTCCACGGACTTTATCATGTCGCCGGTGGGAGTGGGCGGAAATTTGGCGACGGCCCCCTGCACCAGCTCACCGACGAAGGCTGGGCCAGAACGCTCGAATGGAATCTGACCAGCGCCATGTATTCCAGCCGCGCCGCCGTGCGGGCCTTGCTTGCACAAGGTGGGGGTGGGGCGGTGGTCATTCTCGGATCCATCCTTGGCCAGTCCCCATCGCCGAAATATTTCACCACCCATGCCTACGCCGCTGCCAAATCCGCCGTCATTGGATTCGCCAAAGCCGTGGCCGCGAATTACGCGGCCAATAACATCCGCTGCAACGTGCTGGCCCCGGCCCTCGTCGTCACCCCCATGTCCGCGAGAGTGGCGGGCGATGACGCCGTGCTGAATTTCATCAAGACCAAGCAGCCGCTCGACGGCGGTCGCATCGGTTATCCGGAAGATCTGGATGCCGCCGCCGTCCTTCTGATGAGTGACGGCGGCAAATTCATCACCGGGCAGGTTCTGGCGGTGGATGGAGGCTGGGAAGTCAGCGAGGGGCAGTATTAATCACCGTCCGCGCTCCGGGCACTCGCGGAAATCGCCTCCACCGGAGTGCGAGAATGGTATTGAATACTGTTAACCACCCGTAACCGTCTTGGCCTCATCCATAGATCAACCTTTTTTAAAGTGGGCTCTTCAGTCCTGAAGGCGCTGATCACGGATTCCTCGTTCCGTTTCGTTCCAAGCGTCCAAAAATGGGTGTGCAGGGAACGATCTTAGTTCCACTCTAATTTTTGGGGAATCCCGCCCTTAATTCACAGAAGTGATAGAGAATATTGTTTTTGCTTAAAAAAATATTCAGAGGGGTTTATGATCGAGCAAAAATCCTTAAAAAGGCAGTTTTTCGCAATTTTGAATTATGGAAATTATAATTAATTATAGATTTTTGAATTTGATCGGGTAGAATGATCGCAATTCCAGAGAAATCTGCAGTTTCCTCAGACCAGCCGACCAGACCATGAAAACGACCAACAAATTCAAATCCCTTATCGTCATTACGCAAATTGCCCTGGCAATCGCAGCCAGTGCTCAAGACTACAGCAAAAGCTGCACCATCGAGATGCAAGCCCAAGTCAGTTCGGCGCCCGCCAAGGTTATCCTGAGCTGGCCTTTGCGCTCTGATATCAAAAACTATGCGCTCCAGCGCAAGGCCCCCGGAACGAGCCTCGTTTCCGTTGCCCTGGCCGCCACGACCACAGGTTACACGGACACGACGGCGGCGGTCGGAGTTTGCTACGACTACAAACTGATTGGCTATCCTCTGATCAGCGCCGACCCCACTTCCTATGGCTACGTGTGCTCCGGCATTGACCTGCCTTTGGTTGAGAATCGCGGTCGCGTGCTGCTCGTGATCGCCTCCAACATTGCGACCCCGGTCGCCCCCAAGATCAATCGCCTGGTCAGCGATCTGGTTGGCGAGGGCTGGGCGGTGGAGCAAATGAACGTGGCTCCCACCGATACCGTGGCGTCCGTGAAGGCCCAGATTGTGGCCCGTCATGCCAGCAACCCCCTGAAGAGCCTCTTTCTCATCGGACACGTGCCCGTTCCCTACAGCGGCAACATCAACCCCGATTCTCACCCCGAGCACAAGGGTGCCTGGCCCTGCGATGGATTTTATGGAGACATGGACACGAACCTCTGGACCGACAGCACCGTGAACAACGCCACCGCGGCCCGGGCTGAGAATTTCAACGTTCCCGGCGATGGCAAATATGACCAGAGTACCTTCCCCAGCGCTGTCGAATTGAGCGTGGGCCGCGTTGATTTTGCGAACCTCCCCTCCTTTGCCCCGCTCAGCGAAGTGGACCTCCTGAACCGCTACCTGGACAAGGATCACAACTTCCGCACCGGTGACACCACCGTGGCCCGCCGCGGCATCGTGGACGACAACCTCGCCACCATGCGTGAAGCCCTGGGTGCTTCCAGCCGCCGCGCCATCTGCGGCAGCTTCGGAGCCTCGAATGTGATCGATGGCGATTTTGCCACGCAAACCACCGCGAGCCTCTTCGGCACGGGCATCGGCTACGGCAGCTACAGCAGCATTGAAGGAGTGGGCACCACGGCCTCACTCGCTGCCGGCAGCGTGAACACTGTCTTCAATCATCATTTCGGCAGCTACTTTGGCGATTGGGATTCCGCCGATAACATCCTCCGCGGCGTGATCGCAGCCAACGGAGCCTCCCTCACCAGCATGTGGACCGGCCGCTCGGTGCTGCACCTCAATGGCATGGCTGCTGGCCGCACGGTTGGCGAGTGCGTGCAGGCTTCCATGAACCAAGGAACCGATGCCTACATCCAAATCGGTTACAACCTCAAGAGCGTGCATCTCTCCCTTATGGGCGATCCCACCCTCCGCCTCCTCAGCGTGGGCCAGGTCAGCAATGTCAAAGCCGAAATCAGCAATGGTGCCGTCAGCGTCACCTGGGCTCCCAGCCCCGCCGCCGGACTGGCCGGGTATCATGTCTATCGGGCTTCAGCCGCCGGTCAGCCTTTTGTGCGCTGCAATGCCAGCCTGATCGCCGGCACCTCCTACAGCGATGCCTCCGCCACCGCCGGCACGGTCTACATGGTGAGCGCAGTGAAACTCGAAACAACCTGCAGCAGCAGCTTCTCCATCTCCTCCGTGGGCGTCACCGCGACTGCCACCGCCACTGCCGATCCCATCGCCCAGTGGAAGAGTCAATACTTCGGCGCCCAGGCCAGCAACGATCTGGTGGCCGGGGACACCGCCGATTTCGACAAGGACGGAGTCTGCAATCTCATGGAATACGCCATGGGCAGCAACCCCGCCGACAGCAGCAGCAAATGCGGCCTGACCAACGTCTGCGTCTCCGGTGCCGGTGCCGCCCGTCAGCTCTGCGCCAATTACTCCCTCTGCAGCACCGCGCCCGGCGTCAAGATCACCATCCAATGCAGCTCCGACCTCCAAGTCTGGAACACCGCCCCGGCCTCCACCCAGATCGGCAGCACCGGCGGATACACGCATTTTCAAGTCGCTGTTTCCGCGACCGCCTCGAAGTGCTTTCTTCGTGCCCTGGTTCAACGGATTTGAGACTCACCTCTCGTGTCTGCAATGAATTCAGGCCGCAAGCCCCATCAAATCAATCCAAAACGACCCTGGAACATTTCATCTCCTCGAGAATTCGCAAATCATCCACTGACATTTACCTCGCAGGACAGACGTCATAAGTCGCAAATTTGCCTGAGGTTATCACAGGCTCTGAAGGCCCTTCCTGTCAGGTTTTCATCCTCCGGAACCTCCGGGACTACATCTTCAGATCCTGCCCCCAGACATGCCGGGCTGCTTCCGCCACATCCTTGTCCCCCCGACCGGAGCAGTTCATGATGATGATCTGGTCTTTCTTCATGGTCGGGGCTATTTTCTTCACATAAGCAACCGCGTGGGCCGTCTCGAGGGCGGGAATGATCCCCTCCACACGCGCCAGTTCCTGAAACGCGGCGAGAGCCTCGTCGTCTGTGGCGTAGGTGTATTCCACTCGGCCCTGATCGCGGTAATACGCATGCTCCGGACCGACGGCGGCATAGTCCAAGCCGGCGCTCACGGAATGGGTCAATTCAATCTGACCATCCGGATTCGCCAGCAGATACGTTTTTGTGCCCTGCAGGACGCCGAGCTTTCCGCCTTGAAAGCGGGCCGCATGCTTTCCTTCGGTGATGCCTTCTCCGCCGGCTTCGACGCCGACCATGCGCACCGATTCATCTTCAAGAAAGGGATGAAACAGCCCGATCGCATTGCTCCCACCGCCGACGCAAGCGATGAGCATGTCCGGCAACCGGCCCTCGCGTTGCAAAATCTGTTCCCGCGCCTCCACACCAATCACGCGATGGAAATCCCGCACAATCATCGGAAACGGATGCGATCCCAGCGCGGAACCCAGAATGTAATGCGTCGTGCGCACATTCGTCACCCAGTCGCGCATGGCTTCATTCACCGCCTCTTTCAACGTTGCCTGTCCGGCGGTCACCGCCCGCACCTCTGCACCAAGAAATCGCATCCGCGCCACATTCAAGGCCTGCCGCCGCATGTCCTCGGCTCCCATGTAAATCACACACGAGCAACCAAACCGCGCCGCCACCGTCGCAGTC
>CALQSQ010000153.1 GCA_943333275.1 Akkermansia muciniphila
GCGGTGGTGGCGGCGGAGGCAGGGGAGGAAGGCTGATCTGCACGACCTGCTGTGTCGGCTTGGCAAAAGCCGGTGTCGTGGACGGCTTTCGGTTAAGCACCGTGTATCCCAGTGCGATGCTGCCGAGCACGCCCATGACGATGAGGATTGGTTTTGGTTTCATAAAGTGGTTTCGGTTTATTTACTGGATCCGGTGGCAAGTCCGATTTGTTCGACGCCAACACGCCCGAGCACGTTGAGCACCTCGGAGATACCCTGATAATGGGTGCGATCATCACCCCGGACGATGACGGGAAATTTTGGATTCTTGGATTTCGCCGCATTGAGGCGGGCTTCCAGTTGATCGAGAGTCACGGGCACCGTGTTGTGGAAAAATTTTCCCTCCGGATTGATCGTGATGGCTTCGGTTTTTGGTTCACCAATGGCGGGCGCGCTCGGGGCATCCGGGAGTTTGACTTTCATGCCCTGAACGCCGGCCGTGGTCATGATAATGAAAATCAGCAGCAGCACGAGGTAGAGATCCACCATCGGCGTGACGTTGATGTCATCATAAGCTTTGTCGTCGTCCACTTGCATCGAGTTATTGGGGGGCAGGAGTGGTGAGTCCGACTTGTTTGATGCCAATTCGGTTGAGCATATCCAGGACGTCGAGGATTCCCTTGTATTCCGTCAGATTGTCGCCGCGGAGCACCACGGGGAAATCCGGTGTTCTGGCCTTCATCGCGGTCAGGCCTGATTCCAGTTCAGGAAGGGTGACCTCGTGGCGGTTGAGGAGAATCTTCCCCTGTCCATTCACAACGATGGCCTGGAGTTTCGGAGCATTGGGATTGGGCGCAGCCGGGGTGCTGCTGGCACGGGGCAGCTTGACTTTGATCCCCTTGACCACGGAGGTCGTCATGATAATGAAGATGAGCAGGAGGACCAGATAGAGGTCCACCATGGGCGTGACGTTGATGTCGTCGTAGGATTTATCGTCATCTACCTGCATGAAGTTTTAGTCGTGGGTGGAGGGGTAGGCTTCGGCAATCCGGGCGATGAATTCGTCAATGAACGAATGCATGTTCGTGATGGCCACCTTGATCCTTGAACTGAGGTAGCTGTAGGCAAAGAGCGCCGGGATGGCGACAGCGAGGCCGGCCACGGTGGCGAGCAGGGCTCCGGCGATACCGGGTGCAATGGAGTTGATTTCCACCTCGCCGCTCTTGGCGATGACGGCAAAGGTGATCATGACCCCGATCACCGTCCCGAGGAGTCCCAGGTAGGGACCACCCGCGATGCCAATGGTCAGGAAGACCAACTTGTCATTCAGCTTCTGGACTTCCCGCGACTGTCCGCCATCGAGCACCGCACGAATGGCACCGATGGACCGCTCCGAAAGGCCCTGGAAATTTCCTTTTGAGTTGTCGATCCGATGCTGAATTTCCTGGGAGCCAAGGTGATAGAGATGAAACAAGGGCGACTCCTTCATCAACACCTGCTCCTTATCCGAACTGGCCCCACCCATGCTTTTGACATTGGCTTCATCCGCATGGTCAAGGGCGGTGATGTCTGAGCTGATCTGTTTCCATTGCCTGATGAAGACCTTGGAGGCCTTGTTGATCTTAATCAGGTAGAAAAGCTTTAAAAGCCCCACCCCCCAGCCCACCACCGCCAGGATAATACAGAGCACAATCACGACCCATCCGTCGATTGTGAGGGATTTGGAGATGTCAGTCAGTAACGAAAGGTGCTTGCTGAGTTCGTCCTCATGCTCTGCTCCACCACCGGAATTTTCATCCGCGCCCGCCGTCAGCAACTTGGCCGCTTCCGGACTCGTGCCCTGATTGATTGCGGCAAATTTTAGCCATCCCGGAGTGTGCGCGACTTTTGAAAGTTCCACCTGATCCACTTCTCCGAAGAAACCGCCAGCCTCCACGGAATCCTTTCCCAAAGCCCAAGGGCCAGCCAGAGCAGGCAGCGGGGCGGCCAGGGTGGCGTAATTCTCACCGTCGAGATAAATCGTGATCGCATTTCCTTCGGTCGTGACAGCCAGATGACGCCAGACGTTTACCACAAGAGGGGCGCCCGCCGGGGTCCGTTGCGTGCCACCAGCTCCCGTGATTTCTGCAAAGATCACACCATTGTCCTCGCCAATCAGAAAGGCATTGGCTCCTTCGCGACGGCTGAAAAGTATCGACCGGGCACGCAACGCCGCAGGCTTGATCCACGCGGACCAGGTCATGCTGCCGCCATCCGTCCAGGCAATGGCCGGAACCCCCTGGAAAGTGATGGGGGCCTGGCCATTGAGCCTGATCCCGCCGCCGGCAATGGCCCCGGGAACAGGCGCACCCGCCTTGTCCCCGGCGTTTAGCGTTGCGCTGGCGTCCGCGGGAGGGGAGTTGTTTTCTGAGAGGTGATAAACCCCGACGGTGCCTTCATCGTAACTGGCCTTGGAATCATCCGCCCGTGCGACCGTTGGGGCCTGATTTCCGTAATAAATCCAGAAACTGGTGGCGGCGGAAGGCTTGAGTTCGGTGATTTTCACCCAGACGATTCCTTCATTGAAGACCGTATCCCAGCGCTCCACGTGGTAGGGGAGCAGGGTTTTGTTGTCCTCGGCCACGAATCGGAGATCTGCGGCATCCTCCTTGGCATTCGCGAATTGAAAGTTCGCATCAGAAAGCCTGACGAGGACCGTGGTCGTCCCTATCGGAGTGGCAATGCCAGCACCCGTCGCACCTGTGTCCAGGGTGATTTTTTTGCGCATCGTCCACGCCTTGTCCCACCAGGCGCCCTCTCCTTTGGAAGTGGAAGCAAGGGCCAGGAAACCCAGGGTAATAGCCAGGAGTCGGAACTTTTCGCGATGCAATTTACGGGGCATTGGTTTGTATCAGAGTGAGGGGAAATTAAAATTCGGTCCAAAGACGGAAGGTCAGAAGCAGGTCGTTTTTCTTGATGGTGCCGGCCTCCTTGAGGGGAAATCCCGCGTCCACCGAACCGTTCAAATGGTTCAGCAATTTGATGCGGGTTCCGACTCCCCAGCTGGCCAGCACGAAACTGGAAACCTGATCGGGCAACGGGTCGTTGAGCGTCAACCGGCCCCCGTCCACGAAACCGTAGAAGCGCCATTCGTTGTGCTTCTCCTTTTCCGGATCACGCTTCCCATCGACTTTCGGGTTCATAAAGCCAAGCAGCGATGGGGTGCGCAATTCCAGCGTTCCGAAGATGCCCTGATCTCCAAGTGCGGTCGATTCCAAATACCCACGCACCGTGCCAAGACCACCGCCGGAGATTTGCTCGCTGTTGATGAGAGAATTTGCCGATGCCTGGCCCTGCACTTTGCCGTAGACCTGAAGACCAAGTGGCAGATCCTGTGTATGAGCCAGATCACCGCGGAAATGGAAAAACCCGCCATCTGCCTTGTAACGTTTGGCGTCAAACTCCGCCGGATCACTTCCCGAGCCCCGGAAATGCATCGTGGTGGCCGCGTTAAGCTCAGTGAACCCATGCTTCTGGGTCCAGGTGGCACCGTAACTCAGACTGGCCGGCCAATAGGTGATGGGAGTGGATACCTCATCAGTGCCCACAATCACATTCTCCCCGAAATGCTTGTAATCAACACCCACGCTCAGTGAGTGATAAAACTGGTTGGCGCCCGGCAGGGTAAAGAGTCCGCGCACACCGATGATTTCGCCGCGGCCCGCCACGGCGGCTCCGCCAAGCGTGGAAATGTTACTGTCCTGCTTCGTGCCATTGAACATCAGGCTGAAACCATCCAGCTTCTCAAACCTCATCAAATAATAGGCTGAATAGACCTTCGCATCATCGGTATTTTCCGGTGCCACCTGGAAATTAAATCCGGCGGCATGTCCCTTTTGCCATAGATTGTTGTAGCTGATGCCTCCATTCACGCGCAATTCCGTGGTATCCGGGCTGTAGCGGTTGTTCAGTTCCAGATTGCCATGCAACGGCAGCTTGTCCTTGACTTCAAGATCTATGTCCACCGTGCCGGGTTCCACTCCTGGCTTCAAGGACGGGGATACCTGCCGGTCGGCAAGCTGGTTCAACGCGATGAGTTCCTTCGTCACCTTGTTGAAATCCACCACCGTGCCTTCAGCCATCGAGGGGACCTGCTTTTTGATCTGGGAAATCGAGAAATATTTCGCCCCATGGACCCGCAGACGCCCCACGGTATTTTCAACCGCGAGCAATTTCACCACCCCCCGCTTGGGCTCCTGGGGCGGAATCTCCACCGTGACGGTTTTGTAACCTTTTTCATCGTAGGCTTTCTGCAACGCCGCCCGGGCCTGCTCCACATCCTCCGCAGTGCGCCGAGGCCCCAAAAAGGGATACACGGCCTTCTCGACATCAAGGGCTGGCAAATGCTTCACCCCCTGCACCCGATATTCGCGAATGTAGAAATGGTTCAACACCGGTTCCGGATCCTTTGATGTCTCAGGTTTAGCCTCAGTGGCTGGTTCCGGCGTTTCCGCGGCGGCGCACACCAAGCTCCCCGTGATCAAGAGAAAGGTCACTGCGCGTAGAAAGCATGGCGGGAAAAAGGTCATTAAGTTTGCAAATGCGTGGGGGAAAGCATGCGGGAATATACCTCAAGGATGTCACTTGCAGACCCCACCTCTCAACTACTCCATTGTGACAATATCGTCGCAAAGAGGCGGCGACGGAGCGTGCTGAGGTGCCTTTCCTAGTAGTCTGTGGTGATCACCCCTCCATCAAGGGGACGACTGACCTTGAGATCTCCGATGAGAACCGTTGCGTCCACATTCAGAATTTGATTGGCCAGAGCATTGAGCCCGTTGTTTTGAACGGCGGTGAGTCCATTTTTCCATAACAGGTGTTCGTATGCCCAGAGGGTGTAGCTTCCCTCTGCCACTGCGGCCGGGCTATAGGGCACGCCGTTGTAAGACAGAATGCGGGCGGCACCCCCGGCCACGGCATTGAACGCGTCAAGTGTCGGCAGGTAACTGACGTACCAGCCACCCAAATTCGTCACAGTGTCCTTCGTAAGCACTCCGGTCGCGATGTTGCCATTACTTGGATTCCCATCGCTGCCCTCGGGGAAATAGATTCCGTTGATCGTCACCGCCGGATAGAGTGCATGACTGGTGACAAAATTGCCACTGATGACGGGCTTGTATTGAGCGATGTTCGTCTGCCCTCCAATGCCGGTTTCGATCAGGGCCACCAGTCGTGCGCCTGATTCGTAATCTCTTCCCGTGGCAAAAACTTGAGCTGGTTGGTTTGTCTGGGGCAGCAACGTCGTGCGGTCGGCCTCACTTCCTGTGAAGAATGCCAATGGCTGTTGCCCCGTGCCGTAGAGCGCCTGGGCTTGCAGCGCAGTAATGTTTGTCAGATTCGCTGGAGCACCTTTGCTTGCAACAAAAACATAGGCTCCAGCCCCCACGCGCCGATCAATCAGGGTTGGAGAGGTATAGACCGTGGAGCTCTGAAATGTATCCACTGCGGCGGCATCCGCTGATGCCGATTCCGGTGTCGCAGTCGACGCATTTGTCGTTCCCCCGGCGCTTTGCGGGGTGGAATTAGGCAACCAATTCACGGTGGATGATCTAGTCACCACTCGGATACCAGCCGTTGATCCGTTGTAGGAAGTCTTGAAAATCACTGGAGATCCACTCACCGATCCGGTCCAAATGGTCTGCTGTGCCTTGTTGATGTCCGTCCCTGTGTAAGCGTAGGTGAAGGGCCCGTTGGCTTGAAGAACGTGGAAGATGCCGCGATGCACGGCGTCTCCGAACGCTTGTGCCCCGGTAATGCGGATGACAGTCTGCGCGTGGGAATTACTGCTAAATATCAGGACGGCGGAGATGGTGAGTAATGGAATGGAGAATTTCATGATGGGTGGAGTTGGGTGTTGCGGGTGGTGTTTGGATTTAGGGAATGAAGGGAATGAAAGTGCGGTAAAAGGCCCTGCCCGGCGGCGGGGAAGTGTCCGTGAATTGCACCAGGCCTGACGAGTTGGCCGTCACGGTAGAGAGAGGGGCCCACAGTTGCAGGTCGGTGCTGCGTTGCACCAGGTAGGCGCTGCCCGGATAGCCCCCGATGCTGGCCGTCACGTTACTGCCACTGCGGGAAATTTGCGAAGAAGGCACGCTGAATACCCCCTTGATGAAGGTTAGCGTGCCCGAATTATCCAGCTTAAAACTGCCGACCAACTCCCCTGGCGAACCAATCTGGCTGCCTGTGGCAGGGAGGATCCGCCATAGGTCCAAAACGGAACTGGAAGTGCCGTCGGTAAGCACCCCTTCAATAGACGGGTTGAAATAGCTGAAACTGGTCACACCAGTCTGAAAGCTCGAATAACTGTTTTGATCCGACGCAACCTGAATCAACGCCACGGAACTGTTTTGCGTCGAACCGGTCGCCAGTCCAGCCTTCTGAATGTATGCCCCCGCAAAACTTGTGAGCTTGTTGGTGGGTAGGGCCTGGGCGTTGGTGTGTGCCCGCAACCAGGGTTCGGAGGGGATCACGGGATTTGCACGCCTGCGGGAGGCATACAAAGTGCGCAGAGGATCGCCACCCACTGCTGAAGGGCCCGGGGTGCCTGAAATACTCCAATAAACATCGCGGCTATGCCAGTCCGGTCCATAGATCACGGATAAGTCTGCCGCAATGTTGCCCAGGCCGACAATATTCACAGGGCCAGGTGCCACGGCATTCCGATACTGGGATGCTTGACCGATATTCACGACGTAGTTGAGAGGAGCCCCTTCTCCTTCGCCTACCCTAAAGGAAAGGAATAAGTCCCCCTTGGTGTAACTGAGAGCGCCTGCAGTTAAGGTGGATGCAGCGGTAAACATGGCTGCAACGGCGATCCCGCCAGTTCGACTTGGTCGCAGAATGTGAATCGATTTTGGATTGATGGATTTATATCCCATATTTTGATAGGCTATTGAGTGGAGCTTGGATTCGTAATTTTGTGCCGACTTAAAGACCTCTACATCGCCATTCCAATGGCCGTTCATGGTTGATGAATGGCCTAATGGAGGATGCGCCGAAGAATGACTTTCTCGCCTGCGTTGATTTCCTACAGGAGCAATCACCACCGGTCAAGTAGGATTTAAAGATTTTTATTTCTTTTGCATTTTTACTCAGCTACCGCCTCATGAAGCCGACCAACTGCGGGCACCGTTGCGGGCGATTTGGTTGAGTGCAGAACCGATGGCCTCGTCGAATTTCTCGGGTGACCTGGCTACGGCTTTGCGCTATAGGGCTTTCAGTTTGCCCCACATTTTCCCGATTTGAGTGAGGCCTGGTGAATAGGCGGGGAGAAATCTCGTTTCGGCGCCTGGAGCTGGGAACATGGCTAGGGTGCCAGCTTTTTGTGAGTTCCCCGGTTGTCCATCACGATGATTTCACCGCGCCGTATCGCCTGGCAGAGCACCTTCTCCACATTGGTGCGAAACACTTCGGTATTTGAGGCTTCGGAAATCGTCATCGTGGCGGTGGTGCCTTCCAGAAGGATGGTGGAGATCATTGTGGTTCTCTGCCAACGGCCGCACGGCGCGTTGGAATGAAGCCGCTGCACATGCCGGCACGTCCCCGATCCGGCATGTTGGTTTTAGCCCCTCTTCCGTCGCGTAAGACAAGCCTCCATGAGGCGATGCCGCCTTGTTGGTGCTTCTAGCATCCATGCGCTTGAAGGAAGGTTTGCGAAAATTCCCAGAGCCCCCGGGTGTCTTTATTATAGGTGAGTCCCAAATCGACCAGCACACAGTGCAGATCAGGAAGGGTGCAGTCCGGGTTGAATGCCTCGCGCATCTCGTCAAACTTCAGATCGGGCTTGCGCCGAAGGTGCTCGCGCATGGCCGGGCGATGCTGCTGCTGATACAGCCTTTGCGCCGACCTTGCTGGAGTCGTTTCTTGACCATGCCGAGGAAAATGCAAAAGCGCCAAGCGATCCAGTCACGTGTGCGTTCGACTTTGTTGCAGATGCCCTGGAAAACGCTGGGGCAGATCAATGGCGAGAGTTGCCAGCACGATGCCTGGCATTTGATCTTGGATCGGATCTAGACTGTAAGCCCCCAGCGTTTGCGCAAGAAGCGTTCCCACGGCGTGAACAAAGTTTTGTCGGCGGCAAAACCAATGACTAGAATCACTAACATCACCGCAGCCACCTGATCCATGGCATGCAGTTCCCTCCCGTAGTGAAGGAGGTGACCAAGCCCGAAACCCGTCAGCACAGTGACGTAAATTTCTGCGGCCATGAGCGAACGCCAGGCGAAGGCCCAGCCTTGCTTGGTTCCGCTTACGAGATGCGGAAGACTGGCGGGAAGCAGAACATTCCAGAGCAGATGGAATCCACTGGAACCCATGGTGGAGGCGGCGCGGCGGTAGATTGGCGGAATTTGCCGGATGCCGTGATCGGTTGCTAACAGGACGGCCCAGAGCGTCCCCATGACAACAATGAAGAGCATGGCGGTTTCCGTCTGGCCGAACCAAAGCAGGGATAGCGGCACCCAACAGACGCTGGGCAGGGTTTGTAATCCCAACGCGACGACTCCCAAAGTGTTGTTCGCAAATTTGAACCGTGCTGTAAGCAGGCCCAGCGGAATTCCCAGGACAATCCCGATGACGTATCCGTAGAGTAGCCGCTTCACAGTGACCCAGCAAGCACTGCTGAGCTCCCCCTCTGACATCGCCTTGGCGATGTATTTGCCAATGTCTGAAGGGGCGGGGATAAGCACAGGATTCCACCATTGGGCAAAGGATCCGTATTCCCAAATGCCGACCACACCGGCAAAGAACAGAAAAGCGTAGAAAATGTCCGCGACACTAGAGGATTGTCCATTGCTGCTCGAGAATTTCCGGTGATCGGGCCGGATAAATCCCAGGGCCTGCATGATGCGTCTCATAAGGTAGTTTCGTTGAGGAGGTTCTTGAGTTCAGCGGTAATGGTTGATGCCAATTGCGCCACCTCCACATCATTGATGTCGCGGGGCTTCGGAAGATCAACTTTGAACTCTGCACGAATCCTGCCCGGGCGAGGCGTGAAAAGCACCACGCGATCTCCCAGACATACCGCCTCCCGTACGTTGTGAGTTACAAAGACGATGGTTTTGCGGCGCTTTTTCTGGATCTTTTGGAGGTCGTCGTAAAGTTGCTCCCGCGTCATGGCGTCCAGTGCCGCAAAGGGTTCGTCCATGCAGAGCACCTGGGGGTTTGGTGCCAGGGCTCGGGCCAAGGCCACGCGCTGCTTCATACCTCCGGAGAGCTCATGAATGCTGGAGTGCGCAAACTGGGAGAGACCCACAACCTCGAGAAACGCGTTCGCCACCCCGAGCCGGTCCTGCTTGGTGAGGTGTGGTTTCAGATTGAGGCCGAAAAGAACATTATCGGTGACATCTAACCACGGAAATAGCGCGTGTTCCTGAAACATCACCATGCGCTGGCGGCCTGGTCCATCAATGATCTGACCGTCTGCGGAAAGGGTTCCCTTGTCAGGTTGCTCCAAGCCTGCGATGAGATTCAGGAGCGTACTTTTGCCGCAACCGCTGGGGCCCAGCAGGCAGACGAATTCGCCTTCGCCAACAGACAAACTCACATCCTCCAGGGCAGTTACATCCTGCCGGGCGCCGCGGTAAATTTTAGTGACGTTTTCCACCAACAACTTGGCAGGGGCGGCGTTTTGCAACTCCTCTTGAAGAGACATGATGGGCTATTTAGGCAACTGGGAAAGCAATTGATCCAAACTGGGAATCTCCTTAAGAAACCCGGCGGTTTTGGCTCCTGCGACCATTTTTTCCAATGAAGGACGGGAGACGTCGTTTGTGAGAAGGACCCGAGCCAACGCTTTGTCCACCACCTCGCCCTTCGGTTCCTTGGAAGTCAAAGCCTTCAGTTCAGCCACCAGCAGGCTGCGAGCTTCAGCGGCATTGGCCTTGATCCAGTCCGTCAATTCGCGATGAGCGTCGGCCAGTTTTTTGCTGAGTTCCGGGCGATCTTTGCTGAAGGCTGCGCTGGACACCAGCATGGTGACGTTCGTGTCCTTGTCCTCCAGAAAATTCTTTGCGCCTGCTTCCAACTCCAGCACCGAGGCAAAAGGTTCAGGAGCCCACGCAGCATCCAAGCCACCCTGTTGAAAGAGGCTGAGCAGGTCGGCATTTTGCGTTGGCATAATCGTGGCATCACCTCCGGTCTGGGAAATGGCAAACCCATTTTCAGCCAACAAGGCACGCAGCTGTACGTCTTGGGTGTTGCCAAGTTGCGGGGTCGCAATTTTCTTGCCTTTAAAATCGGCAATGGAAGCGATGGAGACATCCTTGCGAACCACAATGGAGCTTCCGCCATTCGCAGATCCTGCGAGGATGCGCATTTCCGAACCCTTGGATTTTGCATACGCGTTAAGCGTGGGACTGGGCCCGATATATGTGACATCAAGCGCCCCCCCAAAAATCGCCTCGGTGGCGGAGGGGCCGGCGTTATAAGTGAACCACTCAACGGGAACCCCCAGGCGGGACTCAAACCATCCCTTGCCTTGACGGCTGAGTTGATGAGCGACGAGCGCCTGCACATGCGTGATGTTTGGAAAATGACCAAAGCGCACCGGAGAGGTTGCCGTGGCAGGCTTTTTGGTGCAGGCGGAAAATCCTGCGGCGGAAAGGGCGGAGAGTGAAAGAAAATGGCGACGATTCATGGTGGAGTATTTTGTTGGTGCGAAATCCGGTGTTCCGGTCTCACGCATGATAGTATTTACGATTGGTTGGGAGGGCTCGGGTGGTCCCGTAGCCAGAAAATTTGATGGAAATCAGGGTTTCACTTTGCGCTTCGGACCAGATTTGGGACTGCCAAGTCCAGTGACCAACCCCGCCAAGA
>CALQSQ010000154.1 GCA_943333275.1 Akkermansia muciniphila
CCAAGTCCGCCTCCCCACCGACCAAGTCTGCTTCCCCACCGACCATGTCCGCCTCCCCACCAGATGGGGACACCAACCTGGGCATCCGGAAGCTAGACACGGTTTACCGGGAAACAAACTCGAGCACCCAGCACCCCCACCCACTCCCCCCGGAAACAAACCCACTCCCCCATCCCCCCTACCCACTCACCCTTCCACCCCACCCCACCGAAAATCCCCCCCACCCACCCAACCCGCCACCAGTGCGAGGAAGTTCCTGGCGGAAGCCAGCCCCACCACCCACCCACCCTTCTCCCCAGCCAGGAATTAATTCCCGATCACCAACGAATAAGCTTGTGCTTTCTCCCCCCTCCTCGCAATATCACCCGTCAGCGATTCCCGCCATGCACGCAGTAAGCAGTTCGTATTATCCATTCGCAATAACACCCAGAATATCACTGCCATGCCAACGCACTTCGGAAAACCCCGCAATTTCCCCCGTTCCCTTTCGCATTAGCACCTCGCATTATCAACCACCCACCGGCATCCTCCACCGCTAAGTAGGATGTTCGCCCAAGAAACGGAGTCCATTCGCCAACATGTTCATTCGCAGCCTTCTGCTTGTTACGACCGTTCTTGTCCTCGGTGATTCCATTGGCACTTCCGAAGAGCCGCCGAAAGTTGTGGGTTTCGGAGCGGGGCCGCCAGACGCGGACGGGGATCAGAACTATTTCAGGAGGCATCTTTCGAAGTGCCCCGAGAATGAACTGCGCTGTCTTTGGTTTAACGATGGAGTGACGTCGATAGGCCAGACGATGACCTTTGACCTTGATCGTGCGATAGTGAGAGATGCATCCGTAGCTCCGTCGTGGGGAAGTCAGGGATCGCCTGCTCGGAAACTCACACATCACCAAGTCATTGTAGTCAGAGAGACTCTTGCCTCGCTACCGAAGGCTGATCCCAAAGTTTCCTTTGCGGGTGCGCTTCATCTCGCATTCTGGAGCGACGGAAAGCTCAAGATTCTAGATTACCCTGTCGGCACTGTCCCATTGTCAGTCAGGCGACTCTTCGACATCGGTGGAATTGACTCAAGTGTGAAATATGAAAAGTAGTTACATCGAAAGCAAGGCGAACAAAACGGATGCAGGCAACGGCTCGTATGGCATCTGTCGTGTCATCGACGCCTCCCGCTCGCCGTCGCCTGATCCGAGTCGTTAGACCTCCTCCAGCCCCGGGGTCCAGGCATCGCCCCATTCGTCCTGCATCATGCGGATTTTCTTTTTGAGGGTGACTTTGGCGGCGGCGGTGGTGCGGTCGATGAAGAGGACGCCCATGAGGTGGTCTGTCTCGTGCTGGATGGCGCGGGAGAAGAGGCCGTCGGTCTCCAGGATGACGGTGCGACCGTCGAGGAGTTGGAGGGTGGCGCGGACTTCGTTGGGGCGGGAGACGGGGGCGCGGAGGTCCGGGAAGCTGAGGCAGCCTTCATTCATGCTGCCCTTATCCTTGGTGGGGAATTCGAGCTTGGGATTCATGAAGACGAGCGGGCAGAGGTCGGCGACGGCGGTATCGGCTCCATCCACACGCAGATAGGTCATGGGTTCCGGGGCATCCCGCACATCCACCACGGCCATCTGCAGGGCCACGCCCACCTGCGGCGCGGCCAGCCCGATGCCTTCGGCGGCGTGCATGGTCTCAATGAGATCCTCCGCCAGCGTGCTAATCTCCGCCGTGACCTGTCCCACAGCGGGACATTTCCTGCGCAATACTTCGGCTCCATAAACGACAATGTCCCGCACCATGATGAATGATAAATTTGTTGAAAGGTTGCCTCTGGGTAGAGTGGATTTGTGAGGAAGAAAAGGGGAATCTCCCGGCGGCTAGGCGGGCGTATTTGCAAGATTGATCGAGTCCTGCAAGGCGGTGAGCAGGCCATCCTTCAGGCCATAGATCCAGGCGTGGATGGAAAGATCCTGCCCGCGCGTCCACGCGCTCTGGATCACGGAGGTGCGGGCGAGATTGCGGACCTGCTCCTGCACATTGAGTTCGCACAACCGCCGCACCCGGTCGCTCTCGGTTTCGAACGCGTCCACTTCTTCGCGATGTTTTTCATACACGTCCTGCACATGCTGGAGCCAGTTGTCGATCAAGCCCAGCTTGGCGCCGGAGAGCGCGGCCTGCACACCGCCGCAGCCGTAGTGCCCGCAGATGATGATGTGCTTGGCCTTCAGGACATCCACCGCGTATTGAACCACCGAGAGGCAGTTGAGATCCGTGTGGACGACGAGATTGGCCACATTGCGGTGCACGAACAACTCGCCGGGCATGAGATCGACAATTTCATTCGCCGGCACCCGGCTGTCGCTGCAGCCGATCCACAGATACTCGGGCGACTGCTGGCTGGAGAGCTTCTTAAAGAATCCGGGCTGACGGACCTCCATGTCGGTGGCCCATTGGCGATTACTGGAAAAAAGGTGGGGAAGACTGTCCATTATAGAAAAGGCCACCTGCCACTCCGCAGGCGGGTTCGTCAATGAAAAATCACTCCCGGTGCAGGTGGTAGGAGAACATGATGATCAAATACACCGCCCCCAGACCACTGCCAATCAGTCTTTCCAGAGCGTCCCGGAGGCCGGAATCCATTGTCCCGCCGATCAATGCCAGCGCTGCCAGAACCGACATCCCCACGAGAAACGCAAACAACGGGGCGATGATATTTCCCCGCGCATTTCGCAAATGTTTCAGCTGGGTCAGAAAATAGTGAGCCAACGCCAGCAGGATGAATCCGGCGAACGAGCCCAGGGCCATGGCCGTGTGCGGCATCGGAGCATCAATGGTAAAATCATAGACGCCATGCACCAGAATCACCGCCACGATGGTGGCCACGCCGGATTCCCAGCAGGATCTGGGGAAACGCACCCAGCGGGCCAGCGCCAGCCCCGCCAGAGCCGTGGTGGCCACATGCATGAAATTCGCCGTTACCAGTCGGGCCAGGGGCTGGCCTGACAGTCCGTGCAGGAAATATCCAATATTCTCCTCCACCGCAAATCCCAGCCCCACACACCCAGCGACCACCAGTATTTCCGCCTCGGATTTTCCGCGCAGGAACGGGAGCATGGGCAGGAAGAGCAGCAGTTTGGATATCTCCTCGCGCACCCCGACACTAACGACATAAAACAGCAGATGATTGGCCAGCTCGCCGGTTCTTTCGATCGTGCCATAATGTTCCTGGACGGCCAGGATGGTGAGCGTGACCACCGGGCTGAGCAGTCCCAGGACCAAGGCCAGCAGACCTCGCCCGGAGCTGCGAACCCGAATGCCGCCCAACTGATGGATCATCACAAACCAGATGATTCCACAGAGCAGGGTCAGGATGGTTTCCGGAAGGTGGCCCTTGGCGGAGTCGATCGAGGAGTTCAAATCCAGCCGGAAGAGTTCCCAATAATTTCCGGTCAAAATAGCTTCACTGCGCTTTTCCTCTTCATTCAAACCTGTGATTTCCACGGCGTAGGCGGGATTTCCCAGAAGTTCACGCAGGTGATCCACGTTGCGCTGGGCGATGCAGGATCGCAGCGCCTTAAGCCGGGCTGATTTTGCCTCCGGTCGCTCTCCTTCCAGCAGGTAGGCGGCCAGGGAGGCCTTCGGGTCATGAAGGACTTGCCACATATCTCCGAGCAGTTCATTGGCAAGCGGCACGACGGGTTTCTGTGCGGCCATTTGTTCCAGGGCGGTTTGCGCAGCCACACGAGGTGGACCTTCCAGCCAGACTGCATCTATGAAATGCTGGAAAAGCACGCGTCGGTCCTGCGCCACTGTGGATTTTCCAAGCGCCAGCTGCGCCACCGCGCGGCGAACTTGATCATTCATTTTCACCATTGGTTCCTGGAACTCGGGCAACGCGCGGAGGGAATCGGGCAGCTCCACCATTTCAGAAACGGAGGGGAATTCGGTCCTGGTGAATTTAGTGAGCCAGTCATGCAATTGATCCTCGTCGAGACCTTCAGGGATCTCCCGGACGCCAAGGCCTTTCGCGGTCACGCCGGGAGTTCCCGGCACTCCATGCGGCGCAGGTGCATGTTCGAGCCCAAAGACCTGCGCCCACCGCCCGTGCTTCGGCGGCATCCATTTCCCAACGATCCACGCCGTCACCACCCCGACCAGCAGAATGCCCAGGCACACCCGCAGGATGAAACGGGGTTGGCGCGTGAGAAAATGCAGGCGTTGGCGCGACATGGCGTGACGTCTATCACGCACCCACCATACTGCAAGCACCTCAGTCGGTGCCGTTGCAGCGGAAAGGGAGGAAAATGGTTGCAGTGGGGTGATTTCCTTTCACGGTGTTCATCCAGCCACCCGGTTGGACATCCCCATTTCCTTACCCATCGATGAGCGATTTCATCAAGCATGAATGCGGCATAGCCTTCATCCGACTTCTCAAGCCACTCGAGCACTACCTCGAGAAATACGGCACGGCCCTCTACGGCTTTCACAAGCTCTTTCTGCTCATGGAAAAGCAGCACAACCGCGGCCATGACGGCGTCGGGATCGGCTGCACGAAGATCGGCCGTCCCCTCGGCCAGCCCTACATGTTCCGGGCTCGCAGTGCGCGGTCCGAATCCCTCGGCCACTTGTTCAAGTCGCAGCAGGTGGCATTTGATGCCCTGGTGCGCAAGGGCCGCATCGATCCCAAATCACCGGAAACAGTGCGGGAAAATTTTGACTTCGGCGGGGAGATCCTCATGGGGCATCTGCGCTACGGCACCAGCGGTGAGTTCAACACCAGTTCCTGCCACCCCTACTACCGCAAGAGCAACTGGCCAACGCGCAACCTGATGGTGCTGGGAAATTTCAACATGACGAACATCCGCCAGTTGAACCAGTTAATGGTGGACCGCGGACAGCATCCCATTTTTGGCACCGACACTCAGACCGTTCTCGAGGAGATCGGCTATCACCTCGACGAACAGCACACCGACATTTACAGGGAACTGCGCGACCGCGGCGTTCCCGGCTGCGACATCCCGAAGATCATCAGCGAGCGCTTAAATGTCGCCAATTCCATCCGCGACAGTGCGCAACACTGGGATGGCGGCTATACCATCGCGGGCATGGTGGGCAATGGCGACAGCTTCGTTCTGCGGGATCCACGGGGAATCCGTCCCTGCTTCAAATACGAGAGCGATGAATTCGTGGCGTTTGCCTCCGAGCGCGTCCCCCTGATGACTGTCTTCAATGTCCAACAGGGCGACATCAGCGAAGTGGAACCGGGCACGGTGGTGGCCATGAAGGCGGACAGCAGCATAACGGTGGAGAGATACGCGCCCCCCGCGCCCTATTCCCCCTGTTCGTTCGAGCGTATTTATTTCAGTCGCGGAAATGACCCGGGCATCTACCAGGAACGCAAGCGCCTCGGCGCAGCTCTGGTGCCGCAGATCATCGACTCCATTGGAGGCGACCTCCAAAATGCCGTCTTCAGCTTCATCCCGAACACTGCCGAGGTCGCCTACATGGGCATGATGGATGGCCTGAGGCTGCACCGGCGCATGGAGGTCAAACACGCCATTCTCGACGCTGCCAAAACAGGCCGGGTCACTGAGGAACTCATTGATGATCTCATCCTCCGCAACTGGCCGCGCGCCGAAAAGATCGCCCACAAGGACATCAAACTGCGCACCTTCATCTCCCAGGAGCAGACACGTCTGCAGATGGCCTCGCACGTCTACGACGTGACCTATGGAGAAGTCCACGAAAAGGACGCCCTCGTGGTAATCGATGATTCCATCGTCCGAGGCACCACCCTCAAGCAGAGTATTCTCAAAATGCTCGCGGAGACCAATCCGCGAAAAATCCTCGTCGTCAGCACCGCGCCGCAGATTCGTTTCCCGGACTGCTACGGAATCGATATGGCGGAGATCGGAAAATTCATTGCCTTCCAGGCCGCCATCCGCCTGCTGCGCGAGAGCGGCCGCCAGAACGTGATCGATTCCGTTTACTCCAAATGCAAAGTGGAACTCACCCAGCCGGTGGCCACCATGCGCAACTGCGTCAAGGACCTCTACGCTCCCTTCACACTGGAGGAGACCTCCGCCATGATCAGTCAGCTCGTCTTCCCGGATACCACCTGGCAGGGAGAATTGAAGGTCATTTACCAGACCGTGGAGGCGCTTCACGAAGCCATTTCACCGGAATGCGGAGATTGGTATTTCACCGGCGACTATCCCACCCCTGGCGGCTACGAACTCGTCAACCGCTCCTTCGTCCACTGGTATGAAGGACGGGACGGACGCGCCTACGACCAATAGCCCGGACCGGATCCTTCCGTCCGTCGTCCCGGTCGGGAATTCTTAAATTTCCTCGGCGTTGGGAGCACGGGAGGCCTTTTTTTCCTTAAGCACGCCTCCAAGGTAGCCGATCACCGCAGGCAGGAGACTGATGCCAATGATCGCCAGGACCACCAGTTCAAAATGCTCCTTCACCCAGGTGATATCCGCCAGCATGTAGCCCGCACTGCAGCAGACAAACACCCAAAGAAACGCACCGATCACCCCAAAGACCATGAACCGGGGATAATACATCCGGCCCACTCCCGCGACAAAGGGGGCAAACGTCCGCACCAGCGGAATGAAGCGGGCTAACACCACCGTCTTGGGCCCATGCTTGTCATAAAACGCCTGCGTTCGGTTGAGCGTCTTCACGCTGAACCATCGCGATCCCTCCTTCTTGAAGACCTTGGGACCAAAATAGCGGCCGGTGAAATAATTGAGATTATCCCCCAGGATCGCCGCAATCGGCAGGATGATCAGCAGCACCCAAAGCTCCATTTTCCCCTTGGTCGCAACCACGCCCGCGGCAAAGAGCAGGCTATCCCCCGGCAAAAAAGGCGCAATCACCAACCCGGTTTCACAGAAAATAATCAGGAAAAGGATCCCATAGATCCACCCGGCATACTCCGTGGCCCACTGGGTCAGGTTGGTATCCAAATGCCGGATAATATCAAAAAATTGCTCAATCATGAGGGTCGAAAAGGGTGGGGGCGGGCTGCTGGTGCCACTGGTAAGTGGGGGAACGGAAGAATCCAGTAAAGAATTCAGTCAAACTCGTTGAAGTGATCCGGGACCGGGTTCCACCTCATTTCGCTCCGAAACAATAAATTACCCCGTCATCCGCACCCATCACCAGTCGCTCATTGACGATGCAGGGGCTGGTCTGGACAGCCGGCCCGATTTCATAAGACCAGACTTCCTTGCCCTCGGCGAGGCTTACGGCGTATATGCGTCCATCATCCGATCCAAATACCACGTTCGCTCCGGTCACCACCGGCGAACTGTCCACCCGCCCGGTGGCCCGAAAAGCCCACTTTTCATCGCCATTTTCAATGTTCAGGCATCGTAAATATTTCCCACGATCCCCCGCGATGACCACCGAGTCGGTAATCGCTGGGGAACTGAAATAAGGAAAATCCGTGGCGGAGTAACTCCACTTGGTCTTCTGGGTCGCCAGATCCACGGCCAGAATCGCATTCCCATAGTGGCTCAGAAAGGCCACCTTGCCGTTCGTGGACACCGTATTGGCAATGGGATCCTTCACCTCCACCTTCCCCTCCTCCTTGCCCGTCTCCGCGTTGATCATGTAGAGGAATCCGTCACATCCGCCGAACAACGCCAGTTTCCCAGCCAGGCTCGCGGCCCCATTGATGTAATTGCTGGTTGGCACCGTCCAGATCTTGGTTCCATCGGTGCTTTTCAGAGCGTAAAGCGTGTTATCGTAGCTGCCCACCAGCAGCGTCGGCGGCTGACCTTCCGGTCTGTAAATATTGATGGCCCCTTTGATCTCGCCATCGGTCATCTGCTTCCACTTTTCCTTTCCCGTCGCCAGATCCAGACAGTAAACCCCTCCATCCCCCGCTCCAAAGACCACGGTGCCATCAATCAACGCCGCAGACCCCTCGATCGGGTCCTTGAACTTCGGATTCGGCAGCGTGAACTCCCAAGCCTTGGTTCCATCCTTCAGATTCAGGGCGAAAAATGTCCCGCCGCCATCGCCTATGAAAACCCGTTCCCCATCACTCACGGCGGTGGCCTTGATCGGTTTCTTGGCGGGAAATTTCCATTTCAGTTCCAGAGGGAATTTCAACTCCTCAGAACTCACGCCCCGCATCTCTGCTGATCCACGCCAGGTGGACCACGTGGATGGCTGCGCCAGGGCGGCTGGCATCAAACTCAGGGAGACAAACAAAATCGCGGTTCGCATGCCTCGAATTTAGGCAAATACTCCAGACTGTCAGACACGCCTTCGCCTATTTCCGTTCCGCCGGCCATTCTACAAGGCCGCACTCACTTTCCCGAAATCCCCACCCGCCAAATGAAAGATCGAACGTGCCTTCCGCTGGAGTAACGGTTTCTTTCCTGTCCACGGGCTAAAAAATTCGGAATTTGGCGACGGATCGATCACCGACAACATCGCCCGCCACAACCAAAATACCCCCTCTCCCCAGTCTCATTTTTCCTATGCTATCTTCGGAAGCGAATCTTAAATAAGGAAATCGAAAAAAACTTACAATTTCTTTTTGACAACCCCAGGCACCTGTGTCAAACTCGCGGCACATTCAAAATTTCATTTCCATGCAACTCGCCACACTCATTTCAACCTCGGCCCCCGCCCGGACGACCCATGTCGCCCTGTCGATCTCCGTTGAGATGTGCCTGGATAGCCTATTCGGAAAACCGGCCGCAGGGCAACAGAGTCAACTTGAAGCGCAGGCAAATTGGTATGGCTTCCGTGGTAAAATTTCATCCCACAATCAACATCAGAGCAGAAAGGGCACCCGCCCCTAGTTCCCCCGAAACAGCACTTTCGAAGAACCCTGCTCGCAACCTCCAAGCGCGCAGGGTTCTTCGTTTTAAATGGGTTTCAAGTCCCCTCCCCCTCTCAGAATCACTTTTTTAACCCATCCAAATTCGTCCCCCAGGACATCACCCCTCATCACTCCCAACCCAAAACCAACCACTCTCCGCCGCAGCTCCGGCCCGGCACCCCAACCCTCCATTTTCCTCAATTCAATTTCCCCATCGGGCGACAAAAATGCCCCGCTGTCAGGTGCAACTGACAGCGGAGCGGGTCGATCACCTAGGACGTCAACAAACCCCCGTCAAGGAGTTATCCCTTTCCCAGGCAACCGCCCATAGGTTGCAGTGAGGGGGGCTCCTGTCAAGAAAAACCACCCTTTTAGTAATATAAAGGACGGCTCTAGGAGGCTCATGTTTTCACCTCATTTTCGATTCTTTTTTCGACGTATTCGTTACATAGAACGACCGTCCAATGTCGCCCTTCCGAGGCCTCTCCGGGAGGTGTGCCTGAAACACCCAAACAGCCGCTGAAAAATACCTGCGGGTGCGACGCTCCAAATCAAGCGTGGCAACGGTGTTCGTTCATTTTCTCACAAAAATTAGTTCATGCCCCGGCGCGCATCCGCGCGTCGGGGCTAAAACGTGGCACGGGCTTCCAGCCCGTCAGCCCCATGATTCACAAGATCACTGAGGATCGAGGATTGCAGGAGCCCCTCCGGCCGGCTGGAACAAGGATAAAATAAGTCCGCCGGATCCTCCTACAGTCCACGATCCTCAGTTATTTTTTGGAGAGAGTGGGTGAGTCAGAAAATTAGAAAGTAAGGATCAGTCCCCATTTCCCATTCCCTTACTCACCCACTCTCTCAAAATCACAGGCCGGTGGCAGACAAGCAATGAACGGGACTCCAAACCCCGCGAATGTGGGCGCGATACCCACCCGGCCTGCCAATTTCTATCATCGCAGGGAGAATCAGAATTCAAGCCGGTCTCATACGCCAGCCCCCGTCGGTGCAACTCCGACCTCTGCGTCCAATTTCCAATGCGGCAGTAAATCGTTAAAAACGCGACCCCGACTGTAAACCGGGAGACTTCACTGTCTGACGTGGTGCAATCCCACGATGCCGCACCAATTTTATTTCCATCTGGTCGCAGTGTAGCAGCCAACACGCCTGCCTTGGGAGCAGGATACCGCAGGTGCAAGTCCCGCCGACCAGACCAATTTCGTTTCTCACCCTTCAATTAGGGGTATCCTTCGGAGGCCACTATGCATTCGGTGCGCGAGACAAGTACTCTCGCAAAGCCCTGCGATACTCAACGGCTTCTTTGATGGCAAAAGTCAAGGCCGCAAGAATTCCTGCCTTGAGTAGAATGCCCAAGACCCCGCCACCCACCAGACTTGCGGGATTAGCCACCGCCTGCTTCACGTAAAGCAGAATAACAAGCCCGCAACCAACTGATCTTGCCGGGAAAACGTGGACGTGAAATGAATCAACTTAATTTAGAGATTGGATGATGGAACGTTCGAAGTCCAGTGGAGATTGGAATTCGAGTGATGAATGGAGGCGATGGGTGTTGTAGAAGGTGTCGATGTAGTCATGGATGA
>CALQSQ010000155.1 GCA_943333275.1 Akkermansia muciniphila
AAACACCCCCCTTCCCGGTTCAAAACCGCCCCTCAACACCCCAACAAGTCACTTGTTGAGGCTGACAAGTCACTTGTTGGGCTCGACATCGCCCTTGTCAGCCTCGACATCGCCCTTGTCAGCCTCGACATCGCACTTGTCGGCCTCGACATCGCACTTGTTCTCCTCAACATCGCCGATTCCGTCCCGGAATCAGCCTTGTCAGCCTCGACAAGGCCCTTGTCAGCCTCAACAAGCCTCTTGTCAGCCTCGACATCGCCCTTGTTCTGGAGCGCAAAATGGACGGTTTTGTCATTGACCTTCCCTCCCCTTTTGGACAGCCTTCCCTCCATCGCCACCAGCCCCTCTCCGGGAACCCACCTTCCACCCACCTGCACAGTGTCCAACCCTCTTTTCTGCACAGCGTCCACGCTGGACACAGAATAACACTGTTCTGCCGAAAAAATGCGCGTTCCATACACCAAGCCTTCAACTCTCAGTGACCCTTACATCGACTGGCAGGGCTCAGAGGGCGAGATCAGCAAGGTTGTCGCCGCTGACCCGGAGACCTTAGGCCGCGATGCCTACTGGATGATTTTCTACCAGCACCTTCCGGCTGCGAACTATCAAGAGGGTTGCTTCTATGTTCCCTACTTTCTGGACTTCTACTCCAAGGGGGCGGATTTCGGGACACCGAATTTTGAGGGGTTCTTCTGGTTCATCGACCACTTTCACGATGACTTTGAACGTGACGGATTACTTAAACCCATTCTTGAACGAATCTGGTCAATCTTCCTTGAGAGGACGAGTAGTTTTCGCATTCATCGCCTTTCAGATGAAGAGATTCAGCAGCACAAGATCTGCGAGTCCTACGGCGAGATAGTTCCAGGTTCTCAGATCGTGCATGAGCTTCTCGACTGCTTCACGAGATGGGAGGTGTATGATCCGATCCTCACCAAGCTGAAAGATCACTTTTCGGGCACTTCATCGTTTACGAAGTCTTTCTGGTTCTGCGAGTGTGCTTTTCACACGAGGATGTGGTTATGGGTTGACTCCGAACCAGTGGAGCGCCGCCAAGATCTTTTCGACTATTTCCACCGGTTTGAGCGATTCTCCGCTCACCATGCCAAGACCCTTGGATCTCACGACATCAATGTTGGGTTTTTCCAATACAACCGACGAATCTCGCCTACCTAAATCCCAAAGGCACAACAAGCCGTGCATGGCAACCCCTACTAGCCCCTTTGTCCTCGATGATCTCAAGTAATTCCAAATCAACCCTGCGATCAACGCTGGCCCCCGCTAGTGGGGTTGCCACCGCTTGAGTAGTTCGGCTAAGCTCGCAAGCATGAAGGATTCGGAAAAAGGAAACGCAGATTACCGGCCTTTTCATTGGCCGGAGGCGGCTGTGATCTTATCACTATTGGCCGTCCCGGTTTCTTATGCTGTCTATGCGAATATGAGCGGCGAAAACCACTTCGGCCAAGGCCTTGAACGGTCGTTTTATCGGCCCGCATTTTGGGCTGTTCAGGCTTTGGCGTTTCTTGGGGTCATTGTCTTTCCGTGCTTCAGAGGCCAGTCTGAGCGCCAAAAAGACCTTCTCAAGGTGGTGGGGACGCTAGGATTCCTTATTATCGAGGCCCTGAGCTTTGCCCTCATCGCCTTCAACGGTTTCCCAGACTGAGTATGCACGAGGCCCAGCCCAACATGGCGCATGCACTGGACGAGGGATTGCGCCTCTATTTCATTCGATCATCATTAGCCCGCGCCAGTGATGCGCAGCGTTAAGCGAGCAACTCCGGATAAAACCGCATCGCGGTGTCATGGACGCGTTGGGCGATGCGTTCGGTTTCGCCGTGGCGGAGGCAGTCTTCGACCATGGCGTGGCAGTGGGCGGCGTCGAGTTTGCGGATGGCGTATTTGACGCTGGGGAGTTGGACGGGGGCGACGCTGAGTTCTTCGATGCCGAGGCCGATGAGGAGGGGGGTGAGGCGGATGTCGCCGGCCATTTCTCCGCAGATGCCGGTCCAGATGCCGTGCTGGTGGGCGGCGGTGGCGACGCCTTTCATGAGGCGGACGAGGGCGGGGTGGCAGGGTTGGTAGAGGTTGGCGACGCGTTCATTTCCCCGGTCGACGGCGATGGTGTATTGGATGAGGTCGTTGGTGCCGATGCTGAAGAAGTCGACTTCGCGGGCGAGGGAGTCGGCCATGACGGCGGCGGAGGGGATTTCGATCATGCAGCCGATTTCGAGTTTGCGGTCGAAGGGGATGCGTTCTGCGAGGAGTTCGAGTTCGCAGTCTTCGAGGAGGCGGCGGGCGGCGCGGAGTTCGGCAAGGCCGGAGATCATGGGGAACATGATGCGGATCTTGCCGTGGACGCTGGCGCGGAGGATGGCGCGGAGCTGGGTCTTGAAGAGGTCGTGCTCGGTGAGGCTGACGCGGATGCCGCGCCAGCCGAGGAAGGGATTGCTCTCGACCTGGCCGGAGTGGATGGGGTGGATTTTGTCTCCGCCGATGTCGAGGGTGCGGATGATGACGCCGTGGGGGCCGGCGGCGGCGGCGACTCTGCTGTAGTTCTCGGTCTGTTCGTCTTCGCTGGGGAGGGTGGTGCGGTTGAGGTAAAAAAACTCCGTGCGGTAGAGGCCGACACCCTGGGCGCCGACGGTATTTACGTGCTCCATTTCATGGGCGAACTCGATGTTGGCGCTGAGGACGACGCGCTGGCCGTCGACGGTGACGGCGGGCTCGTCGCGCATGGCGGCGAGGTGGAGGTCGAGGGCGTCCTTCTGTCTGCGGGTGACTTCGTAGTTGGCGAGGGTTTCCTCGCTGGGATTGAGGATGAAATAGCCGTCGTAGCCATCGACGAGGCCGTCGCCGCCGCTATGGACGCGATTGCAGATGTCGTGCAGGCCGACGACGGTGGGAATGCCCATGCTGCGGGCGAGGATGGCGCCGTGGGAGGTGTGGCTGCCGGCTTCGGTGACGAGGCCGAGGACTTTGGTGCGGTCCACGGAGCCGGCGATGGAGGGGGTGAGTTCGTGAACGAGGAGGATGTGGGGGCGGTCGTGGGCGGCGAGGTGTTCGAGACCGGAGAGGTTGCGGACGACGCGGCGGGCGACGTCCTCGATGTCCAGGGTGCGCTCGCGGAGGTAGTCGTCCTTGATTTTGCGGAGCATTTGCACGTAGCGGCTCATCACGCTGTAGAAGGCGCCGTCGGCGGTCTCGGGGGTCTCGCGGATGCGGGTGCGGACCTCGTGGAGCAGGGCCTCGTCCTCGAGCATGAGCAGGTGGGCATCGAAAATGGCGGCGTGTTCCCCGCCGACCTGCTGGTCGATCTGCTCGCGGAGGGCTTCGAGCTGGGCGCGGGTGAGGTTTAATCCCTGGTCGAGGGCGGCGAGTTCATCGTCGACTTCCGAGGGTTCGATGGACTGGACTTCGGGGGCCTCGAAGAGGTCCTCCCCGAGCAAAAGGGGGCCGCGCGCGATGCCGGGGGAAACCCCCAGACCGACGAGTCGCAATTCATTGGCGGCGTGTTCCTTCATTCTTTGCCATCCATAGAGGGGAATCCGGAAAGGTGAAGGTGAAATTTCATCCGGGGAAAGAAGAATTGGATTCCACCACCCCCGACTCCGCGAAATTACACCTTGCCCCGATCGGCATCCTGCGGCAAAAGAGAGAATCGTCCGCTCCTTCGCCGAAACAATGGTTACCCGCCTCCTTCACACCCGCTACCGCGTCTCCGACCTCGAGAAAACCGTGCGTTTCTACACGGAAGTGCTCGGACTGAAGGAAATCCGCCGCCACCGCTCCCCGCGGGGATCGGAACTCGTCTTCCTCGAAACTCCCGGCAGCGAAGAACTGCTCGAAATCTGCCAGTTCGATGCCAGCGGCCCCGTGATCCTGGGACCGGACGTAACGCACCTCGCCTTCGAGGTTGACGACCTGGCCGCCTTTGCCACGCATTCCGCCGCGCTTGGTTACCGCCTTTCGGACGGACCCACGACTTCCAGCACCGGAACGGTCTTTGCCTTTATCGATGCCCCCGAGGGCTACGAGATCGAACTCATCCAACGCGGGTCCAAGGTTCCCGGCTCCGCATAAAATTTCCCCTTCTCCCCATGGACTTTGACTGGCTCGATGCCCCATTTGAACTGAAAACCGTCAACCCGCGAGAGATCGAGGAGTCTTTCGAAGACCCGTTTTGCCTGCGACTCCTTCCGGACACCGACAAGCAGAACGCGGAGAACCGCTATTTCCATCTCGGGAAATCCATTGGCAATCGACACATCTGGAGCCTCTTCTGGACCGATGGTAAGAAATACCGCATCATCTTCGCCCGCGAGATGACGCCGGAGGAGATCAATTTCTACGAGCGGAAAAACTCCGAATACCTCTAATCGCATGACCATGAACAAAATCACCGATTGGAACCAGGTCCCAGACTTTGCCGACGAGCGCAGCGAGGCGGCCTATTGGGCCGTGAATCAGCTCGACGTGCGTCTGATGAACAGCGCACTGCAACGCCCGGATGTCCGCGAGTCCACCACGATCACCCTGCGCTTCGATCCCCGCATGCTCGCCCGAATCAAACGCATCGCCCGCTCCCGCTATTTGAATTATCAGAGCATGATCAAACAGTGGTTGAGCGAACGCCTCGAGCAGGAAAATCGCTAACCGGCCAGCATGTTCCGCAGCCCCAAATTCTGGCGCGCCGCGTATGCCGTGTGGTTCATCGTCCTGTGCATTCTCTCGTCCATGAGCCATCCCGGCCCCCACGTCGACGTGGTGGGGTTCGATAAAGTGGAACATTTCACTTATTTCCTGCTCGGCGGACTAGCCCGTGGTCTGGCGCTGAGTGTGGATCGCGATATGCGCCCTTGGCTCGGCTGGGTCCTTCTCTTCACCGGTTGCGCCGTCGGATGGTTCGATGAATGGCACCAGACATTCACCCCCGGACGCAGCGGACTGGATCTTTACGACTGGATCGCGGACACACTGGGCAGCGCCGCAGCAGCTATCACGCTGGGGCGCGTCCGGCGGCAAATCCTCGGCATCGGCAAAAATGTTTAACGCAGGAAAAAATCAGTTGGCAATTGCACAAGCCACGGTATCCTCCGCTCCACTTCCAAACAGGGGGAATTAGCTCAGTTGGTAGAGCGCCTCAATGGCATTGAGGAGGTCAGCGGTTCGAACCCGCTATTCTCCACCACCCCACCCCGGGTATCCCCGTTTGAATCAAAGACACTCCGGATTCCTCCAAGGGTCAGTGCTTGTGCTTCTTGTCCTTGTCGTCACCCTTGTGCACATCGCCATCCTTGTGCTTGTGGGTGTAATCACTCAGGTCGTATCCCCGGTGCTGATACCATTCCTTGGAGTGATAGCCATCCGGACGGTTCGGATGATCACCGTCGTTGCCGCGGATCAGTCTGAACGAGCTATCGTTGTGGCTGCTGCTGTGACTGCTGTGATTGTGATAGTTTTCTGGTGGGCAATACACTCCGGATCCGTTGTAATACCTGCCTCCGCGGTAATAGCCTCCTCCGTAGGGACGCCCGGCATAGCCGTAGTCATAGTAGTCCGTGTCGTAGGTGTTGTAGTAGGAGGGCCGGCTGACATATCCGCCGCCGCCGTAATAGGAACCCGTTGAATATCCGGTGTCCATCACTTCGCAGGACGGAAGCAGGGCTGCGCTGAGTAGGGAAAGCAAAAGCAGGGAGGATTTCATGGGATTTAGGGGTGATTCGTCGCAGAGTTGGACGGAGGTCGGAAGCATTTATTCAGAAAATTGAAAATTTGGCAAGTGCGCCTGCACCCAATCAAATCGCCATGCAGGCGAATCCCCCGTCCACGATCATTTCCGTCCCGGTAATGAATCCCCCCGCTTTGTCGCTGGCCAGCAGCAGCGTGGCCCCCACCAACTCCGGGGCTTCGCCAAAACGTTGCATGGGCGTGCGTCCCAATATCTTTTCCACCCGCTCCGGAGCGAGGATGGCGCGATTTTGCTCCGCGGGAAAAAATCCCGGCACCAGCGTATTCACCCGGATGCCGTGCGGCGCCCATTCGCGCGCCAGGTTCTTGCTGAGATTGTGCACGGCGGCCTTGCTCATGGAATAGGTGAAGACCCGGGACAGCGGCACCAGGCCGGACATGCTGCCAAGATTGATCACGCTCGCGGAAATTTTCTGATCGATGAAATAGCGTCCAAAGACCTGGCAGCCGATCACCACGGACTTCACATTCACATTCATGATGCGCTCGTATTCGTCCTCCGGAACATCCAGAAAGGGCGTGGCCGAGTTGGTTCCCGCGCCATTGACAAGAATCTGGCAGGCTCCGGAGCGCGCTAGCACTGCTTCCAGCAGCGATTCCATGCTGGAGCGTTCCCCGGCTTCCACGGGCACGAAATACCCCCTTCCTCCTGCTGCATGAATTTTCTGCAATCGCGCCTCAGCCTTCGCTTCACTGCGGCCAGCCAGGACCACTTCGGCACCGGCACCAGCCAGTCCTTCCGCCATGGCACCGCAGAGTTCCCCCGTGCCTCCAACGATAACGGCGGTGCGACCCTGCTGGGAAAAGAGCGATTCAATCAGGGACATGCGGGAAATGGCAAAATGGGTTAATCCGCAGCGGCGGCGGCACGGAGTCGATTCGAATGCACCTTCACCGCCGACTTCATGCGCGTCAGCACATAATAAACCGTCTGGCTCCGCAATCGCACCAATTCCGATCCCACAATCTTCGGCACGAAATCCGCCGGAACATTCAGGATCGCCTCCATGCTCGCCCCGTCGAGTCCCTTCACGAGAATGGCGGTCATGGCGCGCGTCAGCGTCTGCACTTCCGGTCCCAGGGAGACCTTGAAATGGACCTTCTGGTCGGAGTTGAGTTTTAGAAAAATCCCGACGGTGTCGGTGCATTCCTCATCCTTCCGGATGTCGGAAAGATCAAAGGTTTCGCCCTCGGCGGGAGCGCATTTCGCCGCGCGGTCGGCGTAATTGATGAGCATGTCCCGACGCTCGCTTTCGGGCAGACCGCCGAACAGATCGATGATGCCTTGCAGGCCCGCTGGGTAGTCGGTCATGGCAGGCTATTTCTCAATGGGCGAACGCACGCGGTTCCCCCACTCCGTCCAACTGCCGTCGTAATTGCGCACCTTGGTGTGACCCAGCAGGTATTTCAAAACAAACCAGGTGTGGCTGGAGCGCTCGCCGATCCGGCAATAGGCGATGATGTCATCGTCCTGCTTGAATCCCAGCCCGTCCTGATAAATCGCCCGCAGTTCCTCCACTGTCTTGAAGGTCCCGTCGGCATTCGCGGCGGTCGCCCAGGGACAGCTCTTCGCTCCCGGAATGTGTCCACCGCGCAGCACGCCTTCCTGCGGATACTCGGGCATGTGGGTGAGTTCTCCGGAGAATTCCTTGGGACTACGGACGTCCACCATCGGCAATTTCGCCTGGGCGTGAGCCAGAGTTTGATCGTAAAACGCGCGGATCTCTGCGTCCAGCCGCTTGGGGGGAACAGGGTAGTCCGATTTGGCATACGATGGAATTTCCCGGCTCAGGGGCTTCCCCTCCGCCACCCATTTCGCCCTGCCGCCATCCATGATCTTGCAGTTGGTGTGGCCGAACAGATGGAAGACCCAGAGCGCGTAGCACGACCACCAGTTGGATTTGTCGCCGTAGAAAACCACCTGCGTCTGCGGCGTGATCCCATGGCGGGAGCACAGTTTGGCAAACTCCTCGGGGTTGAGGTAATCCCGCACGAGCTGGTCATTGAGGTCCTCGCGCCAGTCGATATGCACCGCCCCCGGCACGTGTCCGGTGGAATACAGCAGGATGTCCTCGTTGCTCTCGACGATGCGAACGTCGGGGTCGCCGGCATGCTGCGCCACCCAATCGGTGGTCACCAACATTTCAGGAAAGGCATAGTGGGAAATTTTATCGCTCATAGTTGTTATTTGGGAACCTACTCAGGAAATGCCGCTGCGCAGGGAAATCAACAGGCAAAAGGGAAATTCCTTTCCAACATCCCCACGTCAGTATTTCGCCATCGGCCCGCTCTGACTGAGGCCGAGGAACTGGACGGCTTCGCTGGCTTTACTCAGCATGAATCCGACTTCACTGGCGACGGCGATCATCCGCCAGCCTTCGTCAAGGCGGCGGCGGGCCTGGGCGGCATCGGCGACGTGGATGCCGGGGGCGACTCCGTGGGCTTTGGCGCTGGCGAAGACTTTTTTGAGGGCGGCGTTGAATTCCGGGCTGTCGCTGTCGAACGCCGGGACCAGTCCCATGGAGGCATGCAGATCATTGGGGCCGATAAAGACCGCATCGATGCCGGGCACGCTGAGAATTTCGTCGATGTTCCTGATCGCCTCGACGTGTTCGGCCATGACGACGACGAGAATTTCGTCATTGGCTTTTGCATAATAAGTGGTGCCATCCGTTTCAAATCTCGCCGCATGCAACTGGCCTCCGACGCTGCGCTCACCGATCGGCCGATACCGCGCTGCCTTGACCACAGCCTCCGCCTCCGCACGCGTGTTGACCATCGGGACCACGACCCCGAAGGCTCCGGTATCCAGCACCCGTTTGATGTTCTCCCCCGTATTCCATGGGATGCGCGCCAGCGGCACACAACCGGATGCGGCGATGATGGCGAAGCAATCCGCCGCCGTTTCCATGGTCGCTGGCGAGTGTTCCAGTTCGACCGTGAGCCACGCGAAACCTGTGGTGCTCATGAGTCCGGCAAGCGTGGGATCCGGCAGTGCCAGCCAGGTGCCGACGCTGGATTGACCAGCTTTTAAAGAGGCTCGGGCGGGATTGGTTTTCATGTTAGGAAATAAGCGGGACGCGCAGGTTGCCGAGTTGGTAAACATCCGGATTGGCCACCCAGCGCGGGCGCCTTCCGGCACGGACATCGAGCACGGCATCGGCCACCGCACCGCTGACCTTGGCACCACATCCGTAGCCCAGCGAGGCCTGATGCGGAGTCAGAAGCAGATTGGGAACGGAATGCAGAGGGTGGCCGGCTGGCAAGGGTTCCTCCACGAAGACATCCAGCGCCGCCCCCGCGATCCATTGCTCGCGAAGGGCCCGGGCCAGGGCCGTTTCATCAATGACAGCGCCCCGGGCGGTATTGATCAGAAATGCCGTGGGTTTCATGGCCCGCAACTGTGCCTCTCCAATCAATCCGCGCGTCTCAGGGGTGAGGGCGGAATGCAAGGAAATGAAATCAGATTCGGCCAGCAGTTGGTCCGTGGAAACGAATTCGATGCCCAAATTCCGAGCTTCCTGAGAAGGGATCGGGTCATAGGCAATAAGTTTCATATCGAAACCCCGCGCGCGTTTCGCCACCGCCTGCCCGATGCCCCCACACCCGACCAAGCCCAGCGTTTTCCTGCTCAGACTGTGCCCCCATTCCGAATCCCATTTCCCTTCCTGGAGGGATCGCGCGCCATGCGGAATGCGGCGCGCGATCGCCAGGAGCATGCCCATGGCATAATCTGCCACATCCTCGTTGAGCAGTCCGGGCGTAAAGCCCACCACGATTCCCTCCTTTGCCGCCGCCGGGAGATTCACAGCGTCAATACCGACACCCCACCGGGAAATAATTTTCAAATCCTTCGCCTCCTTCGAAGCCAGCACGTCCGCCGTGAAAGCATCCATCCCCGCCAGGACCGCATGAACTCCCACCAGCTGAGGCAGCAGCTCAGCCTCCGTCAACGGTCCATACTTTTCGGCATGAATGAGTTTGCAGCCAGCCTCCTCCAGCCGCGCAAGCGCGAGGGCTCCAACAGGTTCAATGCTCAGGGCGCGGGCGGTAATTAAAACTTTCCAGGACATGGGGATTTAGAAGGAATCTTCGCACAAATAGTAGCCGCCCTTTTTCGAGGCGGCCCCGTGCTTTCGCAACTCCTATTCTCGGATAAGGATGGCAAATCTCCTGCTGATGCCAGCAAGGCCCCAGCACACCATTTCACGAGATTTCTCCCGAGTCCTACAGCCCCACGGTCATCCGCGTGGGCCTTGGGGGAGGCGGTGTGTAGGCGGGCTGTTGCTCGAGTTTTCCGATCACTGCATGGTCGTGCTCCAATTCGTGCTCGAGTTTTTCCAACTTCTGGTGGTCCTGATTGAGCTGGGCTTCGAGGGCTTCCAATCGGCGCGTGAGGGCTTGGATCACCGGATGCTCGGCCAATGCTGATTCGTCGATGTTCATGGGGAGAATCTGGATTAGCGGTTGGTAAATCTGATGACGGACTCAGTTTACCGGGATCGCGAGGTCTCGGCAAGGTTCTCTTTTACTCCTTT
>CALQSQ010000156.1 GCA_943333275.1 Akkermansia muciniphila
GCGAACGCTTTCACCATTTCCGCAATACGCTGGGGCCTGTTTCCAGCGGGGTGTTCTGGGTGTTGGTGGTGTTGTGGCTGGGGGCGGGGGTTTATCTGATCAGCACGGGGGGTCCGTGGGAGAAGGCGCTGGTGAAGAAGCTGGCGCGGGGGTCGGAACTGAGCTGGCAGCAGTATCGGCAGTGGGGGGTTGGCTGGGGGATGGTGGGGCTGACGGTGGTGCTGGGGGTGGCGGTGGCGTCCGTGAGGTGGTGGGGGCGGCCGGCGACGGCGGTGCTGGGTCATTTGCCAAGGCCGAAGCAGGGCTCCAAGGCGGTGCGGTGGTATACGCTGGGGTTGCTGCTGACGGCGGGGCTGGCGTTGTCTCTGCGGAAGCCGCGGTTGACGCACAGTTTCTGGAATGATGAGGCGATGGCGTTTGAAAAATATGTCTATGGCCAGAACAAGGTGCTGATTGATGGCACGCTGGTGCATGAGCCGATCCCGTGGGGGCAGGCGTTGTTTGAAAATGAGAAGGCGAACAATCAGGTGTGGAGCACGGTGGAATCGCGGCTGGGGATGGCGTTGTTTAATCAGCCGGAAAAGGGATCGCCGACGGGGGTGCCGGCATTTCAGGAATCGGCTCCGCGGATTTTTCCGCTGGTGTCGAGTGCGCTGACGATTCTGGCGCTGGGCTGGCTGGGGTGGTTGCTGGGGGTGCCGCGCATTGGGCTGGCGGCGGCGCTGCTGATGGCGCTCTCGCCGTGGCACATGCGGTATTCGGTGGAGATCCGGGGGTATTCGACGATGCTCTTTGCGATGCTGATGGCGCTGGGCTGTCTGGTGCGGGCGCTGGAGACGAATGGGTGGCGGTGGTGGGTGGGATTCGCGGTGGCGCAGGCGCTGTATCTGCTGAGTTTCGCCGGGGCGGTCTATGTGGCGATGATGATGAATGTGCTGGCGCTGGTGTGCATCTGGCAAGTGCGCCGGGAACCTCTGAGCAACAGCCTGCGGCTGGTGGTGGCCAATGCGCTGAGCGCGGTGCCGCTGGCCATTTTCCTGACTCCCTCGCTGCTCCAGGTGTCGGCATATCTGGCCGAGGATAAGAAGAAATATGGGGCAATCGGCTGGCCATGGGTGCAGGACTTGTGGTCGCATCTGGTGACGGCGATGCCGTGGGGTCCGGCGAGCACGCAGGGATCACACGGGATCAGCGTGGAGCAGTTGTCGGAAGGAGCCGCGTGGATCAAGCCGGTGATGATGGTGGTGCTGCCGGTGTGGTGCCTGCTGGGGATCGCGGTGATGCTGAGGCAGGATTGGCGGGCGCGGTTGATCACGGGTTCGCTGCTGCTGGGGGCGCTGGGGGCGTGCGGGCATGCGATGATTTCCAAGGGGCCCTTTTACTCGTGGTATCTGGTGTATCTGCTGCCGGTGTTCTGCATTTCCCTGCCGTATGTGAGCCGGTTGGCACCGCGTCTCTTGAGGCTGCTGCCGTTGGTGGCGGTAGGGCTGTTCTACATGCTGACGCAGGTGCCGCGGGAGCGGATGAAATCAGTGGCGCGCCAGCCAATGCGCGAAGCCGCGCAGTGGGCGCGGGCGGAGGCGACGGTGCCCGTGGGGCAGCTCGCGGAACCGGTTTCGGCGGTATTCGGTCGGAGTGCGGGGCAAATTTTCCCGTATGATCCCCGGGCGATTCTTCTGAAATCCCCCGCGCAACTCACCCAGCTCATGGCGAACGCCCGCAAGGCTGGCACGCCGCTGGCAGTGTATTTCTGCGATCGCATCAGCGCGGAGCAGGAGCATGCGGACTTGCTGGCGATCCTGCAGGAGCCGGCGGATTGGGATCGGAAAGTGAAACTGCCCGGACTGGAGCAGATGTGGAGTTATGAAGTTTACCTGCTGGTAAATCTCAGCGAGGCCGGCCAGCCGCTGAAGGTAAAATAAGCCGCCTGCCTAAAGCAAATGAACGCCGCGCTGGATGACGCGCACCTTGCGGCTGCCCGCAAACGGCACGGTGGCGACAATGGCTTCGCCAAGCATGATCATGGTGGCATGGCCGCCGCTGGCGCAGATTTCGGCGATGGTTTCTTTCAATATTTCGCTTGTTAGCAGTCCGGAGTGGCGCGCGAATTCCAGCGAGACATCGAACAACCGGCCCAGGGTCAACTTCCCGCCTGCGGCTTCGAGATCGGCCATGGCCTGGTGTCCTGCGGCATTGATGAAACGCAATTTCTCCTGACTCCCGATGACCTCGGCGGTGTGGATCGGGCCATGCACGCGGACGTAAAGGTGCTCCGCCCGCACCGGCAGCCTCGCCACTTTGAGCGGTTGGTATTTCATGGTCTTGATCATGATCCCTCCGTTGAACTGCCCGCCGACATCACCCAACCCCGTGGCCGCCGCCACCTCGGCCTCATGCGCGATCATCCCCAGTTCATCTTCGCTGCGGCCGAGTGTGAGCAGGGCATTGGCCGCATAAGCGACGCTCAGGGCACTGGCCCCGCTCATACCGAATCCGCAGCCGAATTGGAAGGCCGCCTGCAAAGCAATGTGCAACTCCCCCACCCCCAGCGCGGCCAGCACATTTTCCACGGTGGGAAATTTCCACGCTTTGCCATCGACAAAAATCCCCGCGACGTGGTCGGCATCGGCGCAGCGGACGGAGGCCACGACGCCTTCGTCCAGCGTGATTCCCACGCCGAGCGAGCCGCGTCCATTCGGTGGCGAGGCGGGATAGGTCTCGAAAATCAGAGAGATGTTCGCGGGCGCGAAGGCTCTTGCGGGTAAATTTTTAGTTTTCAGAGCGGAGAAATGGGTGTTTGGCTCGTAAGTAGTAATGGGAGGCGCGGACATTGACGCGAATTTACCTCGCTGAACACTGAAATTTTTCCTCTCGACATGACATATGACTTCCTGGTGGTGGGCGGCGGTATCGCCGGGCTAAGCTTTGCCATCAAGGCGGCGCGGCATGGCAGTGTGGCGGTGCTGACGAAGCAGGGTGCCGAGGTTTCCAACACCAGCTGGGCGCAGGGGGGCGTGGCTTGTGTCATGGGGGTGGATGATTCCTTTGAGCAGCACATCGCGGATACGCTGGATGCCGGGGCAGGACTCTGCCATGAGGATATTGTCCGCATGATCATCGAGCAGGCCCCGGAACGCATGCGTGAACTCATGCAATGGGGCGTGGAGTTTGATCACTCGCCAGACGGCCAGTTGGTGCTTGGTCGCGAAGGGGGACACACGCAGCGCCGCATTCTGCACAAGGGTGATACCACGGGCCGCGAAATTGCCGAATCCCTGCTCGCCAAGGCGCGCGCCACGCCGGGGATTACCTTTTTCGAAAATCATTTCGCCATCGACCTCATCACCACGGCCAAGCTCGGTTATGCCTCGGAGAATCGTTGCCTGGGCATGTATGCGTTCGATGAAGCCAGCGGCGAGGTCATCACGTTCCGCTCGGATCGCGTCGTCCTGGCGACTGGTGGCAGCGGGCGCGTTTATCTTTATACGACCAACCCGAAGATCGCCACGGGCGATGGCGTGGCCATGGCCTGGCGGGCGGGCGCGACCATCGCAAACATGGAATTCGTCCAGTTCCATCCCACCTGTCTTTACCATCCGACGGTCAAAAATTTCCTCATCACTGAAGCGATGCGCGGCGAGGGCGGCGTGCTCATCGGCCAGGATGGGAAGGAGTTCATGGAGAAATATGATCCCAGGAAATCGCTGGCCCCGCGCGATATCGTCGCCCGGGCCATCGACCGGGAAATCAAGCGCACGGGCTCGCCCTGCGTTTATCTCGACATGACGAGTCAAAGCCAGGCCTTCCTGCAGGAGCGTTTCCCAAACATCTATAAAACGTGTCTCGACCTCGGCATCGACATCGCCAAACAACCGATCCCGGTCGTCCCCGCAGCCCACTATCAATGCGGCGGCGTGCGCACGGATGAGCACGGACGCAGCAGCCTGCGCGGTCTTTACGCCATAGGCGAAGTTGCCTGCACCGGCCTGCACGGAGCCAACCGCCTCGCTTCCAACTCCCTGCTCGAAGGTGCCGTCATGGCCCACAACGCCTACACCGATGTTCTGCGGAAGCTCCCGCTTCCGCCGGAACACGGTGCCGCCGGATTGCAGGATCATGAGCTTCCCCCATGGAAATCCGGAAACGTCACCGACGTGGATGAACTGGTGGTCATCTATCACAACTGGGACGAAATCCGCCGGTTGATGTGGGACTACGTCTCCATCGTCCGCACCAGCAAACGGCTCCAACGCGCTGCGATGCGACTGCAAAATCTCCAGCGCGAGGTGCAGGAATTTTACTGGAATTTCAAAATCACCACGCCCCTCCTCGAACTCCGCAACCTCGTCCAGGTCGCCGCCCTCATCGTGGACTCAGCGCAGAATCGCCGCGAGAGCCGCGGCCTCCATTACACCATGGATTACACGCAGGCGGATCCCCATTCGCAGGATTCACAAATGCGGCGGGCCTGAGCCAGATGCAGCTTGCGGTTGGGTTGCCCATGATGCAAGAGTGCACCATGAGAATTTCCTCACACCTCTGGTGCTTTTGCTTGATCATCACCGGCCTGCTCACGGCCCAATCAGCGCTGGCGCAAATCCCGACCAATCCGCTCGTCAAACCGCCGGTGCGCAATCCGGCCAATGATCTCAGCAAAGGCGGATTCAACGGCGGCGATGTGGGTGCCACCGTCCGTCCGTCTCAGGTCAAGCCCACCGTGCAGCAAACAACCTACATCACGCTCGGTGAGTCCCGCCAGTGGAAGAGTGTGGAGGGCAAGGTGATCGAGGGCAAGCTGATTGCTTTTGAACAATCGGTTCAGAAATCCGCCGATGAAAGCGCCGCGCCGCCCGATGCCGCGCAGCTCACCGTGGTGCGCGATGGCAAGGCCCGCCTGCTTGTAAAGAGCAAGCCGGTCGAACTCCCGCTGGAAAGACTCTCCGAGCCTGACCGGGCGTTCATTGAAAAAATTCGCGAGGGCATTGCCGCCCAGGCCAAAAAGGCAGCGGCGCCGAAATAGGCCCATTTCAACCTCGTTCACGCCAATTCGGAACCCATCGCGAATTGCAATCTTGGCTTACTGCGCAATCCTTTCATTAACTCACCTACCCAACCCACCTAATGAAACAAATTTTACTGGCCTACGATGGTTCCTATTTTGCAGAAAGCGCGATCGGGGAATTGCCCCGGATGGGTCTGGATGAGGATGCCACGATTCTGGTGCTGGTTGTGGTTCCAGCCGGGGCCTCGCCTGAGGACCTGGATAAAGCGGAAAAGCAATCCGAACATGTGGTTCAGACAATCCATTCCCTGCTGCCACAAATCCAGACCGACAGGCGCATCGTAGGCGGGGACGCAGCGGACGTCATTCTGCGGGTCGCCGCCTCACAACGGGCCGATCTCATCATCATGGGTGCGCACAGCAAATCGGCATTGGAAAGAATCTTCTTCGGCAGCGTCTCCACCAAGGTCGCCACGGAGGCCGCCTGCTCCGTGCGCATCTGCCGTGCGCATCGCGAACCTGGTTTCCAGCACCTGCGTCTGACTCTGGCCATTGACGGTTCCGAGCAATCTGAAACCGCCACGGCCAAGACCATGTCGCGTCCGTGGCCCAAGGGCACGGGCATCCATGTTGTGACGGTCGCCGACCCCAAAGCGGGTGGATTCAGCCCGATCCTCCAGGACAAGGTGACCATGCTGGCCGGGCAACTGAACACTGCCGGTTACCACGCCTTTGCCACCGTGCTGGAGGGAGAACCGGCCAAGGCCCTGCTGAAACATTCCGAAACCTGGGCCCCGCATTGCATCCTGCTTGGATCGCGCGGCCTCGAGCATGGCGAGACCAGGCCACTGGGTTCGCTGGCGACCGAACTGGTCAAACACGCCGGGTGTCATGTGGAGGTGATCCGTTAGCCGGGTGTGATTGCCTCCCCCCGCTGTTCATTAAGCAATCAGGGATTGCCCCCGGTTGTGGGCTCAGGCCTGGTCAGCCGCCAGAACTTGCGAGGCGGAGCCATTGAAAAATCCACAAAAGAGACGCTGCCCGCCTGAAACCACTGGGCCCCGCTGGGAGACCACTGGGAGAGGTTATCGGACTCAAGAATCTCCGAGACATCATCCTCAGCCGACCACATGAGACGGATGACTGAGGGATCAATCTGAGTCGGGACGGGAGGACCCAGTGGGAACTGCTGCGCCCGACCATAGAGCTTGAGTTCAGGGAAGATGACTTGATCCCCGGCATCGCTGTTAGGACCGGCGGAGACTTCGACGATCAGATCGACGTCTTGTCCTGCGTAGGAGTTCAAGTCCAGCTCAAATCGATTGAGGCGAGCATCCATGGTGGCCGGATTGTTTTGAGCGGCTTTGTTTTCAAAACTGAGGAACGGTTTTGGGCTGACGTAGAGGCTCAGTGAGGTGGTGACGTTGGGGGACATGGCCAGCAAATCCGGCACGCCATCCCCGCTGAAATCTGCGACGATTGGCCACTGACCGACAGGGACTTTGTTTAAGATGAAGATGCTGCCGCGCAGAGCGGTCACGATCCCAGTGCCAGGCGCGGTGTCTTGAGTGACCCGCTTGACGTCCCCAAGAACGCGGCCCGTGGTAAGTTGCGTTTGCTTGAAATAGATGATGCAGGGAGTTGAGCCGGGACCGCCAGTACGCGAAAAGAAGGGAATGTCCCCGGTGCTGTAGCGCGGGCCTGGATAGGGAGTGCCCTGGATGTGAATGGGGTCGTTTACAGAATGCTCAGGCCCATTGATCAGCCACGCGGCAGGCGGTGCTCCATCAAAGCTTATTCCACTAGAAAGCTGATAGGAGGCGGAACCATTAGCCGTTATATAGATGGCGTCCTGGAAGCCATCTTGGTTGAAGTCTCCGAGCAGTGGGGTTACGGACTTTCCTGCAATGCCCTGCGTGCTCCAGATTTGCGCAGGTTCGAGTCCGGCATCAGGTTTACCGCGATAAACGCGCACGATCCCTGCCGCGCGATCAGGGAGTCCAGCCGCAGTGGCTGTTTCAAGGGTGAAGACGACGAGATCGGCGCGCCCATCACGATTCACATCACCCGCCAGTGGCACTTCGCCAGGGCGCACAACATCGGTGGCAACGGCGTTGAGTTGGGGGGCAAACTGACCACCCATGGCGACACTGGCCGTGGCGATGAAAACGCTGCCCTCAGGCGTGCAGCGCAAAATGTCCACACGACCATCTCCATTGATGTCTGCTGCGAGCGGGAAGTCCCCGCCGCCGAACCAGCCTTTCATCCACAGCCGTGGTGGTCCAAATGCGGTGTTCATGGATCGCGCGACGCTCACCTTGCCGTCGGGCGAAAAAATCACGAGATCCATGTCGAGATCAGCATCGACATCTCCAGCGCGCACCCAGTCACCATCTGTCCATGCTTTGGAACTGCTCCAGGCAGCGTTGAGTCCCCAGTCGACGACCGTTTGATACGTCGCTGGAACCCCCACGCCAAGGGACGGGCAGACGAGCGCATGGCCTGCATTCAGCCCGAAAGATGGCTCCGGCCAGAGACGCAAGCCGTCATTCACCCACACTTTAAGAACGGCTCCGTCAGAGACGCCGACAGCATTTTTCGGGAACCCCACCGAGCCGCGCAAGAGCGCACCGGTGAGTGGGATCGCCAGCTTTTCAAAGGTGCGCTGGACCACGCCAGTGGAGGATCCTTCGACTTGGAAATTGAGAGCATGATCATAAGTGACCCCGTCTTCCATCGTGATGTTTTGCACACGCCCAGCGACACCCGGCCCTGGCGGCGGACCGCCTTCCTGACTCAAGAGCCGGAGGGTGTTCTCGCCCTTGCGGAAATACCAGGCGTCCACCAGTGCCAGATCAAAGGCTGCGGTGGAGGTGGCCTCCATCTCGATGAAAGCAAGCTGCCCGCCCAGAACGGTGAGATCGAGATGGGCGGCGCCAGAAATGAAGGTGAGAAATCCCGGAGGAATCGTCAACTGCCGCACGCTCAAGCCGTCGCGGTTCAGCAGCCGCAACGTGACCGTGACGCCGGAACTCGATGCCAAAGGCCTGGGCGTGAATACCAGCACCTCGCCCTGAGGTGATGGGAAATGCGGCCAGCGAATGCGGGCGCTAAAGGAACTGCCAGTGGTGTTGCTCTTCACCCGCAACGCCTTCAGCCAGGGGATGCCGAAGGTGGGGTCAATCAGAGTTTCCTGATAAAATGAACCATTCACCGATGGGACCTCAGAGCGATTCATTGCCCCCAACGGTGAGGCTCCGGTGCCGAGTTCCGCCGCCTCCTGAGCCAGGGAAAGTCCCGCCCATTGCACATCGAAAGTTAGGGCCTCGGTGCCGACTTGAGTGGAGGGTGCGGCAATTTGCCAAAGGACATTGCCGTCCAGATTAGTCGAGGAACGGAAGCGGTTGAGCATCATGTTATTGCGCAAAGCGCCCAGAAATGGCTGGCCGGGTCGGAAGAGACGATCTGGGTATAAACTACCACTGGCTGAACGCATCGCAGCAAATGGATGAAAGGCCGCCGGACCCAGCACGACCTCACTTCCGAGAGGCGTGAAATCGGCCGCTGAAAACCAGCTCGACGCGCGCCAGTCCACACTCTGAATGAAGAGTCCCTGGCTATTGTTCGCTGGGTCTGGGAGACCAGTTAGCGCGGTGTCCATCGCACTCGTGGGATTCAGTCGTTTGCGATGGTCGATAAAAAGCATCTCATCGCGACCATCATTGCTGACCGTTCCCTGAGGTAGCATCAGCGACTCTGGCAGCGGCTGAATTCCAGGTTGATAGGGTGGCAACGCAACTACACCTCCTTCTCCACGGTGCAAAGAAGACTCCACTCGCGGCATTTTTGACCGGTGTCGATGCCATGAGGTGAACGATGCAGGAAAGGGGCCGTAGCCATTGGCCATCAGATTCCAACCGTTTTCATTCTCATAACCAAAGATGTATTCATCATCATCGAACCCGATGGCGTGGCCTGACTCATGCGTCAAGATGCCGAGCCATTCGTAGTTGAGAGTCGGTCCGGTGCCCACCGTCCCAAAAAGTGTGTTAATGCCATCAACAGTGCGCGAGCTGCCGGTTCCGATTCCAGAAGCCACGAAACAAAGCGCTTGGGCATTGTGGCGTTGCAGCGCATCTTTGAGTGGCGCTGCTTCTCCAAACACATTATTCATCTGCTCCGGTCCATTGCCATAACCCAGCCGGTTGAGCATAACACGCGCCCACTGGAAAGTGACTGCCTCGTCCACCAATCCGGTCACATCAGCCGTCGCTGCGTTAAATTGATAAAACCCATCCACCTGCATGCCGACAGGGATCGGCACTGTCTCACCCTGAATTTTCAGGCCAGGAAACTGCCGTGCGAAGAAGTCGCGAATGCTCCCACTGGCCAGCGGTGTGCCACCACCATCCATGGGTGCGAAGTTTGGCTGAAAGAAGGCCTGATGAACATAGGGCTGGGTTAGCCAGCCTGGGCGCGCGGGGACGCCTGGAACGCCGAGCAGGTCATAGGGGATCAGGAGGATTTTAAAGACACGCGCCACGGGCGGCTCGGTCGTCTTTTCCAGACCATGCGCCTGATGGAGGCTGAAAAAGGAGACGCTCAGAAACCAGACGGTCAACCTGAATTGCAGGCGAGCCAATCGGCCACCCCAGAATCTTCGTGAGCGCAAGTGATCGGGAGGATTGGATGGTTCTGTGAAACTTCCATCTTTCATAGGCTTTGGAGGCTAGCGCAGTTCGTCTCAGAAATCCAGTCGGATAGGAATTTGCTATTTTCAGGGTGGCGTTGGACGGGGGATTGGAATCAGGGAGCGAACGGGTCTGGGGGGGAAGGCTGAGGCCGGGAGGGCGCAGCGGCGGTCGAGGGATTTAGAATTTGCGGCTGCGCCGAGAGGTTGAATCGGCGACAGGAATGTCGCCGCTCCGGGGGCGCATTGAATGCCTGCTCGAAAATCCGTTGTCAGCGGGTGAAGGTCTGGCATCGTGACAGCCATGTCAAAATCCCCCCTGATGATAATCCTGGGCCTCGCGGTTGGCGGGCTGTCCGGTTGGTTTGCCGGACGTCTTGTGTTCGACGCGGGTGTTCCGGCGAAAGAGAACGCGGCTGCCACGAAAGTGGTGACACCGGCAAAGGTGCCCGAGGTGAAAAAACA
>CALQSQ010000157.1 GCA_943333275.1 Akkermansia muciniphila
AGAAAGTTATAATTAAGACAGGCCTGCGACGTCAGTTGGATCCCGGTGCTTTTGATCTCTGGATCTCCCGCACCAAACTCATCGAACTCAGTGACGATGGAGCCCGCGTGGAAGCACCGGATGAATTGCACGCCGCCTTTCTGGACCACAATTTCCACGCGGAAATTCAAAATGCCCTCGAGGTGAATCTGGGCTCGCGCCGCCCCGTTCTCTTTGCCGGCAGCAGCAACACGGTCGCCCTGCAGCAACCGGAGTTGTTCACCAGCGATGATAACACCGCCACCGGCGAGGAGACGGCTGAAAAACGCAAGCATCGCCCCGTCGTGGGCCTGCTGCACGATCACTACACTTTCGATTCTTTTGTCGTCGGGGCCAACAACGAATTCGCCGCCGCGGCCAGTCGCGCGGTCGCACAGAATCCCGCACGCACCTACAACCCGTTGTTTCTCTTCGGTGGCACGGGACTGGGTAAGACTCACCTCATGCACGCCATCGCCCGTGAAATCCTCACCAACCGCCCCCGCACCCGGGTGGTCTGCGTGACTTCCGAGGAATTCACCAACGAATTCATCGCGGCCATCGGCAGCGGATCCCTGCCGCATTTCCGAAAGAAATACCGCACAGCAGACGTCCTCCTGATCGATGACGTGCAGTTCTTTGGCGACAAGGGCCGGACTCAGGACGAATTCTTCCACACCTTCAACCAGTTCCACGACGGCCACAAACAAATCGTTCTCACGTGCGATCGCATGCCCAGTGAAATCGATGGCTTGGAGAAACGACTCATGTCCCGCTTCGAGTGGGGCATGACCGCAGCGCTGACGGCACCGGACGTGGAGACACGCGGAGCCATTCTGCGCAAGAAGCTCCTCAGCTTCCGCGGAGCCCCCTACATCACTGATGACATCGTGCGCTTCGTGGCTGAAAAAGTCCGCAGCAACGTCCGCCGCCTCCAGGGAGCCATCCTCCGCGTCGTGACCTACGCCTCCATCAACCGGGAGATCACCCTGACACCCAAGATCGTCGCGGAGGAAATCCTCCCGGACCTCCTCCACGAAGAAGCGAAGGAAACTGTCACCGTGGACCGCATCCAAAAATCCGTCGCCGACTATTACGAACTCCGCGTGGCCGACCTCACCGGACCCCGCCGCACTGCGAATGTCGCCAATGCCCGGCAGATCGCCATGTATGTGACCCGCGAACTCACCAAATCCACCTACAAGGTGATCGGCAATGCTTTTGGGGACCGGGATCACGGCACGGTCATGCATGCCTGCCGAAAGGTTGAGGATCTGCTGAATCTCGATGAGAAAGTTACCACCCAGGTGAATTTCCTCATGCGGGAACTCCAACGCTAGCCCGGCGCAGCAGCAGCAACCAACCCCCACCCCTTTGGGTCGCCCCGCCGCCAAACGCGGGGGCCGCCCCGCCGTTGGCTGGAGGAGCGGATTGGAAACGTATCCGGTGGGTCGAATTGCGCCAGCGACTGGGCGGAAAAATCTATTTCCCATGAAAAAATCCGGTTCGAATTGAAGACGAACGATTCAATCTCCGAAATGGAATTTTGGTCCTCTTGATTCCCCTTTGGGAGGATACTACCCGGCCTTTCCACCCGCTCGGCGAACCGTTGGTGGCCTGCGGCACAGGCATTGCCAGAATCCTTCAAAACTTTCACCTTTCCCCGAAATAGCGACTCTCCAACTCAGGGGCGATCAGGCCGATCAAAGCCGCCCAAGGGAGGATGGTTGCCGCAGGAATCCGCCCGTTCACCCGCGAAATGGGGAAAGTCTTGGCGAGGGCGCCTGCGAATTGCATCTCGTCAAAAAGACACTCGATGCGCTCCGCACCGGGACAGGCGGACGTGGGGTGAAGTATTGGGGCCTCTACGCGCTGGAAGACAAACCACTCAGGTGGGCTGGCGTCATGCCGCCCTAATCGTGAATCACGCTGCGTCGGGCTTTCACAATCCCATCCGCGACGTTTAGAGCCTCGGCACCCGCTTCGCGTGCTTTCCGGATGATAAAATCAACCGAACCGCTACCACCGACACTGCCACTGATTATGTATCCAAAACCCTTCGTTTCGTTGAAGAATTTCACCGTCCCATTTTTCATCGCGCTGGGTGAACCCCCACCTCCGCCGCTCCACGGATTGTTGCCAGCGGAAATGCGGTGAGGGATGCTTGGATTGGCGGGAACCCACGGCACGGTGATATTGCGTCCCGTCTGCGTGTCCAGATAACCGCCGCCGTCGTCGTTTTGCAGGCCGGTTTCCGCGTCGAGGCGCAGACCGTGCCAGCAATAGGGGTTGCCCACGGAGGATGACGTTGCGCTTGTCGCCACGCCGTCGCTCGTCAGGAATGTGACCGCGCCGTAATCGTCGTAGTTGTAGAATTCGACCGGCACGCCTTGAGCATCAACGAGTGCGAGGGTGTTGCCCTGGTCGTCTGTGTGGAAATAATAATCCTGACCGCCGCGGCGCATCTCGAAAACCACGTTGTCATTCTCGCGGATCTCTTCCTTTAATCCGGAGGCATGCACAAAGCTCCCGGCCACGGCACCGTTCACGCGTTCTTCTATCACACCGCCGCCGTCGTAAAGGAATTGGGTTGTGACCGGAGGCAGCGCGCCGGAGTAAATAGTTTTGGAGATGCGCCGACCCAGCGCATCGTAAGCGTAGCTTGCCACCGGGGCCAATGAACCCGAGTTAAAATCCAGCGCCTGCACCTGCACGAGCCGCCCGGCATAATCATACTGGTAGGTCACCGGGCCGGTGGTGGGTGAGCTGCGACTCAGCAGATTGCCGTTATTGTCGTAGGTGCGCGTGTCGCAGGGCGTGGCGGTGTATTGGTTCATCTGTAAATCCATCGGGCCGGGAGAGAATCCGTCCATATAATAACCGCCCGAACAACTGGCCGCGCCGGTCACATTGGTCCGGTTGCCCATGGCGTCGAGGCCGTAAACCGTGTCCCGCACCAGCGTCGTCCCGGTAAGGAGGCTTGCGCGGGTCAGGCGGTCCGCCCCGTCGTATTGCAGCCCCAAGGTATTGACCCGCGGAACCGCCGGGGCAAAGATGCTGTCGGTGCGCAGGGTTTTGTTCCCGTTACGATCCCATTTCAGGTTCACTGCGGAAAAACTTTGCGGACCACCCGCTCCTGGTATCGCGTGGGTCACACTGCTGACCATGCCCTGGCCGAAATCATCCGGGGCATTGGGTGTGCCGGACAGGCCGTCGTAGGTCACCTGGGTGCTGGTGCCGTTGCCGTAGATCACCCGGACCACCCGGCCCGGCCCCGCGTAGCTGAAGCTCGCGAGCGCTGCGCCGTTTTCATTGATGCTCGTGCACTGGTCGAGCACGTCATAGGCATACGTGAGCACGCGACCGCCGGGATAGGTTAGCGAGGTGCGCCGGCCCATGCTGTCATGCGGGCTCACCACAGCGCCCACACCGCCCGAAACGCCACGCGTGCAGTTGCCCAGCGAGTCGTATTCAAACCCGCTTTGGGAGGCATCATTGTTCGCACTGACCATCCGCGATGCGCCATCGTAGGTAAACGTCTCATCCAGCGTCGTGGCCGCGACGCCTGAGCCGGGCGTGATGTGGCTCGCGATGCAGCGGTCGTTCAGATCGTAGGTGTGCGTGATCACCGTGCCGTCTGCGTCCGTCTCCGAAATCAAATTGCTGCGCGGACTCCAGAGGAGCGAGTGGTGCGTGCCGTCGGCCTGGGTGGTTTGCGTGAGGCGGTCCAGCGAATCGTAGGCGTGGAGCGTGACGTTGGCATTGGCATCCGTGCTGGAAACACAGTTGTCATTGTCATCGTAGGCAAACTGGCTGCTGCTGACGATCGTGGTCGTCCCGCCCTGGTAGGTGGTGGAACTCAACGTGCGCGAAAGACCGTCGTAACCATAAACCGTTTCGTTGCCGTTCGGATCGGTCGTGCTGGTGCAGTTGCCGCACGAATCGTAGGCAAATTGATTGGTATTGCCGACGTTGTCCGAGGTGCTGACAGGGCGGTTCAAGGCATCATAGACATTCGTCCACACAAAGACCTGCGGCGGCCCGCCGAGATCGGGTTGGTCGGTCTGCGTGGTTTGGGTGATGTTGCCCGCCGCGTCTTTGAAACAGGCAAAGACAGTTTTTCCGCCCGAACTGCTGATGGTGGACAGGCGGCCGGCGGTGTCATACGCGAAGGTGGTCGCGCGCCCCAGATCGTCGGTGATGCTGGTGCATTCGCCGTTGGGTGCGTAGGCAACCGTCGTGGTGCGCTCGCCATCGCCGATGGTCGCTTGCGACTGAAGGCTGAAGAATGAATCGCGCGAGCGGATGGGGCGATCCAGTCCGTCGTATTCATAGCGCGACTCGGCGAGGCGGATGTTGCCAACCGAGCCGGGCACGTCGTTCAACTCGCCGAAGTGGCGGACGACTTTGAGATTGTCGTTCGCGTCGTAGTGGAACGTGGTCACGTTGCCCATGGGGTCGGTGATTCTGGAGCAACGCAGGGAAGAAGCGTCGCCACCTGACACGGTGAAGGGCATCACAAACCTGAGGGAAGATTGGTGTATCTGCGAGGTGGAAATACCCATAAGTTTTGCCCCCGGAATTTTGGAGGCAGAAGGGGCATTCTTATAAATTCGCGGGCCGTAATTGTTCCCGATAATTAGGGAGGAAGAAGCGCCAAATCCTTCAAAGCCGTCGTAAGCAAAGCTGGTCGTGAGCGAATCGGCGGCGTCCACATATTTCTTGGTGGCCGGATTGTAGTTCGCCGTGTAACTCCATTCATTCGTCGGGGAACTGCCCGAGCCGGGAGCACCGATTTCACGGAACAACATTCCGCGCTCGTCATATTCATACGCCACTGTGTTCAGCGGATCATTGCCGTTCACCGCTTCGGGCGAGCGGTAGAGCACGACCTGGTCCGCCGCGTTGTATTCGACCGAAGTGCAGCGGAGCACCAGCGCGCCATTCTTGTCGCGCCAACAACCGGTCAAGCGCTGCCCACCATCGTAAACGAACTGCGTGCGCCAGAAGGGGTTTGGTCCCACCGTGCCGGCGGCGTCGCGGTTTTCCTCCGCGACGAGCGTGAGGTTGTCGTTCGCATCGTAGGAGAATTGCGTTTTGATGCGGTAGCCGCCCGGGCCGCCACCGCCGAGGGCAGCGGATTCGGTCTGCACGAGTTGGTCGAGGGAATTGTAAGTGCAGAGCCAGTCGTTGCCGCGCGGGTCCATGTAGCGGGTGAGGTTGCCGCGAGCGTCGTATTCGTAGCTGGTCGCAATCGCCAGTCCGCCCGCACCGGCATCCACCACGCAGGATTGCAAGTAACCGGCTTGCGGCCCGTTGGTGTAGTAACTGAACGTATCCACGCGGCGATATCCATTGGCATCCGGCGCGTTGGTGATGGCGGTCACTTGGCCATAAGGATTGTAGGTGAAATTAACAATCGTCTGTGGCGTGTCGAAATTGGCTGAGGTAAAAGTGAGCTTTTTCGGGGTGCTAGTGGTCGTCTTGAGATTGCCGTTCACGTCATAACTGCCCGTCGTCACATTGCCACGCGGGTCGGTGACGGCAATAACGAAGCCATCACCAGAATCTTGGTTGCCATCATCACAAACCTCCCCAACTTGAACGTCTTTGATTCCATTGCCCGTGCTCGCCGCAAGTGACGACGATCCTGATGAACCCGATACGAGGACAAGCTTTCGTCGGACACGGTCTGGGACTGCTGTAAAGGCAGAAGGCGTATTGATGCCGCGCGCGCCGGAGGCGGGCAGGTCACTCGCTCCCCTTAGTAGCCCCCCGACGATCGGTATAGAGCCTATCGCACTAAGAGCCGCGGTCTTGCTTGCTAAACCGCTGATGGACTTCGCTTTAATTTCACAATTCTGCGGTAGCTGAATTGATTCCCGGCCAACCGTTGCCGGGCGTCCAGCACCAACCTCGGCAATGACGCCACTTCTGAGCCGACTAACCGTGGAATCGCTGCCAAAACGCGGATCATATTCAAAACGCCACACGCGCTCTGTCACATCCGCCACGCCGTCCCCATCCAAATCCACGGGGCTGCTGGCGATTTCGCGCACTAGGCGGCAGTCGGCACGCTTGAGGGCGCGGGTGGATTTGTCGAAGTCAGATTCATAAACGCATTGCACCTTCTGGCCGCCGGGAGAAATCTCCGACGTGCAGAGCGAATCGTTGTTCCAACTCCAGCGCGTCTCGTAAGTGTCCGGGTCGCCCGCGCGCACTTTGCCCGCAGGCCAGTTCTCTGTGGCCGTGACGCGCACGCCCGGGCTGGATCGGCCGGTCAGTTCCTGCATCTTCACGGGACGATTCCGCGCGTCGAAGTAACATTCCGTCACATCGCCCACAGGACCGTTCACGATGCAGCGCATGGTGGCGAACTGGTTCGCGGGCGTTGGCGTTTGGGGCAGATACGAAATCATCGTCGGCGTATTCGTCCAATGCTGGACGGAGATGCAGCGGAGGAATTCGAGATCGGTCTGGTTGTGCTGATAGACGTGCTGGTGCTGGATCTGGCCCTTGGCATCGATGACCGAGAGCAGCAGATGATTCTCGCGGTCGTCGAGATAACCAGCCGAGTAGGTGTAGGTGGTCGTCTTGCCGGTCGGGAAATCATTGCCATTGGGCGTGCCGGTGACGGGTGGCGAAGTGACGGATTTCAAATCGCCCGCGCCACCCTGCTCGCCGGGCAAGCCCTGGTAGTATTGATACGTCACCGTGCGGCCGGAAAAATCCGTGACGCTGGCCACGCGCCCATCGCTGTCGTAGCTGACAGTGTTGGTGCGGCCGAGGTCATCCACGATTTGCGTAAGATGGCCCAAGTCATCGTAGTTCAGCGACATGACGTTGCCGTTGCGATCCACGATGCGGGCGAGCTTGGCGTCCGGGGAAACGGGGTCGAGCGGATTGAATTCCCAATAGCCCGTGTCCGCAAACGTGAGCCGGAACACGCCGCCGGTGAGCGTGCCTTCGCGGAAAAATCCCGGGCAGGTGTAGGTGCCGTTGGCCTGGAGTTTGTAAGTGTCCGTGCGGCCCGTGCCGTCGGAGACATCCATGCCGCCCGTCGTGTCCTGGGCGCAGCGCACGTCGTAGGAATGCGTCCAGCGCTGGCCCATGGCCGTGGCTGTCCCCGTGCGAGAGCTGTAAATGCGCGTCCAGATGAAATCGAGTCCGCGACCGGGGATTACCATGTCCACGTCACAGGCCTGCACTTCGCCGGAGAAAGGCATGACAGTCGTATGCCCATAGTTGAATTCCAAACTTTCCTTCGGGAGTTCCTCACCACCGCCGCTGATGGCGACCTTGGTAATTGCGCTAACTCCACTACCGTTTACCAGCACGCCTGCGCCGCGGGCCAGTGAGACGTTCACGGCGTTGAGACCCTTCTTGCCGTCCTGAATCTCGAAAACCACCTCATCATTCTCGCGAATCCCTTCACCGCCGGACGTGCGATTGTTGGAAACATTGCTCTTACTCCTTTTGACAGCAGCACCGTAACTCGGACTGGCCAGCGGCATTTCCGGCGGTTCGAGCAGGTAAGGCGAACTGGCATCCACGCCCAGCACGGCGCCGGGAAGTGTCGCCACGGTCGCACCGGTTGCGGGATCAACGACCGTCACATCAAACCACGGCTCGCCCGGCGGCAGGCCATTGAGCGAGACCCGGGCCCAGACACCGCCGGAGTTGATGATCGTCGGAATAAACGTAATGCCATTGATCACGACCAGCGCATTGTTAGGCAGGCACTGGCCGAGGATGTAGATCTGCGCATTGGGAACGGACACATCCACCACGGCGGGTTCCACGGCGGTGATCTGCGGCTTTGGCAGCGCGAGGCGGTAGAAACCGGACGTATCCGTCGCCCTCACGGAAAATTGGTAGCTGCCTACAGCGTCGGGGCGAATGATCGAATCCACCGTCTTCCAACTCGACAGATCCGCGGAAGCCTGAATGCCATACATCGCGTTGGGCGCGGCATTCCAATCCAGTAGGAACGAGCGCAAGCCCTCGGTATCGGTGCCGGTCGGGAAAATTCCGAGATTGGCCGACGGGGCATCGGCGCGCAGGGCGCCGACAGGGGACAAGGTGAGAAGAGCAACGAGGGCCGCAAGCGGAAGCGGCAGGGATCGCAAGAGCCGATGAGTTCGGAAGACAGACAATGGGTTGATTTTCGTTTTCATGGACAGACTCCTGATCTTTGTGTTGTGGAAAGTCCCGCCGGGAAGCTGCATTTTCAAAGGGCAGGACCTGAAATTAAAAGTGAGCGGGGAAACGGCAAGAGTCCGAATGGAAAGCAGCCTCCCAGTCCTGAGCAGCGGTTTTCACGGACAGGAATCCAAGGGAGCAACAATGCGTTCCGGATGTTCACATGCACGACTATACAGGGGCGTGCTCCTGCGAAAAGACTTTTTTTAGCCTCGGAGAGTTCCCCCGCACTGCCTTATTATAAAGGAAACCCGAAGGAGGAGGAACCACTGAAATTGGATGAGGAGGCTATTTCCCAAGTGAACTTTCTGATGCGGGAACTACAGAGGCAACGAAAAGGTCATAGGCCCGATCGTGTCCGTTCGCGTGATTGTGCCGGTTCATGGCATGCGCCAGCCTCCGGCATGCCTTCATCCATCATACCTCTGCTCTCCATCCCATTCATGCGCCCTCTCAACAAGGCCTCGGTGCTGCTGAGCACCGTAGCACTGGTCCTTGCTGGACCGGTCCACGCTGACAATCCCGCACCCGTCATCGCCCCCAAACTGCAACCGCTGGTGGATCACCATGCGCTGTCCGGAGCAGTCACGGTGGTGGCGGACAAGGATAAGATCCTGAGTCTTGAAACCGTCGGTTTCGCGGATATCGCCGCGCAAAAACCCCTGTCAGCAGACGCCTTGTTCTGGATCGCCTCCATGTCCAAGCCCATCACGGCCGCGGCCTTCATGCTTCTGGTGGACGAGGGAAAGGTGAGTGTGGACGACCCCGTGGAGAAATACCTGCCGGAATTTAAGAACCAGATGGTCATCACCGAACGGGATGACAACCACGTCCTGCTCAAAAAGCCCGCCCACCCCATCCTTATCCGCAATGTCCTCAGCCACACCAGCGGCCTGAGTTTCTCCTCCCCCATCGAGCAGCCCACCCTCGACCTCTATCCACTGGCCACGCGCGTCAGAAGCTACGCCCTGATGCCGCTGAATTTCGAACCCGATTCCAAATACGACTACTCAAACGCCGGCATCAACACCGCCGGTCGCATCATCGAGGTCCTCAGCGGCATGAACTACGAGGAGTTCCTGAAAAAACGCCTGTTCGAACCTCTGGGCATGACGGACACCACCTCCTTTCCCAACGAATCCCAAATCGCCCGGATCGCCAAATCCTACAAGGCCAACAAGGACCAGTCGGATCTGGAGGAAACCACGGTCGGTCAACTCAAGTATCCGCTCAGCGACCCCTCCCGCCAGCCAATGCCCGCAGGCGGCTTTTTCTCAACCGCAAAGGACGTCACCACCTTCTGCCAGATGCTTCTCAATGGCGGGGTCCACCAGGGCAAGCGCATCCTCTCCGAGGCTTCCGTGAAGCAGATGACCAGCCGCCAGACGGCTCCCGGCCTTGCGGGATACGGATTTGGCTTTTCCGCCAATGGAACCACCTTCGGCCACGGAGGAGCCTACAGCACCGACATGTCCGTCAATACCGCCACGGGACTCATCACCGTCTTCATGGTGCAGAATGCCGGTTGGCGGGAGGAGGGCAAACAGGCGCAGCCCATTTTCATGAAGGCAGCGCAGGAAGCCTTTGGAAAGTAACCACAGACAGGGACCACGCTCATCCACCAGACCGCAGTTGATTGCGGGCCCGCGCCCCCTGGAGCGCCCTTCGGAGCGCGAAGTTGAACTTC
>CALQSQ010000158.1 GCA_943333275.1 Akkermansia muciniphila
CGCTTCAGTCCGTGACAAAGTCATCCAGAAAGGAGATGCGCTGAAAGTGCAGCCCAAAAGCTACGATTGGTTGGGGCACGGAGCCTATTTCTGGGAGCACGGTCCTGCCCGAGCATTGGAGTGGGCCAAACAGCAAAAGAGAAGGGGCAATATTGATAAACCAGCCGTGCTAGGGGCTGTTTTGCACTTGGGACAGTGTTTCGATTTGCTAGATGCCGATTATACAGACCTCCTCGGCCAGGCTTACCCTGATTTTTGCGAAACGATGAAGAATGCGGGCACGCCGATCCCGGGTAATGAGCCGCTTCATGTAGCAGACGATGACCGTTTGCTTCGAAAGCTGGATTGTGCAGTCGTCAATTGGACCATTAAACGCCTCGAGGAGGGCGGAGACATGCGTTTTCACAGTGTGCGTGGGGTTTTTCAGGAAGGAGAGGCTGCTTTTCCGGATTCCGGGATTCGCCGGAGATCCCATATTCAGATCGCCGTCCGGAATCCGGCTTGCATTTTGGGCTACTTCCTACCATCTTCAAAACCATAAATCATGTCTGTGACCCAACCCCATTCAAAACGCACCCTTCTCTCAGCTTGGAATCAAGCCAAGAGCAGGCTTGATGCGATGAGCACTAAGGAGCAGACACAGACGCTCATTCAGGCCGGCATACTGACGCCCAAGGGGAATCTTCGGAAGCCCTATAAGGTGTTGGGGAAGTCGAGTTCGGTAGGAGCAGTCAGCCGAAAAAAAGGCTGATAAATGTCAACCTCAGTTTTTTGTTGTTCATTGCATGACTGCCAACGGCAGGGGTAGTCGGGTGCGGGAGGCGGTTGCCAAATTACTGATGGCAAGCCGAAGCAATTCCGGGGTGCTGGGGTCCTCGAGCTTAAAGTCCGGATTCTCCCAGAGTCGACCATCAGCGGCGAGTTTGACGTAGGAGGAAGAATCGACGGAATCCACGCTCATCTCGAAGAGCTTGGTCGTGGTGCTTGGTTTTCCGAGGCCAAAGACGTGGAGAGGACGATCTCCAATCTCCTGGCGGACTGCTTTTACGATGGAGGAAACCAGTTCCCAGTCACGAGCACGGGGAACGAGTCCGCCAATGGCGAAACCATCGAAGGGATGCCTGGCCAGCTCCCTGGCACAGAAAGCGGCACTCTGTGCATCCCAGGACTGAATGCAGGCATACAAATTCATTTCCTTGCGACGGCGATTCTGGAGCGCCCAGATGGCGTTGCTGATGGTGTAGCGCTGCCGACGTTCCGACTCCGAAAGCTCCAGTCCCGGAGGGATGGGGAAATCAAGGGTGAAGGCGATGTCAGCACACTTCTCCTGGAAATCGAGAATGTCCGAGGGATGGAGGATTTCGGGATTTTCCTCCCGTTGGACCTGCAAGACGCCCAGCCCATCCCGATCCAGCAGTTTTGAACCTTCAAAGAGCATGGCGAAGCCACCTGAGTCCACCATGAGCGGCAGGGGGGGGCGCTGCTTCATTTGCTTGGCGTAGTAATAGCTGACCATCACGGCCTGGCTCAACCTCGGCAGGTAGGGCTGGATGAGGGCATCCAATGGATACTTGCCGCCGAAGGTGGTGACGGGCACATAGGCAGGGAAATGCAGAGTGCCTGACGGGGTCTTGAGGGAACGCACGGAATTGGAGAGAAATGGGACGATCATGGGAGATGAATTGCAATTTCAACGAGCAAACCAGAGGGAGAAGAGGTCGAGCCAGCCTTTGGGAGAGATGGTATTGACCATGGAAAGTGCACGGGTGACGACCGGGTCTTTGGAGGTGATTCTGACGGCAAGGATGTGCTTGCAGGTGTGTCCTTTCTGATGGTCAAGACAATCACAGCTTAGCTGGTCCTGCAGAACGGAGACCGCATGGGGCTCAAGTCCGCCTGAAACCGTCCACTGCGTGGAGGAAACTTTCCTGGTTTGAAGGTCCAGCGCCCGGCGCAGACGGTATGGATCGAGGGGGAGATCACTATCGACAGGCAGCGTCCGGATGCGGGGGGCGTTGAGCGGGGGCAAGGTTGGTTGATGGATCAAGTTGGCGGCGGATTCAATCCATTGTGTAGCCCGGGTCGAGGACAAGCCTGGCAAGGCAGCCAGTTCCTGCACAGTGGCAGCTGCCAATGACGATAGGTCTCGGAATCCTGCCTGATGCAGCGACCCAGCCCACTTCTGGCCGACCCCGGAAATGAACGTGAGGGCAGCGGTGGATTCATCCAGTCCAGTCAGGATCATCTGACGGAGGAGGGCAATCCGCTGCTGGTTGGGAGTGACCCGCTTCTGCCGCTCTTCAGTTGGGGTGGTGGTGTCCAGAAGTGGTGTATCGATCAGATCCTGAATGGCTCCGGCTGCGAGCAATAGCCTATCAAGAGATTCCTGAAGGCGCAGAATTTCAAACGGGTAACAACCATCCTCCTCAGCGACCGTTTCAAGGTCTCCGAGGCGGGTCCAACGCATCATGACAGTTGCGGTTTTGAGGGCTGCGAGGAGTCGCTTTCCGGTAACTGGAATCGGATTCGATGCGGGGATTCCGTGACCAAATAGGAAGGAGTTTTCGCCTCCCAGAGCATCCGCCAAATGTTCCAACTCTTCAAAGTCCACCGCTAGCAAGGGCTCGCAATCTCCGCTGCTGGCACAGGCTACGAGGAGGTCGAAAGAGGTGAACTTCTGATGCTGCTCAAGAAAGCTGCGCAGAGCGAGGACTGCGGCAGGACGCAGTTGATGACGGGTGGCAATTTTCCCCAGCCTCGTGGCAAAAAAACGATCTTCGCGGTCTGGTTTGTCCGAGGCCTTTTTCTGAATCATGCCGGAATCGAGCATGTGGTGAAGACAGGAATCAAACGGCAGAGAAATGCGTTGTTGCGCGGCTAGTGACTCCGAAAAAACTCTGCGAAGTTGGACTTCAGACCGAGCCATGCCGGATTGGACTTCGATCAGGATCTGTTCCGCCAGCGCTGCTTCTGAGTTTAGACCAGACCTGATGTCTTCAAATTTCCCCTGGGGATAGGCCGCTGCCGACTTCTCCCAAGTGGGAGCCAGGAGGACGGCTTCACCCAATGAATCCAGTCCTGGGCGACCGGCCCGACCTGCGCGTTGCCAGACGGTGTTGACCGAAAGGGGTGAAAAGGTGGAACCATCAAATGCTTGGAGATCATACAGGACGACCTGACGGGCTGGAAGGTTCAAGCCCATTTCCAGAGTCCCAGTAGCCACCAGCACGGATGTCTGATGGGTGCGGAAAGAATCCTCCACCGTTCTCCTCTGAGTGTGATCGAGCCCTGCGTGGTGATGGCTGGCATTGATCCCAAGGGTGCGCAGGTAGGTAGCCAGGTGCTCCGCACGACGGCGGCTTTGCACGAAGACGAGGCTTTGGCCGCCAGCGTTCAGCACACGACGCAGCTCTGTAGCGAGGAGGGCGGGCTTTTCGTCCGCTTTCTTGAAATGCACGGTGCGCCACTGCAGGGGGATGGATCGCCATTCATGGGAGTAAGCGACTCCGTCCAACCATGCCGCCAATTCGTCCCTGTTGCCAAGCGTAGCGGAAAGCCCAAGGACGCGGCAAAAGGGATTGAGTCGGCGGAAACGGGAGATGGTGCCTTCGAGTCGAGCCCCACGATTTCCATCCCCAAGGAGATGGATTTCATCCACAATGAGCCAGTCGACTTCGGGAATCCAATTCCAATGCGTGCGCCAGTTGCGGGTGCAGGAGTCCAAGCGTTCCGGGGTCATAATTAGAACCCTGGAATCTTCGTAGGTGACGGGAAATTTCCGTCCGTTTTTACCATAATCTCCCGTGAAAACGCCTACTGGAAATTCCTCGAATTCTAAATGCCATTTCAGGGACAGTTCATCCGCTAGTGCGCGAAGGGGGCTCAGGTAAACTACTCGGTTACCAGCACGGAGTGATTTGCGAATTGCCTCCTTGGCAAGCCAAGTCTTGCCAGATCCAGTAGGCAACTGTAGGATGCAGCTGAATCCAGTATCCAGCAAAGCGTGATCCATCACGGCTTGCTGGGCTGGGTTAAATTCTATTTTCTCTATTCGTTGAGCTGGCATTACGGATCAATTGAACAGCGAAACACTAAAAGCGCAAGAATAAAAATAAATCTTGCGCTTTACGCCATTAAAACGCAAGTATGGAGTCCAAGAACGACGTATCTCAATTCTGCCTAAATCTTCGCTGGCTGGCAAGAGCCAAAGAAGTCGACCCTCTCAAGTGGGCGGAAAAGATCGCGTCAACTACTAGATTTATGGACAAAAAGCGTGCAACAGGGCTCCTTATGGGAGCCAAACCAACAGACAAGGAAGTAGAGGTGGTGGCCGACGCCTTCGGTCAGGAGTTGGAGAGCCTGATTACTGCTCCGCTGTATGGCAGTGGAACCACCCTGAGGACCCAGAACTTGAGGTGTCTAGTCGAGGCGCTGCCAAAAGGACAGGGTCAGGTTGCGGCGAAGGAGATTGGGATCACTGCACCTCAGTTGTCTCGATGGGGCACAAAGGTGCTAAACCCGCGGGAGGAGCACGTCAGGAAATTGCTCAAGTTCCATGGTATGGATCAGGATATCGACCTTCAAGATGTTCCGATATTTCTTTCGCTGGAGCCCATCAGCGGATTTGGGCGCAAGAGTTGGATGATTGATCGGCTGAGGGAAATGCCGGCAGATGAGGCCGCCGAGCTCTATCCGGCAATGAAAAAATTATTCCGTCGCGATGCTAAGGATTGAACTCGCATCCATCGGAAGTGATTCCGACGGTTTTGTCGCCCCCACCTGGGGTGAATTGATCCCGGAGCATCCCTGGGGAAGCATTGTTGAGCTTCTGGCACCCGGGAGTGTTCCAAGCGATATTCAAGTAAAAGCCCTGAGGGAAGGGAAACTGCTGACCTCGCGCCGCAACCTGATCATTTCCGGGCCGACCAATTCAGGGAAATCGTTGCTGGCCTATTTCACCATGATCAAGGGGGTGGTGCAGGGAGGGCGGGTGCTAATGCTGGTGCCGCTGCGGGCTATTGCTCAGGAGAAATTTGACGAACTCAAGTCGCTAATGGAGGGAATGGAGCCGCAACTGGGGAGGAAAGTGACGGTAACGATAACCACCGGGGACTACAGGTTGAATGAGGAATCCATGCAGAGTCCTCCGTCCGAACAGGGCGAAATTGTGATTGCAACACCAGAGAGGATTGAGGCCGTTTGGCGCAACCCGGAATTTGACCCGTGGATATCGTCCTTCCAAGCGGTGTGCGTGGATGAAGCCCACCTGATTTTCGACAAGCATCGTGGGGCTACTTTGGAGTATGTGATTTCCTCCTTCCGGTCCCTTCCTGCTCCGCCAAGGATCGTGCTCCTTTCTGCGACCCTTGGGGATTTGGCACCATTGGAGAAATGGTTGGCTCCCTGCGACAGTGTGCTTTCCACGGTGCGTCGGCCGCCTCTCGCAAGAACCCTCATCCGGTTGGAGAAGTCGGAGGATATCAAAACGACGGTAATCGGTCTGGTCCGGGACATCCTCTCTGCAAATGAAGGCAACTCGGTGCTAATCTTTGTCTATCAGACAAGCTGGGCCAGTTCAATGGCTGGAGCGATTCAGGAGGCACTCGGTCCCCTGTGTGGTGCCGATGGGGCCGCGTGTTATCATTCCAGGTTGAGCAGTGAGACTAAGGCAAGAGTCAAAAATCGATGTCAGAAGGGGACTGTCCGGTGTGTCGTAAGCACCACGGCATTGGCCATGGGAGTCAATCTTCCAGCCACGCACGTTATCGTGCGAGATCTGTCCTGCGGTCCCGACCAACCGCTCTCGGTGGGTGCCCTCACACAAATGATGGGACGAGCCGGGAGAGGTTCGCGCCCGGGACATGCCATGGTTCTGGTCAAGGAAGGCGAAACGATAAATGCCGGGGCACTGCAAACCCAGTTGGAGGAGGAAACATTCCCCGAGGTGTGTTCCATGCTGACCCATGATACCAGGCGGGCCGGGGAGCCGGCATTGGCGGAGACAGTGTTATCCCTGCTGGCGCGCAGGCCCGAGGAAGGGTTCACGTTGGAGGAAATTGAAAGGTTTATGGGGCACACGCTAAATGGTCCTGAGACCGCCAGTGGATGCCTGCCTGCGCTACAGTGGTTGTCAGGTCAGTCACGCTTGCTGGCATTCAATGTGGAGGGGATTTGGAAATCTACGAGGCTGGGTCAATCAGCGATCAGGAGCAGTCTGCCGCTTCAGGTTGCGACCGGGACGGCTCAGCTTGTTCGTGATCTCTTGTCGGTGGATGAGAGCGACAAGACTCTGACTGGACTTGGTCCTATAGATGTGTTGCTGTTGGTGGAGATGATCTCCACGAAGCCAATGCTCCGGAAGACTTTCAGTGAAAATCTCGCCAGTCTAGTGGACGATTGGAGCAGTCGCGAGAGCGCCAAGTCCGCGCTTTTCCAACAGTGGATTCGTGGGGCGGATGGTTTCTCAAAAGCTCAGGAACTTTTTGGATCTCTGGGAATTGAAGCTAAGGGAAGTGGGAAATCCGGAGCCTCAACCGCCCGAAAGCAGGGGTATCTGGCAATGTTTAGAGCCATTGTGCTTTGGCAAAGGACTCACGGTGCATTGTCCTCCGATTTGGAGCGTCGATGGCAGGTCAAGGATCTTGATGAGATCCAAGAACAGTGGCGAGATGACCGTTTGTTTCTGTTGGGGGGGATCCGGGGAATCTGGGACGTGCGATGTTTTTTCTACCACCTGAAGGAGGATTGTCAGGCCGGAGATGAGCGTATTCTGAGGGTTAAGCGGGTATTTCAACGTCTTGGAGTAATGTCGTTCCAGTTGATAAATCTGATTAGTTGGTGCAGTCCGTTGAGTTCCCTTTTTATCCGGCTGCGCACGGGTAGAACCAAGGGGGGGCATGCCAATCCAGCTCAGGGAACGATGCGGAGGTTGGAGGAGTCTGGAATCACTTCGGTTGAGCTGCTGCGTAATCTTTCAATGGAGGAACTGATGGCGAGAGGGGTTCGGAAAGATTTTGCCCAGCAGATTCGAGGATTCCTGAGACGGGTGTAAGCAGAGGTGGAAAGTTCTGCTGGGTAATTGCTAACCGGACCCATCCGGAGGAAGCGTCACATGCACGCAGGCGAGCAACTGCCTCGCGCGGCTGGCACCCATGAAATAGGTGAAGCGGTCGTAGGGTGTGGTCAGTTGGTCGAAGGGTCGCAGTCCTACGAGGATGACGGCGAGGGCATCGAGGCCCTTGGCCTTGTGGATGGAGGTGTGGCCGATGTTCCGATGGTTTGGTTCGTCAACCAGGTCGAGGAAAGGCGCGAGATGGTGGCCGCAGAGGGATTCGATCCCACCCAAAGCGGTGCGGTCCATGGTGCTGCGATCATAGAGGATGAGCACTTTCGAGGGAACACAGAGGCCGGAGGTTTCCCAGGAGGTGAGGATTTGTTCCACAGCCTGGGGGATTTGATCCGCCGGAGCCTCCTTGAGGATGACCGCAGAGCCCCCCGGAAGTTGACCGTCGGTTTGCAGACCGGCCACAAGCTCCCGGGTGCCGTCGCCATCGAGCTGCTTGAGGAATTGATAGACCGGCAGGGTGTAGCGCACGGCCTGACGGAGCCGAAGATGCGCGTGCTGCGAGAGTTTGCTCCGCAGGGTGGACAGGTTGAACCCTCCCGGGCGCCTGAATGGGGGGCGCTGGCCGGGGTCACCAAATACGGCGATGGGTGACTGCCACCCATCCTTCAGGAGGGCGGCGTAAATGCCCCACAATCCGCCCTCGTCACTTTCACCGGAGGCGCAGGGGAGGCTTGTATCGTGATCCTGGACTTCATCGACCACTAGGGCGTCATAGCGGTGCAAAGCGGTCTCAAGGGTTTCCCGTTCCATGCTCAGGGCGTCCAGGGCCAGACCGGGCAGCACCTCGTTGAAATAACGCTGTATTTCATCGGGATTTGTGGGCACCTCATGGGGAAGACCGCAGGCTTCCAGGATCGCGGCGGCGAGGCTTTCGGCGCTGCGAACGGTGATATGCCCACGGGTGAGGCGCAGGCGGCTAACAGTGGTGCGGAGGCGCTCGCAGAGGGCAATGTTATAGGCAACCATCAGCACCACGCGCCCGGAGGATCCTCCGGTATTTTCCGCGAAACGGCGGGCCTGTTCGATGGCGTGCCAGGATTTTCCGCTGCCGACGCCCCCCTCAACCACCAACTGGCGGTTGCCTGACAGCATGTCGAGGATGCGGTAGTTGGCGGTGGATTGGCGGAGGAAGAGCTTATCGGTCTCAGTGACGAACGCGCGGACGGCCGAGGGTTGAATGTCCTCGCCGTAGGCCTCAAGAAACACGTCCCGCTCATCTGCGGTGAGTGTTTGGCATTTCTTGAAAAGCCGCCGCCAGGCTGCGCCGAAGTCCAGCAAGTCATTGGCAGCAACAATGAGTTCCCTCGGGATCCCGCGGTGTGCCGAAATGTTAGTGGCGACTTCGAGGGCGGGGAACACAAGAGCCTTAGCCACCCACGGGCAGTGGCGGCCACGGGCGATTTGCTTCAGGTGATTCAGCACCCCGGAAAACTGAGCCATGAGTTGGGTAACGGGACTGTCACCATCGTCGGTGCCCCACTGTCCGGTCAGGGCCAGGAAACCCACGGATGATTTCACTTCAAAGACCGCCAATCCTCCGAATGGCCCAAGGACGAGAAAATCCCCCTCGCGCAGAGTGCCGTCGTTGTCGTGATACCAGTAGCCCCAGCGGACAAACCAGTCATCCCCCAGACGGTCATTGAGAAATCCGGCAAAACGCAGTTCATTTTCCTGACATTTCTCCGGAGGGCGGCTGTAGATCCATTGCGGCATATTTCCAGCATGAATGCCACGGACCGCACTGCAGTGCAATTTAGATCGCACGGCAGTGACGCAAGATCGCGGACCCGGATTCTCTCCAACAAGTTAACCCACTTATCCTTGCTTGTGGGCTCAAGCAAGGGGGAGAATGAGTGGGTCAAATCTCAACGCAGGGTTTACGGTAAGAATCCCACAAAGATCGCCAGTCAGGTTGGGTGCGGTCGAAAATGGTATTTCTACGTCGATTTCAACCAGTCTCACCTTGAATTGCACCTTGCCGGGAGTGAGGGCGGTTATGTTGTCGCCGTCCTGAAATCGCAGTCCCTTTCAACGCCAATACCGAAGATGCCAGATAGCTAGTAGCAAAGCTAGTAGGACCAATGCTGCCGCCGTAAGGACGTTGCGAGGGGGTGGTGTAGCCAGTTCTCCCGCAGAAATGTCCCGACTGGATTGCAGGGGAAGCGTGGGATAGTTCTGTGAAACATCCCGCGTCCCCTTCATTCAACCACACCGATATGGTGGATTGCCGCCAGTCTCCTCCTGGGTGAAATCCCACTGCTGACAAGAATAAGTATGTGGCCCTCATTTCGCCTGGAAGCAGATTACGGAAGCGTGGGGTCATAAATTCTAAAAAGAAGGTTCTAGTGATCCGCCAGGACAAAACTCCCAGAACTCCAAAAATTAGGGGCAAATGGCTCGGGAGGGGAGTTCTGGGGGGGATTCGATAGTTTGGAGCATTTGTTTTGGTAGGTTGGGTCTGCATTCGACGGCCGGGTGCTGTGAAAGTTTTTGGACCTGGCTACGCTGGGTCATTGAGAAACTGCTGGGTTGAGCCTTTGAAATTAAGGCCGACGGCTTGTTGGAATGCGCCGACGCCACGCCATTTGCGGTTCCAGAGCAGGCGGGTTTGCGTGGCGGTAGGGTCGGTGGGATCGTGGGCGATTCCG
>CALQSQ010000159.1 GCA_943333275.1 Akkermansia muciniphila
AGGGGAGGCATGACATCAAGGGAAGGGTGGCGTGACATCATGGGTGGGGTGGCATGACATCATAGGAGGGGTGGCATGACATCATGGGAGGGGTGTCATGACGTCATGGGAGGGGTGGGGTGATGTGCGGGGGAAGGGGGAGTAAAGAATGTTTCAAAAAAAGGATTGCCATAAAAGGCTGGTTTGTTGCAGGATCGGCACGCGCGGAAATTAAACATAAGGATCATCGTTTCCGGGTGTGTTATTCGATCAGATGATTCGCTAAGAAATCACAAAAACGTATGGCTCAAGTAATCTTGGAATTGCAGGACAAAAACGATGGGGAACTAAAGACATTCGCCACGGCGCATAAGGTGGCGATGACGGGAAATGCGAATTTCATGTCGCCGAGTCCGACGGCGACGGTTTACGATGCCTCGCTGCTGCTGTTTGGGCAGAAGCTGGATGCGATCACGACGGCGGAGACGGCACTGGCGGTTCTGCGGGCGGAGAAGGAGGCGGCACGGGCGGATCTGGTGGTGAACCTGAACGCGCGTGGTTCTTATGTGCAGGGGGCCGCGCTGGGCAATGAGGCGAAGATCCACAGCGCGGGATTCGACACGAAAGCACCTCCAACGACGACGACAAGTCTGGGAGCACCGACGGGTGTCGCTGCGTCCGGTGGAGACCAGGAGGCGGAAATAGATCTGCATTGGGACGCGGTGAAAAAGGCGAAATCGTATGCTGTGCAATGCCGCCTCCATCCAGATAACGCACCGCCCGGACCGTGGGAGCAGGTAAAACTATCCACACGCAGCAGCGTGACCGTGAACGGCTTGATTCCCGGCACCGTCTATGCATTCCGCGTGCAGGCGCTGGGGGCCAATGAGGTGGTAAGCCCATGGAGTGATGAAGCCGTAGGCAGGGCGACATAGGCACATAACGGAGCGGCGACATTCCTGTCGCCGAATTTCGTAAGGCGAAGCCTGATTTCCTGAGGAGGGAGTCAGGCTTCGCGGTTTTTCAGATGGGCGACAGGAATGTCCGCCCCTCCGGCTAGGCGGCCACGCCTTTGACGCGGACGGTGACGGCGGGGCCGGTGAGGTATTTCTGGAGGGCTTCGTTGATGGCGGCGGGGGTTACGGTCTTGATGCGTTGCAGTTGGACGGTGCGGTAGTCGATGCCGAAGCCGTAGAGTTCGTCGAGGGCGGTGACTTCGGCCATGGCGGCGTTGCTCTGGGCTTGCATGGCCATTTTGCCCTTGAGGCTCATGCGGGCGCGGGAGATTTCCTCATCGGTCAGGCCGTGGGCGGCGAGTTTGGCAATCTCTGCGGCGAGTTCGGCATGGGCGAAGTCGAGCTGGGCGGGGGAGGTGCTGAGTTGGAAAATGAAGGCGCCGGGGGCCATGCCGATGATCTGGCTGCAACCGACGCTGTAGGCGAGGCCGAGTTCCTCACGGATGCGGACGAAGAGGCGGCTGGCCATGTCGCTGCAGGCTTCATCGATCAAGTCCAGCGCGGTGCGGTCGGGGTGGATCATGTCCACGGTGGGATAGGCGATGGCGAGCACGGCCTGGTTCTTGTCCTTTTCAATCTCCCGCTGGCTGTCCTGAATGGTGGGCACTTCCGGCAGGCCGGTGGGGACCTGGCGGGCACCGGTGGCCATGTAGGCGAATTTCCCGCCGACGTTTTCGACGACTTCGGAGAATTTCACATCGCCATACACGGCGAGCACGGCATTGCCCGTGACCAGGTGTTGTTTGTGGAATTCACGCAGCACGCTGGCATCGAGTGTGGCGATGCTCTCGGCGGTGCCGTTGCGGCTGAGGTGGTAGGGATGGCTGCCGAATAAGCGCTGCCGCACTTCGCGAAAGGCGATGAAGCTGAGGCTGTCCTCTTCGGCCTTGAGCGCGGCGAGCTGACGGTCTTTCTCACGGCCGACCTCGGCCTCGGCGAAGTGGGGCCGCAGCAGGCAGTCGCTCCACAACTCCAGGCCCAGTTCGAGATCGGGTGTGAGCACGGTGGCGGAGCAGGAGAAACTATTGGCGCCGGAATCGGCTCCCAGACTGCCGCCGCGGCTCTCGATGCTCTCCATGATCGTTTCGCCATCGCGACCCGCCGCGCCCTTGATGAGCGTGCGCGCCATGAGGCGGCCCAGCCCATTTTTCGCATCGCTCTCGGCGAGCAAGCCACCGCGCAGGGCGGCATGCAGATGCACGATGGGCAGGCGGGAGTCCTCCTTCACGAGGAGCGTCAGTCCGTTCTCGAACAAATGGCGCTTCACCTCGGTGGAGGAGAGGCTGCCGCGCGTGCCGCGGGTTTTCGTGAGGCTGCCGCGGGGATTGAGGGAGACGATGTTTAAACTTTTCTCCACCAGATACGTCTGCGCCACCCGCTGCACATCCGCAGGCGTGACTTGATCGATGCTCTCAAGGTAGCTGCGGGAGAAATCAAGATTTCCCGCCGCCATCCAATTGCTCCCGAGGTCCGAGGCCATGCCGCGTGTGGTAGTCAGTGCGCCCAGTTGATCCGCCAGATACATGCGCCGCGCCTTGAGCACTTCCTCGTGGGTCACGCCGTCCTGCTGCACGTCCGCCACGGCTTCCAGAATGGCGGCAGTCGCGGCTTCGCGATTTTCCGCATCCAGTTCCGTGCCAATGTAAAACAATCCACCCTGCGTCGGCGTGTAAGCCCCCGCGCCGATCTCATGCACCAAGCGCAACTTCTCGCGCAACTGCCGGTGGAGTCGGGAACTGTGGCCCTGGCCCAGCAGGACGCCGAGCACTTCGAGCGCCGGAGTATCCGGATGCAGGAGATCCGTGACGCTCCAGGCCAGTTCCATTTTCGTCAGCTCCGTCGTAAATTCCTCATGCCGCACGCGACGTCCCGTCTGCACGGGTTCCTCAGGAAGCAGGATGGAATCGAGCATGCGGTTCGCCTTCGTGCCAAGCCGCTGTCCCACTTGTTCCAACACCTCCGCCGTGTCCACATCCCCGGCTATCACGAGAAAGGTGCGATCCGGAATATACCGCTGTTGATAATACCCAAACGCCTTGTCCCGTGTCACCTGATTAAACAACTCCAAGCGGCCAATGACCGGTTCCCGATACGGATGATGCTGATACACCGTGGAAAAAAGCAACTGCCCGAGCGAGCGCCCCGGATCATCCTTTCCCATATCCATTTCCCGGCGGATGACATCTTTCTCCCGCTCGTATTCCTCCTCTGGAAACGTCGCCTCGGAGACCAGGGCCCCGACGACGTCCAACGCCGTGGCAAAGCCCTCCTTGAGGGTGTCCACCCAGTAAACCGTGCGATCAAACGACGTGTAGGCATTCAAATAACCACCGGTGGACTGCACCGCCTGCGCCAGTTCCGTCGGCCCGCGCCCTCCCGCGCCTTTGAAGACCAAATGCTCCACCAAATGCGACACGCCCGACCCCAGCAACTCCGCCTCATACAAACTCCCCGTCCGCACCCATGCCTGCACACTCACCAACTCCGTCCCCGGCGTTTCCTTCACAATCACCTCCAGCCCATTGTCCAGTCGGTGGAAGGTGGCATCGGTGAGGGGAAATGAGAGATTGGGGGAGGTCATTCCACAGTCAGAACCCCGTCTGCCTCGAATCTCAAACGCAATTTGAAAGATTGCGACAGAGTGAGCGATGCAGGGGCTGCGGCGTTCAATGCTAAACCTCCCCGGGATGCTCGGGCACCGGCGGCAGCAGGTCTTCGCGTTTCAGGAAAAGTTTCAGATTCAGCTTCGCGAGTTCGTCCACCGTCATGTTTAGGAGCAGCGTGAGGAAGGGGGTGATGCGGTCGATCTCGGCGAGGGCGGAGTGGACGAGGCTTGCGATGATGCGTTCGTCGATGCGGTGCGGAGGGAAGATGTTGGTGGCGCGGAAGAGGACGAGGCCGGTTTCGTAGTCCAGTTCGAAGGCTCCGATGAGCAGTTCGTGATTGGTGCGCATGAGCATTTCCGCGATGAGGCCGGTGCGGGCGGTGGGGATTTTATGAGAGGCTGTGGCGGAAACGCTGATGGCATTGATGGCGGGAAAAGCCTGGGCGTGGACGCGGACTTTCGTATGGTGCGTTTCAAAATCAGCTTCCAGCACTTCACGATCGGCCACTTCGTGGGCTTTCCAGCCCATGCGTTGGAACGTGGCCTGGATGGTGGGGAAGAGGGGATCGCTGGCCATGGGGGGAGTTAGAACGGTGCCGCGTTGCCGGCATGGGCGTAGGCCTCTTCCTCGATTTCATCCGTCTCCATCGGGGCAAACCGTTCGGCGCGGAAGGAGAGTTCCTGGGGAAAGGAGCAGGTGGGGTCGTTGGGGTTGTGGAGTTCCTCCAGAAGCACGTTGAAATCAGGCTCCGTGGCTCCGCGCGAGATGCCTTCGGCGCTGACCTGCCAGTTGGGATTGGAAGCACCCATTCCGATCGATCGGACGGTGTAGACAGAATTCCGCTTGGGCAGTTGCTTGTAATAATCAAAGACCCAGGGCGCAAACTCATCGTCCACGCAGACGACTTTCTGACCGGTGTTAAACATCGTGATGGGCAGAAGCAAAGCGTTGCGCCACGGCCTGGAGCAGGAATTCGCGCACCGTGGCGTCGGAAATACGGCTGAGCGTCTGCGCGAGGAATCCCTCTGCCAGCAGGGCACGGGCGGCTTCCGGCGGGATGCCGCGTGATTCAAAATAGAAAATTTCCTCGGGGTCGATCGATCCACTGGTGCTGCCGTGGCTGCATTTCACCTGATCGGCATTGATCTCCAGACCGGGCATGGCATTCGCCTCGCAGTCATCGGTCATGAGCAGGTTGCGGCACGTCTGGTAGGCATCGGTGAAATGCGCCCCGTGATCGACGCGGATCAGACCGGCGAAAATGTTGCGGCTCTTGCCGAAGAGGACATTTTTATACAGCAGATCGCTCTGGGCGTGAGGCGCGTGGTGGAGTTGGAGCGTGCGCTGGTCCGACTCCTGGTTCTCGTCAGTGAGCGAGACCGAGAGCATGTCGCTGCGCGATCCCGGGCCTTCGAGGTGGCTGACACATTCGGTGCGCGACCAGGCCGCGCCGAGATTGGCGAGGCAATGGGAGACTTTGCTGTCCCTGGCGCAATGCGTGGCGGACATGTGGATATTTTTGGAAACGGAATTCCACTGCTGGCAGAGGACGTAATCAATTTGCGATCCCCCGCTGGCGACAAGCTGCGTGGCCCCGCATGAAAATGTCGCGTCCCCATTGGCGGATCGATGATGCTCGACGATGGAAACCCGGGCATTTTCCTCCGTATGAACAAGCGTGCGCGGGAATAGGGTGGTGTGTTCACCGGTGGCCCAGTGGAAGATTTCCACTGTTTCGGACAGAGTAAGATTTTTCGGAACCGTGCAGACCACGGCATTTCTCAAATGCGCCTGATGGAGGGCGACAAATTTTGCCGATCCGAGGGGCGCGGCCAGGGAATTGAGCAGATGTTTGGCGGCTTCAAATCCATCCGGGAGTGTTTCCAAGCGGAGGCCGGAGTTTGCGAGGGAGGCATCGACATGCACCAGGCGGTCATTGACGAAAATGATGCGTCCCCCCGTGGTGGCCAGACCGCGGCTGCGGGCAATCAGGCTTTTTACCACGGCAGATTCCGCTTCCGGTGCGGAAATGAAGGTATCGAAATTCAACTGCGTGAGGTCGGCGAAACGCCAGGACTCATTCCTGCGACTGGGCAGGGGGAGTTCAGTGAATTCGTGCCAGGCCTGTTGCTGCATTTCCGCAAACCACGCTGGAGCGGAAGCATGATCCCAGGGCGGTGCATCGGCAGTGACAGAGCGGGGCGGAAGCACAGACGGGGAGGCCAAAGGGGGAGGGAGGGTGGAGGTTTGCAAGGCGGCAGAGGGTGGCGGGGAGCCTATTACGTGCATCCGCTCGGGATGAAATCAAGAATTATTCTAAATTTGAAGAGTTCTGAGCACGACTTTCGTCCGCACTTGATCGTTAAAGCACTCCTTCCGGAAGTTCGGTGGCACCGTGAATCAATTCTGTGAGCACGGGAATGGACGTAAATTTTTCGAGGATGGATCGGTTGGAAATACTGGCGGGATCGCGTTCGTCAGCCGGATGGTTGAGGAGGATGCCCTGGCAGACCAGTCCGCGGCTGGCGATGCCGTGGAGCGTGAGCAGCGCATGATTGATGGCACCGAGGCGGTTGTTGACGACGAGGAGGACGGGGAGTTGCAGGGCGGTGGCGAGATCGGCGATGGTTTCGGTGGCGGTCAGCGGAGTTTCCCATCCGCCGGCGCCTTCGACGAGGACGTGATCGAACGATTCCACGAGCGTTTCATAACCGGCGACGAGCTGATCCAGGAGGACCGGCCGATTTTCAATCAGCGAGGCGGCATAGGGGCTGAGCGCATTGCGAAACCAGCAGGGATTGATGCGGTCAAGATCGGTTCCGGGACTGGAGGCCTTGAGTAAAATTTCCGCATCGCCGCGTCCTCCGCTGCAGACCGGCTTGTAGCCGACCGCGGAATGACCCTGCTGCTGGAAATACGCGAGCAGCAGACTGGTGACGTAGGTTTTGCCACAATCGGTATCTGTTCCGGTGATGAAATAATGCATGGTGGTTATTTGGCCGCGCCAGCGTCCCCGGCGATCTTGTAGAGCGAGGCTTCGGTGCGGAGATAGAACGCGTGGTCCACGGCGGCGAGCGAGGCGAAAATGGGGGAGGGGAGTTTGTTGACGGCGAGGACCTCGAATTTCGGTCCGGCTTTGACGACGGTGGTGTTCCCTTTTCGATCCGAGAAATAAAGCCGGGTGGCGGTGGCCGTGGGAGAGGCACTGAACTCGCCATCGAGCCGCTCGCGATACAGTTCCTCGCCCGTTTTGGCATTCAGGCAGGTGAGCATGCCGCTGTCGTTGACGAAATACAATTCCTCCCCAAGCAGAATGGGCGAAGGCATGCTGGGGACATTCTTGGTGTGACGCCAGAGAACTTCCGGCTGGGCGACCCCCTCGTAGCGGATGGCGAGGAGTTCGGGTTTCATAAATCCGGTGCTCATGTAGAAGATTCCGTTGCCTGCGACGGGTCGCGGCGTGAGTGAAAATCCAAGTTCGCCATAGGGCAGTTTCCACAGTTCACTGCCGGCCTGGTTGTAGGCGTAGAGCCAGTCGCTGGCGGGTGAGAAGAGTTGCTCCGCGCCGTTGACGCTGACAATGAGCGGCGTGCCGTAGGATTTTTTCATCTGCGGCTCCTCGTGCATGGTGCCGGATCGAGGGGTCTTCCAGACAAGTTTGCCCGTGGCGGCATCGAGAGCCGCGATGAACTGGGCATCGCTTCCATCCATGTGGAAAATGAGCAGGTCCTTCCACAACACCGGAGAGCTGCCCGGACCATTTTCGTGTTTGATCTTCAACTCGGTATTTGTCCAGAGCACCTTGCCGGAGGCCGTGTCCACGCAGGCCGTGCCCAGCGCTCCGAAGTGGGCATAGAGCCGGCCGTTGTCGAGGATCGGCGAGGGCGAGGCGTAGGAATTGAGTTCGTGCACCGCCTGCGGGTCCTGCACGATGAGCAGTTCGATATCATGCACGAGCTTGCCGGTGGCGCGATCCACCGCCAGCGCGCGAAGGTTCACCTTTTCAAGCACGGACAGGGGTTGGGAATTTGTGGTTTCCTTGCGGCGGCGCTCCTTTTCGGCTTCCGAGGCCTTGGTTTCCAGAGCGGTGGTCAGCCAGATCAAGTCATTGGAAACAACGGGGGAGGACCAGGCGCGACCGGGTAGGTCGGTTTTCCAGGCGACATTTTCGGTGTCGCTCCATTTCACCGGCAGGGAATCATCACCGGTGTGACCCTGGCCATCGGGTCCGCGCCATTGCGGCCAGGGGGCGGCGCATGCGGAAAGGCTGCCGAGCAGCAGGAGGGAAAAAATCGATCTGGTCATGGGATGAAAATAACGGGTGCAAGGGGGATCGGCGAACTTGAAAAGCGCGCGCGTCAGAAGTTGGGTGGAAATCCCGGCTTGGCAAGTCCGCACTCCCGCGCACAGTCCGCGGATGACTTCAGATTCCCCCGTTCGCGTTCGTTTTGCACCTTCACCCACCGGTTACCTGCACGTTGGCGGGGCCCGCACGGCCCTGTTCAACTGGCTGTTCGCGAAACGGCACGGAGGCACGATGGTCCTGCGGATTGAGGATACGGATGCGGCGCGCAACACCCCGGCGGCGCTGGCCGCGATTTTCGACGGATTGCGCTGGCTGGGCATTGACTGGCAGGAGGGGCCGGAGGTTGGCGGGGATTACGGGCCGTATTTCCAGAGTCAGCGCAATGCGATCTATGATCGTTATTTGCAAAGATTGATCGATTCCGGGCATGTTTATGACGACCAGGGAGCCATGCGCTTCCGCTCGCCCCGCGTGCCAGTGACGGTCGATGACCAGGTCTGCGGCAGTATCACGATTGATCGCAGTCAGGAACCCGATATGACCCTGCGCAGGCCTGATGGGTCGTATATTTTCCATTTTGTCAATGTGGTGGATGACATCGAAATGCGCATCACGCATGTGCTGCGTGGCGAGGATCATTTGATGAATACGCCCAAGCACATCGAACTTTTTCAGGCACTCGGAGCAACCGTCCCGGTCTATGCGCACATCCCGCTTTTTCTCAATCAGGATGGATCCAAGATGAGCAAGCGCGACCAGGGGGCGTCGGTGGCGAGTTATCAGGAAAATGGATTTCTGCCGGCGGCGGTTGTGAATTATCTCTGCCTGCTGGGATGGTCGCCGAAGGATGGCAGGGAAAAATTATCGATCAATGAAGTGATTGCGCTTTTTGACTGGGAGCATTTGAATCGCAGCCCCAGCAAATTCGACTACGCCAAATGTCTCTGGCTCAACAGCCAGTATGTCGCCGAGTTGCCTGAGGCGGAATATCTGGAAATGGCGCAGGCGTGGGCCCGGGAGAAATATCCCCTGCTCACTGACAGGGCGGGATTTGACCTCACGGCGGCCTTGCAGCTGATGAAGCCAAAGCTCAAACAACTGCCGGAGGTGGGCGAACATCTGGCGATGCTTTTTGATGACGACCTCCCGATGGAGGAAGCGGGCCAGATCAAGGTGCAGGGTCAGGCTGAGGCCGCGCGAAATTTACGTCTGCTGCTGGCACACCTCAATGAAACTCCGGCTTGGACCGGGGAAGCCATCCAGGCGTCGATCAACGCCACGGCAACCGAGGCCAAAGTGAAGCCGGGGGCGCTGATGTTTCCCCTGCGGCTGCTGCTGACGGGAGCCACCCATGGGGTTGACCTCCTGCCCGCATTGGTGTTGCTTGGAAAATCCCGGGTGCTGGCCCGACTCACGCATCGCCTCAACCAATTATTTTCATGAATCCAAATTCTCCTGAATCACTCTATGCTCCGCCTGGCATGGAACCCCGCCTGCCGGAAATTCCCGAGGGCGGTTCTTGGGCGAAAGTCATCGGCATTCTCGGCATCGTCTTTGGTGGCGGGGCGCTGCTGCTGGGGGTGATCGGCGTGGTGGGCCAGAACTTTACCCTGCAACAGTATGAAGCCATGGGCATTACCAAGGAGGTGCTGGCGCAGCATGCACTGTTCCTGAATGCGGTTCCGATCGTTTCACTGGCGCTGGGATTCCTGCTGCTGCTGGGCGGCATCCTCCTGGTCATGAAAAAGCCCGTGAGCCGGACGATCCTTCTGATCTGGGCGATGTTGAAAATTGCCTTCGCCCTCTGGCAGGCTCCGCTGGCTCTGGCGTTTCAGAAGGATCTTATGCCCCTCCAGCAGAAGATGC
>CALQSQ010000160.1 GCA_943333275.1 Akkermansia muciniphila
GAGGGGCGGGAGTCCGGATGCGGTGCCGGGTGTCGGTTTTGAGGATGGTTAATTCTTCGGTCATGATGCCGCCAAGCTAACCCAACGACTGGCCTCGCCGCTAGTGGTGCCGGGTGTGACGCTTACGGAAAAGGAGTCCAGGGAAGCCATGTTCGTCCGACGCCTGGGCCGCAAGTCCCCGCAAAACTTTGAGCTTTACGGTCAGTTCGTGGAAACCCGCCCGCCCGAGGTGCTGACCAACATCGCCATCTGTCTCATTCACCAGACCAACTACCTCCTGGATCAGCAACTCCGCCGATTGGAGAAGGATTTTCTTGAACAGGGAGGCCTGCGGGAGCGGATGTTCAAGGTCCGACTCAACCACCGAAACCGGCGGCAGGGGTGAGATGGGAGGAATGGGAAGCATGAAAATAATGGGAAGAATGACAACCGTGCACCCATCCACCATAACTACAATTTCTATCATGCTTACCATACCTTCTATCCCATAAAAAAAATCCCCCTCCCCAAACACCCCCCCTATGATATACTGTTCTTAAGAACAGTATATCACCCGTGCTCCGCTCCATCCTCCATCTAGACGCCGACGCCTTCTTCGCCTCCGTCGAACAGGCTACCGACCCCCGCCTGCGGGGGCGGCCGATTGCGGTGGGTGGGGAGAAACGAGGGATCATTGCCTCGGCTTCGTATGAGGCGCGGAAATTCGGGATTTACACTCCCATGCCGACGGTGCGGGCGCGGAAACTGTGTCCACAGTTGATTGTGCTGCCGGGAGATTTTGCCAAATATGAGGAGTTCTCACGACGGATGTTTGAGTATGCGCTGGATTTCACGCCGGAGGTGGAACAGTCTTCGATTGATGAGGGTTACTGTGATGTGAGCGGGGCGAGGATGGCTCCGGTGGTCCTGGCGGAACGGTTGCAGAGGGCTATTTCGCAATCGCTGGGCATCACCGTGAGCGAAGGCTTGGGTTCAAATAAACTCGTCAGCCAGATCGCGTCCAAACTGCGCAAACCTGCCGCCTTTGAAATTGTGCCGCACGGGCAGGAACCATCCTTCCTAGCTCCCCTGGCCAACAAATGGCTGCCGGGAGTGGGACCGACGACGGCGGCGCGACTGACGGCCGCGGGGTTGACGAAGATCCACCACCTCGCGGAAATGCCGCTGGATTTCCTGCAACTGATCCTGGGGAAACAGGCGGCGACGATTCGCGAGTACGCGCGGGGTATCGATCACCGCCCGGTGGTGATTGCGCAGGAGGCGCAGAAATCCTTTGGCGAGCAGGAGACGTTCGCGGAGGACATTACCGACGAGGAATATCTGGAAGCCGTGCTGCGGAAAATGGCGGACCGGCTCATGGCGGAAATCCGCATGGAGGGCCGCACCATGCGAACGCTGACAGTGCGCGTGCGCTACAACGACATGCAGGAGGAGCAGCGCAGCGAAAGCCTCATGGAACCGACCGACCTCGAAACCGATCTCTACGGCAAGCTTCGTTCGCTCCTCCGTGCAGCCTGGCAGCGACGCGTGAGCGTGAGACTGGTGGGACTGCGCTTCACCAATCTCTACGAACACTGGTCGCGCACGGAACTGCCGATGGCAGTGCGCGGCGAACGGGCGGAGTCGCATCAGCGGCTCGCGGAAGCCATCGATGCGCTGCGCGGAAAACATGGCTCGGATGCGATCCTGCGGGGGCATGATCTGCGGCTGCGCCATGGGCCAAGAGTGGAGATCCCCAAAGGAGGCGGAGCCGCTGGCTCCGACCGAAAACGTGTCGAAGCCAGCAGTTCCCCCTCCTTTCAAACAGCGACCTACATTCCTTTAAATGTCCGCAGCACCTACTCGTTCCTCGATTCCACGCTCTCACCCACGCAGATCGTGCAACTGGCCAAAGCGCAGGGAATGCCCGCCGTTGGCATGGCGGACACGGGGAACCTGCATGGGGCCGTGGAGTTTGTGCAGGCGGCGCGGGAGGCTGGGATCAAGCCGCTGCTGGGCGCGGAAATGATGGTGGGTGGCAGTCGCGTGCTGCTGTATGTGGAAACAACCTCGGGCTATGAACAACTCTGCCGCCTGCTTTCCCAACCGCGCCGGACATGGAAGCGCACCGATCTGGCGTTCACCAGCGGACTCATCGTCATCAGCACGGATGCCACGCTGGGCGATCTCTTTCCAGGCCGTTTCTATCAGGCCATCAGCAGTGTGCGCCCGCTATCCGTGGGCAATCATCCCCGCGTCGCCTGCCCGCGCATTCACTACGGTCAGCCGGAGGACCGGCAGAAATTTGAAATCCTCCAATCCATCCGCACGCTCACCCTGCTGCGAGGATCGCATGCCTCCAAGCGTCTGGGAGGAACATGGCATTTCCGCAGCGGGGCGGAAATGGAACCGCTGTTGCAGGCGGATCCGCAGTGTCTGCAAAACACGCTGGAGATCGCGGAGCGCTGCACGTTCGAGCTGCAACTGGGACCGCCGCAGTTTCCAAATTTCCATCCGCCCGATGGCAGCACCCCTCGCCAGTTCCTGCGGACGCTGGTGATGCAGGGACTGCGGGATCGTTATGGATCACGTGCGGAGAACCTGCAGGAGCAGATCGATCAGGAACTGGGCATCATCGGCCAGGTGGGGTATGAGGAATATTTTCTTGTCGTCTGGGACCTGCTTCAGCAATGCCACGCGCAGGGCATCGAATGGATCACGCGCGGCAGTGCTGCGGATTCGCTCGTCTGCTACTGCCTGCGCATCAGCGATGTCTGCCCGATCCGTTTCGGACTGTATTTCCCGCGCTTCCTGAATCTGGAAAGGATGTCGATGAAGAAACTGCCGGACATCGACATCGATTTCCCGCATGACCGGAAGGACGATGTCGTGGACCTGATCTTTGCGAAATACGGCCGCGAATTCTGCGCTGTAGTCGGTGGATTTTCGACCTTCCAGACCCGCAGCGCGTTTGCCGAAGTGGCGAAGGTGTTGGGCGTGGCCGAACGCGATGTCCGAAAATTCACGGAGCATTTCCCGTGGAGTTTCAGCGGAAGCTGGAAGCCGCCCGATGCCACCTCCAACGAGCCTCCGGACCTGATCAAAACCCTGCGCAACCGCCCGGAATGCGCCGATCTCCCCCTGGAGGAGGAGCCATATCGCACCGCGTTGCTGACGGCGGCGTTTCTCGATGGATTTCCGAGACATGCAAAAATGCACCCGTGCGGCGTGGTGCTCTCACGGCAGCCCATGCGGGCTCTCACCCCCACCTTTGAAAGCAGCAAAGGCTATCCCACCACCCACTTCGACATGGATGCCGTGGAGACCATCGGACTCGTGAAACTGGACATTCTCGCGCAGGGCGGACTCGCCGTGATGCGCGATGCCCGCGCCACGCTGGCCGCCCGGGGCCTTCACGTGGATCTCTCCTCCCTTGAGCCCTGGGAGGATGCGCAGGTGTGGAAAATGATTGCCGCAGGAGGATCGCGCGGCGTGCATCACATTGAATCGCCCGCCATGGTGAACCTCTGCCGCATGACCAACGTGCGGGAAATTCACGGCCTCGTGGCCATCGTCTCCGTGATCCGTCCGGGTGCGGCCAACGAGCAGAAGAAGCTGCGTTTCACCCTCCGTTATCAGGACATGGAACCCGTGACCTTCCCCCACCCCTCCTTGGAAAAATGCCTGGCCGACAGTTACGGCCTCGTCATTTACGAAGAGCACATTTTACAAATCTGCGCTGACTTCGCGGGTCTTTCCGCAGAGCGGGCGGACGTGCTGCGGCGGGCTCTGGGCAAGGGAAAACACGCCGTGATCGCGCAGATCAAAGAGGAATTCGCCGCCGCCGCCCTGCTCCTCCAACGCGATCCGGAGGCCATCGCCCAAGTGTGGGAGCTGGTCAGCGGGTTCGCGGGCTACGCCTTCTGCAAGGCCCATTCCGCCGCTTATGGTGTGGAGGCTTACCAGGCCGCCTGGCTGAAATGTTACCACCCCGCCGCCTTCATGGCCGCCGTGCTCACGCATGGCAAGGGGTTCTACGATCCACTCGTCTATGTTCTGGAGTGCCTCCGGCTGGGACTGCGCTTCCTCCCGCCCAGCATCAACGATCCCGGCCCGCAATTCACCGTCCGCCCGGAGGGCATCCGCGTCCCCATCACACGCGCCAAGGGCCTGCGCGAGGAAACGATTTCCCGCATCCTCTGCGAACACCCGCGCGGCCCGTTCACGTCGCTGCGCAATTGCTTCGATCGCCTGCGCCCCAACGCCGAGGAACTCACCGCGCTCATCCAGGCCGGCGCGTTTGATGAATTCGGGCAGTCCCGCACCCATCAGTTCTGGGACGCGCAGCAGTGGCAGCATCATTGCAACAATCTCCCCTCCCACGGCCAGCTCTGGCTGCTGCCACCGCCCGATCTGGAAATCGCCCGACTCCCCCGCGCCCCGCTTCAGGAGCCTTCGCGACTGCAACGCTTGGAATGGGAAACGGAGTTGTTCGGATTTGCAATCACCGGGCATCCCCTGGATTTGTTTCCTAGCATCGCCTGGGACACCTACTGCCCCGTCTCCCGTCTGCACGAATACGCCGGCCAGCGCATCACCACCTGCGGCCTCGTGGTGGAACAACGCACGCACCACCAGGTCACCGGCGAGACCATGAAATTCATGACCATTGCCGACCACACCGGCATGGCCGAAACCGAACTCTTCGCCAGCACCTACCGCACCTACGCCCTGGCCACCGTCCGCCATCCTGTCCTGGAAATCGAGGCCACCGTGGAACCTTTCGAAAACGGCCACGGCTTCTCCCTGCGCATCCACCGCTGCGGCGCGCCCCGGCGGTGCCTCTGACCTCCGCGTGGAAAAATTTTCCCGCTTCTGACGGTCCTGCTGTAGCGTATCCATTGATCATGAAAATAGGACTTACCGGCGGCACAGGATTTCTCGGACGGCACTTCACCCAGTGCGCCCGGCAGGCGGGGCATGAGATCATCGGCTTCTCGCGCAAGCCCACGGACGGCCAGCGTGATCTGACGAAGCTTGATTTCACAGGCCTGGAGGCCGTGGTGCATCTGGCGGGGGAGAATGTCTTGGGACTCTGGACCAAGGAAAAGAAGCGGCGGATTCACGAGAGTCGCGTGGCCCTGACGCAACGGATGGTGGCGGCGATGCGGACGCTGGCGGAGCCGCCACGGGTTCTGGTCTCGGCTTCCGGCGTTTCGTTTTACGGGGATCGGGGCGATGAAACTTTGGACGAATCCTCCACGCAGGGAGCGGGATTTTTGGGGGAGGTGGTTCGCGATTGGGAGGCTGCGGTGGCTGAAGCGGGCGGCTTTGCACGCACGGTGTCCATACGTTTCGGAATGGTGCTGGGACCGGATGGCGGCGCCTGGCCCTTGCTGCGGCGGATTTTCCGTCTGGGACTGGGCGGCCGCCTGGGATCGGGCCGCCAATGGATGGCGTGGATTCACGTGGAGGATGCGGTGCGCCAACTGCTGACGGCGGTGGAGAAGGATTCCGTGCATGGCTTCCTCAATGGCGTGGCTCCTGAAGCCGTGACAAACCTTCAATTCACCAAATGCCTCGCGGCGGAACTGCATCGGCCCGCGATCTTTCCCGTGCCGGCGATTATTCTAAAAAATTTGCCCGGGGGATTTGGCCAAGTCTTTCTGGATAGCACGCGGGTGATTCCCGCTGCCTGGCAGAAGGAGGAATTCGCCTATCAGTTTCCCACCTTGCAATCCGCCATCCGCAATATGGCGAAGGCCTGACGCGGCATCACATCGGCAATGGATTAGTATCCGGCTGCTGTTCGGAAATTTCCGTTCCGGTCGGCGGCGGCGGGGTGGGCGGAAGAATGGCCGACAACTCCTTTTGCTTGTGCTCGATTTCCACCGCCAGCGCGGTCAGCACCTTGGAGGAGGGACGGAAAAGCTCGCGCATAATCTGGGTCTCGGCGGCGCTGCGTTCTGCGACTGGCTTGTTCAGCACCGCGAGCGCTGTCGGTGAGAGAGCCACGACCGGCTGTGGGGAGGTGGTGGCGGACAGGCGGAAGCGGCCCAGAGTGTGCTCCTGGCCATATTGCTGCTGGATGGTAAATTCCAATGCCGTCTGATTTCCCTCTCCAAAATCCAGCGGATCTGCCACTTCAAAGACCGCCGCATGTCTTTCGCCAAACTGTGGTGAGAACGCCCAGCCCGTCTTGGCATCGCCGTCCACCGCTTTGGACACTTCCCACGAGACCTGCGAAAAAGTGGCGGTCGCGTTATGCAGGATCAAATGCCTCCTGACGTCCGCCACCTTGATGACGAAGCCGGTCATCGGAGTCTCATTGGAATCATGATTCCAAATGACCTGATGCTGGGCATTGAGGGCCGCCACCTTGAACGGAGCGATGCGACTGGCCGTCGTTCCATCCGTGCGATTTGAAAGAATGATCTCATCGATTGGAAATTCCTGCCCCAGATCCACTTCCCACCAGGGATTGTCCGTGGCCGCAGTGTGGGTGGTGGATCCCGCATTGTAGTCGCCGTCCCGGTTGCCATCGACGGCCCGGGCCGCCTCGCCGCCGTTGTCGGTGCTGATCTGGGTCGCCTTGGCACCCAGTGCGATATTTTTTCCACCGGCCATGACCTCCACTTCCGCGAGATGCAGATAACGTCCCTTGCCCGGTGCCTCCACTCTCACAAACTGCGCCTTGGTCGCCATCGGCTGGGTGGGCGTGGCCGTCACCCATAATTCAGTGACCACTGCGTTGCCATTGGGTGCATTCCCGGGGCCGCGTGCGGGCAGCGAATCATCCGGCAGCGCCTCCAGCCGCAGGGCCGTGATCCCCCGCAGCGGCGTCACACATTTCACCACGTAATCACTCTTGGCCGCCATGCCACTGCGCACTAGCACGGAGCCGTCGGGTTGTTTTTCCCAAACCGCACCGCCCGTCGCGATATCGAAATTTCCCACATCCAGCACCTCCCACGGGACCTCCTGACGCAGCTTTTGCTCCCACACCGCAAATTCCGCCTCCATCTCCGGCGTGCTCCCGTTGTATTTTGCCGCCAACTCAATGAGTTCCTTCTGCAATTGCTCCTGCCGCGAAATGGCGTCTGCGGGCGACTGGGCCAGGGCCGCATCGCCCCAGAAGCTTGCAAGCACAAACGCGATGATAAAAATGCGCAACATGGGGGGTGGCACACTTTGCCATAGCTTAGGTTTGAGGCTAACCCCCATTTAGGGTATGTCCTACGTGAAGACGGCAGAGTGCATCATCCGACCCATTCCGGTGACACCTTTTATAGAAATGATGGAAACCCGTTGCCGAAACACGCCTCACATGTTAGTTTGCACCCCTTGATTTTTTAACAAATATCCCCGCCCCACTTGAGTCCATCCCAACCAGAAGAAACAACCACCTCGGGTGATGTGCGGCCGGAGATGTTGGACCGGGGCATTGAGATTCAGCTCCTGCGAACGCTCATCATTGAGCCCGATTTGGAAATGGGAGCGGTCCTGACTTCGCTGGTGAGCAGTCGCGGACATGAGGCCGGATGCGTGCAGCAGTGTTCCGAGGCCGCACATTTTTTAAAACAGGCACCCGTGGACCTGCTCCTCATCAGGCTCAACCACGCCACCGCCACACCTGTCGCGGAGTTTCTCCATGCCCTGCTTCAGCAAACGGGCGTTTCCCAGCCCACCTGCCTCGCCCTCACCGATGACGATGAACCCACCGCCCGCATCGAAGCCTGGTTGAAACGCGGCTTTGCCGACGTCATCACAGTCACCCGCAACCAGAGCCACAGCCTCCTGCGCAACCGCCTTGCCATCGCCGAGCACGCCCTCATGCAGACGCGCACGCTCCAGCGCACCGCCGCCAGTGAAATCGCCGCCGCCCAGCGCTACCACCCTCTCTTTCTCAACTCCCCCGCCGCCACCCTCATCATCACCGCGCGCGACGGCTTCATCATCGAAGCCAACCCCGCTGCGGAAACCATCCTCGGCATCCCCCGGACCGACCTCGTATCCCGCTTCCTCTCCCTCGTCCTCCCAGACCTCTTCGACCACGAGGACTACGATCCCCAGATTCTGAAAGTCCACGACGCCGTCCGCATGGCCGAAGTCAGCCACCGCCGGCCCGACGGCAGCCACCGCTGGCTCGACGTCTATCTTGCCAGAATCGAATGGCCCACGCAGGCCGCGCTCGTCCTCCGCCTCCAGGACATTTCCCTGCTCAAGGAACGCGCCGCCCGCCGCCAGCAGGATTCCCGGCAGGACGCCGCCACCCGCGTCCTGCAAGGCGTGGCGATCGAACTCAGCGATGCCCTCACCACCATCCGCGGCAACCTCGAACTTCTGTCCCGCATCCCCCCAGCCCGCGCCGAAGCCCGTGAACTCCTCGCCAGCGCCCAGCTCGGCTGCGACACCGCCGAATCCCTCGCCCGCCGCAGCACCCAGATCGCCCGCCGTCAGCAGGGTCACGACCTCCACAAACACCCCCAGCATCTCAAACCCCTGCTTGAAAAATGCATCGCCTTCGCCCTCCTCAGCGGCAAGTGCACCCCCGTTCTCCACGTCAGCGACGACCTCTGGCCCATCGAAGCCGATGAAACGGCCCTCAGCGAAGCCCTCCGTGCTCTGGTGGAAAATGCCACGCATGCCATGCCCCAGGGCGGCACCCTGTTCGTCGATGCCTGCAATCTCCGCGAACCTAATACCCAGCCCACCCAGCAGGCCGGCATCCAGATCCGCCTCCGCGACCAGGGCCCCGGCATCCCCACGGAAGACCTCCACCACGTCTTCGATCCCTTCTACTCCACCACCGGTCGCCGCGGCATGGGCCTCACGCTCGCCGCCGCCACCATCCGCGCCCACGGCGGTCGCCTCACGCTCACCAGCGTCCCCGGCGAAGGCACCACCGCCACCGTCTGGCTCCCCGTAAACATCAAACACCTTCTCAACCACCCACCGCTCCCCACGGACCCCACCGCCCCCGCGCTCAAGTCCCCCCGCTCCCATCCTCCCGACTCCACGCCCCCCCGTCCCCGCATCCTCTTCATGGATGACGAGATTCAAATCCGCGTCCTCGTCCAAAAAATCCTCACCGCCCACGGCTTCGACGTTTACTGCACCAACGACGGCCAGGAAGCCATCGACGCCTACCGCAAAGCCCACGCCATCGGCACCCCCTTCCACGTCCTCCTCATGGATCTCGACGTCCGCGGCGGCATGGGCGGCATGGAAGCCATCGCGCGCCTCAATACCGAATTCCCCACCCTCAAAGCCCTCCTAACCACCGGCTACATCGACGACGCGCTCCTCGATGCCCACCGCGAGCACGGCTTCCTCGGCGTCATCCCCAAACCCTTCCAGATCGAACGCCTCGTCAGCGCCGTCCGCAAACTCTCAGACATCAACGCCTGAGGCTTTTATAAAATGGTCAAATCGGCAACCCACAGACCATGTCCGATCCGCCAGAAGACCCCCCAGAATCCACCGGCACCCCCACCCTGCCGAAGATCCCCTGGCCCATCCTCCTGCGCTACCATTTAACCCGGATTATGCAGTGGAGTAGCTGAATGGGGGCGGGTGGGCTTTGATTTTGCGGAAGATAGCGTCCATCCAAGGGCGTTTTGTGCGGGGCAGTGAGAGTTTGAGCACCTTGTTGCGGGCGTGCTTGCTGACCCAGCCTCCTATTGCAAAGCAATAAGATCGTAGTGTCGCCAAGGTGGCTTGGTTGC
>CALQSQ010000161.1 GCA_943333275.1 Akkermansia muciniphila
CGGCACCGCTCCGGTTGCTCTCCAGCAGAGCCGTATCCTGTGCCACAGCGCGCAGAAGCTCGCATTGCTTCGCTCGCTCGCAAGGCGCTGCGCGCCTTTGTCCCTCTTTGAGTGCTACAAAGCGTCCCGCTTTGATCGCACCGCGACACTCAGGGCAAGATCGAAGACCCCGCAAAAGTGGGGAAGGAGGAGGTGAAGCGGGGCTGCGACCGAGCATCAGGAGGGGATGATCCTGATAAATTTAGAATCGTCTCGGTCGCAGCCCCGCCCCACCTCCAGCCCCGCCCCGTGGCCGGCAAATTCCGGCCCGGGGAAGTTGACCGAGGGAGGTTAATTGGCGTTGGGGCCGTTCCAGATTTTGTAATTGGAGGTAAAGAACACGTCGTAGAAATCGCGCCACTCGGCGGGTGCGTTCGGACCCCAGCCCATGTTGCAGCGGATCTGGCGGCGGACGACACCGCTGGGGACGTTCGGGGCAAGATCAAGCGCCTCGGACTTGTAGCCGTAGGCCACCACATAGTGCCAGTATTCGCCAAGTCCGGTGACTGAGGGGAAGCCTGCCTTGATTGCATCCCGTCCATACTTTGCCCCGCCTTCATCCGGCGTATCCAGGGTTCCGAAAAGGCCGGCCCATTTCATGTGCCAGGAACGTTTGATGCGGCCGCCAAGTTCGGAGAACCAGAGGTAGTCGAGCCCGCCCTCGGCCTCGTCGCCCGGCATGGTGGCAGTTTGATCGCTGAAGGGCACATTGATGGTGTCGCAGAGGTCGCTGAGTATGGAATAGACCGGGCGCAGGGCCACGCCGTTGTAATACTGGCCTGCGAGGTATTCCGATGGAGCGGTGACGGTGTCAGGCAGGGGGAATTTCGGATCAAAGGCCGCCTTGACGCCGTTGTTGCGTTCCAGCCAACCGAAGTAAATCGCCCAGGCGGTCGGTCCGCAGCCATCGTATCCATTCCAGTCCACGGTCCAGTAATCCGTGCCGATCATTTGGTTGTATTTTGGCTGGATGGCGTAGGTCCCTGCGTAATACTCAGCGGCGACGCGCCAGTGTGGATAGGTGGTCGGCCCTTTGGGGGAAATGCGGGGGATCACCGCATCGCGGGGCAGCACCAGAATCGGCTGGTGGATGATTTCCCCGGTTACGAGTTCCAGTTGCAGCCATCCCTCACCTGCGGCGAAGGCGTTAACCAGCAGTCCGCCATCCGGACGGGGATAGAGTGAAACAATCGGAACGTGGGGCACCTCACCTGTCGAGGTATCCTCCTCATCCAGCGACCAGCTTTCGAAATGTTTGCCATCCAGCAAGACGATGTTGTCTCCCACATGCAGGGTGATGCCCTCCGGGAGTGTGCCACGGATCGCTTCCCACTGTGGTGCTGCGTAGAAGGCGCGCCGGGCACGGATCTGCTGGTAGACGGGGTTGTCCACATAATCCTTTTTGAAATCTTCGTAGCTCTCGTAAGGACCGCCGTAGGCTGGCGGTGGTGGCCGACTGACCCTGCCCTCCGCGTCATCCTCACCCTTGGACCATTCCACGGGTTGCCGCATGTCCTCGGCCAGCGTGGGATTGGGTCGGAAGGGATGGGCGCCGAGGTTGGCGACGAGTTTTCCGTCCATGTCCTCCGCCATCAGGAGCGTGGGGCCAAAACGCAGCACGCGGATGTTTTTGTCCCCGGCGGCGCACTGGAGGCGTTCCACGGGAGTCTGGCCGGTGGTGGCACGTGCGGGCATGGGTGGTTCCCCCCGGCTCATGGAGAGAAGGATGTAGCCCAGGTCGCGTGACGGGCAGCCTGCGGATTCATTGCGCAGCAGCGGCCCCTTGGGTGTGGGTCGGTCCGGAAGTTCGACTTTCAATTCATAGAAGGCGGGAAGTTTGCCGTCCTCGAACGCAAGGTCGTAAATCGGATGCACGATGGGGTCGATCACGGCATCGTCAGGCCAGCCGTCCTCCTGGTCGCCCTTGCCTGATTCAAGTTCCCGCGCGGCCTCGCTGATGAGCACCCGGGATAGGGAGCCGAAGGGCACGCTCTCGCCAGCACCGCCCGGAATCTTGTCAATAACGGCACGAAAGAAGGAGGATCCGCGTGGATCGGGAATGATCGGGTCGCCGTTGGCGTCGGTGGGGGCATTGTCCAACGGGATCTTTTGCCAGGGGCCCGACAGCGAATTGCTGCGCTCGACGCGCACGCGGACAGCATCCTCGGCGCGCGTGCGAGGGGAGGAGGCGAGGAGAATCATTGAGGTGATGATCAGGGTGGTGGGATGTGTTTTCATGGTTTGGATTACATGGGATGTTTTCGTCGTTTGAAGCCGGAGGCGGACAGTGACACTGCCTCCTGGGTTGATGGGTTGTGGGTTCCTGTGTGCGCAATGCATCCTTCATGTGTGATCGAGTGTCTTTACCACTTTCGGAGTATGGTTGCCGCTGACTTGCCGTGACAAGAATGGCGCAGGCAGACAGGCTGGGACGGGAGCCTTTCTCCGATTCGATTTTCCCCGCAACTTCGCGGTCCTTCCAGTGCTGGTGGGATCTGCTCCGTTGAGGGCTCGACTGCGAGAGAAAATTTGACCCTGAGGATGGATGTCGTACTGTCTGCTGATGAAAAGCCCCGTACAGAATTTTCAGAAACCCGGTGTCCGATGGCGGTTGGTGTTGATGATGGGTTTGGTGAATCTCGGCATCTATGTTGTCTTTCCCAGTTGTGCACTTCCCCGCACCGGGGAACAACCCGACCCAATCCTGCCGGTGAAAATTGCCGCTGCGCCAATCTTTGTTCCTGGCGAAATCGTCCAGACGGTGTCCGAACATCTGGGCGATGCAGGCAAGCAGCTTGAACTTAAAAACCGGAAACTCACCCCGGAATCGGAATGGAACGCCTCCGGGATTTGGCAGAAAGTAAGTTCATCGCCGCCCAGTTATGTGCCAAAAGGCTATGCCTCCAGTGCTGCCCACCAACAGGGAGGGATATGGTATGTGGATAAGCGGGACGGGAAGCGCCTGTTTGCACCCAATGCCTCCTTCAGGGACATCCTGCCCGGCGTTTGGCAGGGTGAGGCTAAAAAGATCACAGCAAACCGCTAGTCCAAGGTGGGTTAAGGGTGGGGCGAGGCTGCGCCTGAGCCAATTGTTTGAGGAGCCTCGCCCCACCCAACGGCCCCACCTGCCCATTGGCATTTTCTCCTGCAACTTTCCGCCGCCTATGGGGTTCAAGCCCGTGCCGGAACTGCCGGCACGTTGCCCAGTGCCCAAATACCTCCCTCCCATGACCATGTTTTCCCTTCCCAAGTTCTTCTCATTACAGCGTGCCGCGTTGGCTCTCTGCTGCCTTCTGCCCATGGCCCCGCTACACGCGGAGGTCCGTGAATTCAAGAATGCGCAGGGGGCGGTGCTCCGGGGCCAGCCCAAAAAGGCGAAGGGGCAGATGATTCTATTTCGCACGGAGGACGGGCGGGATCTGCAGATCGATTTGAAATCCTTTTCCTCCGACGACCAGCTCTTCCTCCTCAAATGGATGGCCGAATCCCCCGAGGCCCTGGACCACACCTTTGCCGTGAAGGCAGTGGAAAAGGAAATCCCCATGACCAAGGACGAGAAGGAAATGGCCATCAAGCAGGTGATTGCTTCGAAGATCGGGCGCTATGCACCGGATGTCTCCACCGAGCGCAAGGCTTATGAAATTTCCCTGTCCAGCACCACCCGCGCCGCCCTCTATGATGTCTCTGTGGACTGGTGTGCCTTCATGCTCAACAAAGTCCGCACCCGTGGGAATCTGGTCCCCGGTAAACCTCCTGCCAAGCCTTCGCCCGACGCTGTGGACGGTGGCAGCTCGGACAACTCCAAGGGCGTGCTGCGCGTGAAACATGGCAATCTGTTCATCCCGCAGATGGATTACGCGCAAACCGAAACCATCAAGACCGGATCCTTCACGCTCAATTCCCTTGCCACCAGTCCGCGCACCTCCGACAAACTCGTCGGCGTCTGGCTCCGCTTCTACCGCGGGGAGAACCTTGTCTTCGAGTTCAAATCCCCCACGTGCCCCAATACCGAGTGGCCCGGCGGCACCCATCAGGCTCCGGCCAAACCCGAAATCGCCTCCACCGCCGACGAGCCAGCGCCCGCCCGTCCCGGCAAGCCCCCGGCATTCCCCAAGCCCGCCCCCGCTGTCAAGCCCGCCATGACCGAGGAGGAGGAATCCATCGTGAGCATTTTCGAACTAGACGAAAAAAAGAAGTAATCGCCGGAGGTGGGGCGAGGCTGCGCCCGAGCCATCTCCCTCTCACCCCCTCTGCCGAAACCAACCGGTGATGCTCAGACGCGCTTTCACCGCCGGCATCACCTCATGCCAGAAATTCCCCGCTAGGAAACACACCAGCGTGCCCATGCGCGGCTCGATCAATTGAAACGCCCCGTCCCGGGCTTCCGGTGATGTCCAGAGTTTCAACTCCCCGCCATCCCCCGGCTGCCAGTTTTCATTCAGGTAAAGGATCGCCGTGATGATGCGCTCGTTCGTGCCTGCATGCCGGTCCAGATGCGGCTTGTAAAACGCACCCTCCCCGTAAACCGCGAAGTGCCCTTCGAAATCAAACAAGCCCAGGAAGAAACGCTCGTTCAGCGCCAGCCGCAGCAGCTCCAGCCTCGCCAGATACATGCCCTGCTCCACCGATTCCCCATCCGTCTCCAGCCACATGATCTCATCCCCGCGCAGATCCTCCCGCACCACCAGCGCCGCCCCGCGCCCCACCCCCGCCTTCCGGAATCCACCGCCGTCATAGGCAATCTGGCATTCATTCCTCAGCCGCAGCGCGTCCGCCACATCCACGCAGCCCGGCACCGATGCCCAGCCGCAGCGATCCATCGCGTTCATCATTTCCTTCATTCACCCACTAGCCCGCGTTCCCAGGGGAAAGCCAGACAAATCGGCGCCCTCCGCAGGGCCCCCGCCGCTGGCTGGGTTCACTCAATGGCCGCCATCGCCTGCATAGCGCTGCCGCAGTTTCTCCAGGCGATCCAAAATTTCCGGCTCCTCCTTCACCTCCGCAAGCGGGGTCAGTTGCTCACGAATGTAAGTCCAGTCCAGTTTCTCCACGCCGCTGCGCACGATCGTCATCCGGACATCCATCCAGTCCTGATCACGACCGGCAAACGCCTTCATCACGATCAAGTCCTCGGGGGAACAGAACCGCAGCTTCACTCCTGGAAATGCCTCCACCATGGTGGATCTGCGCACCGCCAACTCCTCAAAGGGTAGTGCCCCCAACGCCACGTCGATCCCCAAGCCTCTGGAGTTCTCCAGCAGGAGCACTCTGTTGACCATGGCAAATTGTTTCGCCTCCGGTCGTCTGGGCGTGTAGTGAGTCAAAAGGACATCAATGAATGGTTCCTCCCCGCCGAATCCCGTCAGTAGAGTAGAGTCAGGTCCACGTCCTTTGTGTAGCGGGGTTCGCTCCATGCCTGCACGGCGAGACCTCCAATGAAGCAGAACTTCCATCCGTGTGCTTCCATTAGCTCCTGGATGTCGGCGGCTGCCGCCACCAGTTCATTCATTTCTCTGCGATTTTCCGGAACCATCGTTGTTGTTCCACCAGACCAGAGGAAGGCAGGGGTGGGAAATGTTTGAGATTAAAAAGTGGCATTTTGGAAAAAAATGCGAAGGCACTTACCGTGTCACTGCGCCGCACATCCTCCTCCCGCTGCTCCTCCAGCAGCGGTCCCACGCGTTTCCAGCGCTCCGCGTATTCCTTGTATTGTTGTCGTTCGGCATCCGTCATGCCTTCACCATGCCCCAGTTTGGAACGTTTGCCAGGCACCCTTCGAGGTATCAGCCCGCCCGCTTTTATCCGTGCAAATCCCCGCCATCCGTGGTTCCCTCGTTGCACCGCCATGCTTCCCATCATGAAACTCCGCTCCCTGCTCCTCCTGCTGATTTCCTGCACCGCCTCCCGCGCTCTCGCGGCCGATCCCCCATCGCCGCCGCCCAACATCGTGTGGATCCTCGCTGAGGACATGTCGCCCCATTTTTCCTGCTATGGCGAGAAGTCCATCCGCACGCCGAATGTCGATGCCCTGGCTGCGCAGGGGACGCGCTTTTCCCGTGCCTTCGTCACCGCCCCCATCTGTTCCATCAGCCGCTCCGCGCTCATCACCGGGTGTTACCAGACCTCCATCGGTTGCCAGAACCACCGCAGCAGTTCGGCGAAATTTCCCATCACCCTGCCCGACGGCATCCGGCCCGTTCCGCAGCTTCTGAAGGAGGCCGGCTACCACACCTGCAACCTCACTTTCGACGACTTCATCCACACCGGCGGGAGCGTAAAAATCGCCAAGACCGACTACAACTTCGTCTGGGACCCCGCCGCCACCTACTCCCTCATGAACTGGGCCGAGCGCAAGGCCGGTCAGCCCTTCTTCGTCCAGATCCAGCTCAACGGCGGGAAATTCCGCGGGCAGGCCCCGGGCCCGGCGTGGCCGGAAAAAGTCCGCGCCACCCTCGGCAGCACCACCTCCCCGGCGGACGTCACGCTCCCACCCTACCTGCCCGATGACGAAACCATCCGCGCCGACTGGGCGCAGTATCTGGATACCGTGCGCTACACCGACTGGGAGGTCGGCCGCATCGTCCAGCACCTCCGCGAGGCCGGCGAACTCGACCGCACCGTCATCATCTTCTGGACGGACCACGGCATCAGCCACGTGCGCAACAAACAGTTCCTCTACGATGGCGGGATCCATGTGCCTCTCATCGTCCGCGGCCCCGGCATCCCCGCAGGCCGCGTGCGCGATGACCTCGTGGAGCACATCGATATCACCGCCGCCACCCTCGCCCTCGCCCGCCTCCCGCTCCCCACCCAACTCCAGGGGCGCGATTTCCTCGCCGCCCATCCCACCCCCCGGGAATTCATCTTCGCCGCCCGCGACCGCGCGGACGAGACCGTGGACCGCATCCGCTGCGTGCGCAGCGCCGGCTTCAAATACATCCGCAACTTCTACCCCACCCGCCCCTACCTCCAGCCCAACCGCTACAAGGACGAGAAAGCCATCGTCCAGGCCATGCGCCGACTCCACGCCGAGGGAAAACTCAATGCCGACCAGGCCCTCATCATGGCCGACACCCGTCCGCGCGAGGAACTCTACGACCTCACCGCCGATCCCTTCGAACTCCACAACCTCGCCGCCGATCCCACCCACACCACCACCCTCACCCGCCACCGCCAGGCCCTCGACGACTGGATGCTTCGCTTCGACGACCATGGCCGCACCCCCGAACCCGAGGAAATCTACCTCAACTACCTCACCGACGAACGCCCCGAAAACGGCCGCAACGCCCGCAACGAAATCCTCGAAAACAACATCCAACTCATGCTCCGCTGGTCGAAGGAAAAACCCATGCAGCCCTGAGCATCCTCATCGGCTCTGTCCTTTAGTCTTTGGTCTTTGGTCTAAATTCACCCACTGAGGGCCGCAAAAAAGCGCAAAAGCCGCAAGCAAGACCCTGCGGGAGCCTCCTGCCTGATCACGATGAACGTGAGCATCCTCCGACCGCGCCCTCGCGTTCAAATCCCGATCTTTTGCGCCTTCTGCGCCTTCTTGCGGCGATTCTCATTCCCGCCCACCGCCTACCGCCTTTGTCCTTTGGTCTTTGGTCTTTTAATTTCCCCCCTCCTCCCCCCCCCCAACCCAACCCTTTCCTGCCATTCCCAATCAAGCAGACACCAGAGCCTGCGCTGGCCCGGCCCGGACCGATCCAGCAGTTGGAGCGCTAACCCTGTCTGACGGCTGCGCAGATTGCCTCACGAATCTCCGTCAGCTTGGCCGGGGTCAATTTTCCCGCCACCTTGCGCACACAGGTTTCATTGGCAGTGACGATGCGGTGCGGCAGAGCCTGGCTGGCAACTGGCAAGGCCCCCAATGCGAAATCCGTCGTGTTGATTGGAATCACCGCCGGATGGCCACCCGTCCGACTGGTTATCTGGCAGAGGAGGATATCTCCCCTGGTGAAAGCCGCGACCACGATCGCAGGCCGAACTTTATGGGACTGCAGGTCCGTGAAGGGAAACGGCACCACCACCACATCCCCGGCTACAAATCCCGCCACGCCGCATCCTCCGCTTCGTTGTCCCAATCCACCGCCCAGCTGCCCTGAGCCAGCGGAAGCAGATCCTCCCGCCCCTGCTCCGCATTCCGCCGGGCCTTGAGAAACAGCACAAAATCCAACACCTCCCCCTGAACGTCCTCAGGAGTCTGGCGGATTTCTTCAATCAATGTGGAGGTAAGTGGCGTCATCTCGAGACCCATCCTAGGTTCATTTTACAGGATTTTCCAACGCTATTTTGATTAGGGATTTTCCACCTTCAGCCTTTAGTCTTTGACCAAAAGCTCACCCATGGAGGGCCGCAAAAAAGCGCAAGAGCCGCAAGAAGGGCCTCTGGAAGTCTCCTGCCTGATCACGATGAACGTGAGCATCCTCCGACCGCGCCCTCGCGTTCAAATCCCGATTTTTTGCGCCTTCTGCGCCTTTTTGCGGCGATTCCCATCCCCGCCCACCGCCTTTGGTCTTTGGTCTTTGGTCTTTGGTCTTTGGTCTTTCAAATCCCCCCCCTCCCCCAACAAAAAAACCCCGCCAGATGTCCGGCGGGGCTTTTTGCAAATGCAGCTTTTCGCCAGGCTTCACGCCACCCTGCGGCTGCGGCGCAAGGCACCCAGCAGGCTCAGACCCAGCAGACCGAGCGCCGTGGGTTCCGGCACAGCCCCACCCAGATCAAAATGGACGGGATTGGGACCGCCGCCCACGGACTGCGGCATCCAGCTCGCTCCGCCGTCGATGGAGAGTTCCGTAAAGACATCAAAAAAACTGTCGATCTTGTAGCCCCCGCCACCCAAATTGGTGATCGTCGTCTTGCCGGTCGATTGTTTCGTGGGGCTTTCCCGGATCATGAACGGGCCGAAGGGAGAGCCCCCGCTAAGATCCAACTGGAGCATCTCCGTGTCGAAGGTGCCGGTGGTGTTTCCCCACTTCCCTGTAAGGATGGCTGTCGAGGGCCCTGAACTGGACACCGGGACGGTTGGGCTGCCATTGACACTCAGATCGCCCAGCAGGGTGGCATTGAAGTTGTCCGTCTCGTCAGGCCCAATGTGGGAGCGCACGATCAGGGAGTCTACTCTCAGGATGAGGTTGCTCACGGTGATGGTTAATCCGCCCCCCCCAAAAAAAGTGAGCACACTCCCCGGTGTGGCGATAAAACTCTCTCCGATGGGCGGGAAGTCCGGACTGGTCACGACGACCGCCGCGCGGGCGGGGCTGCCGAGATGGGTGAAGACCGCCAGAGCGGTCAGACACAGGAACAAACGGGATGTCTTCATGGGGAATGCGATTGGGTTGATGATTGGAATGACCACTGACTCGCTCCGGCCCTTTGCGACGCGCCCATTTTTCCGGAAGCGCTGGCAGTATTTCGTTTTTTTAATTCAATGTCAATCTTTCTACCGCCTTTTTTCACAAAAATGCGAACCATCCCCGCAGGATTCCCGGTCCAGCTTGCTATCCCCGGGAAAAGCCGTTGAAGGCCGCAAAAAAGCGCAGAAGGCGCAA
>CALQSQ010000162.1 GCA_943333275.1 Akkermansia muciniphila
ACCGCCTCCCCGTTCCACTGACCCCGGTCTCACGCAAGACACCATGCACTCAGGCCCCGCCTGACGTGCGGATAGCAGGATGGAAAACCGCGAGGTAACTTCCCCGTCAGTAGAAGCCGCTCAAGCCCAACGTAAGCTCCCCTTCACAATGGTCTCAACATTCAAACCGTAACACACAACACAAACCGTTCAAAAAAGAAACCGAGAGCAATCAATTACAACCTTGACGAAACCGTCCCCATAGCAGGGGTCAGGACAAGATTCTTAACAAACTATTTCATTGAAATTCACCAAATTAGAGGGCGTCGGTAGGCCTGGGCCGCCTTTTGATGGGCTTGCCATGTGAAGTTGCTCGGCGGTCCAGGCCAACGGCACTGATGCCGCGTATAAAGGGGTCTTGATCAGGATCCTGACGAATTTTGCGGCGAGCACCGACCGGCTGGCAGGTGGGTGTTAGTCCAGATTCGGCATTTTGATAAATGAAGGTATTCGCCGAACGGCTGCTGCAGTAGCCTCTGATACCTTCGCTCCCCCCGGAGAAAACCTCCGGTGAGCAAGCGCCTGGCAATGATTTCTGCATCGTCATCCTGACGCCAGGATGCAGCAGTTTCCGGGGATTGCAAACTCCCATCGGCGTAAGCAATCCCTGCCAGGAAATAACCCTGGAGAATTTGTCAGATTTGGGACACGTCCCGTTTCCCTCAGCGTCGCAATGGGGGGCGATGTGACATCAATATTCCCGGTCGATCTTGATACCGGGTTGGGGCACGCCGTAGAATCCTTCGGCATCGGCCACCACGGGGGCGGGGCCTTCGGCGGTCATGGTCTCAACACCTGGGGCGAACTCGTGCGGATGATTCTTGAAGTCTTCGAGTTTCACTTCCTGACCGGTGTGAGCGGCATAGCGGCCCATGCTGGTGACAAGGCTGGCCATGACGCCGCGGTCCACTTCGTTGTGGTCGAGGTTCTTGGTGATGGATTCCATGAGGTCGTCCCATTCCATCTGGTAGGGATTGGGTTCATCCTCGAGTTCGAACGCCCACATGCGCTCTGTTTTCTTCATCTGCTGGCCCTTGAACGTCTGGCAGCGGCCCGGTGTGTGCGCGGAGAGACTGATGACGGCGGAGCCTTTGCTGCCGTGGGCGTAGCTGTGGAAATCCTGTTTGCATCCAGGCATGATGCGGCTGTTCCAGTTGAGCTTGGATCCGTCCTCGAAGGTGTATTCGCAGGAATAGGTGTCGAAATTTTGATCCACGTAGGGCCGACCTTCGGGATCCTTGCGGTAGTGGCGACCACCAATCGCGTGAACTTTTACAGGCCAGGAGTCTTTCATCCAGCAGCACTCGTCGATCTGGTGGATGTTGAAATCGTTGAAGAGACCACCGCTGGCCCAGAGGAAGCTGTGGAAACGCTCAATCTGATACATCACTTCCGGTTTTCCGTTGGGCGGATTCATCACCTTGTTCGATTGTGAGAAGGCCGAGGCCACCGGTGGGTGCATGCGGTAGGAACGCATCGAAATGATGTCACCAATCTCCCCGTCCTTGATGCGCTTGTAGAGGGCCTGCCGGGCGCGGCAGTGGCGGGTCATGAGACCGACGCCGACCTTGAGGTTCTTCTTTTTGGCCTCCATGTTGATTTCCAGCATGCGCTTGGAGGTCGGGGCATCCGCAGTGAGCGGTTTTTCCATGAAGACATTCACGCCCTTTTCCACGGCATATTTGAAATGCACCCAGCGGAACGCCAGCGGCGTTGCGAAGATCGCCACATCACCCGGCTTCAGGCAGTCGATGGCATCGCGGTAGGCTTCGAATCCGAGAAACTGCCGCTCTTTGGGCACATCCACCTTGCCCGGGGTGGCGGAGTAGTTGCTGGAAAGACTGGCCTGGCTGCCCACCAGCTTGTGTTCAAAGACATCCGCCATCGCCACCATTTTCGTTGGGCGGACCTTCGTGCTGAGCGCATCATTGGCCGCGCCTGATCCCCGGCCGCCGCAACCGATCAAGGCCAGCTTCACCGTATTATCTTCCTCGGCGTGCACAAAAGGCACCGTCATCCCGGCAAAGGCGGAAACGGCGGTGGCCTTGAGGAAATTTCTGCGGTCAGTGAAGGACGATGATTCGGTGTTGGATTCTGGATTCATGAGATTGGAAAATTGAAACAGGACGGCACGCTATGAGGAATCCGGGAAGGAGTCCATTCCGCATATCGGTAAATCAACGCAGCGTCGTCCGGCATAAGCTGCCAGACAGATTTTTCCGCTGGTTGGTGCGCCCATAAGGAAATGGGGCCAAGTGCTGGATGTCCAGAAACCTGAAATATCGCGTGCAACCGCACCCAAACAGCCGCATGTTGCGGGTTCATGCCATTTTCCTCCCTCCAACTCCACCCCAGCCTCCTTCAAGCCGTGAAGGATGCGGGATATACTGAACCCACTCCGATTCAAACATCCGCGATTCCCATTGTCATCACTGGCAAGGATGTCATCGGCATCGCGCAAACCGGCACGGGCAAGACCGCGGCGTTTACATTGCCGATCCTCTCCCGCCTGCTGGACCAGGGCGCGGGGCGCGGAATCCGGGTGCTGATTCTGGCACCGACCCGTGAACTGGTGGTGCAGATTGAGGAAAATGTGCGCGCTTATGCGCAGCATACCTCAGTGACGATGGCGACAGTTTTCGGCGGGGTGGGCGAGCGTCCGCAGATGGCGGCATTGCGCAAAGGTGTGGATATTGTGATCGCCTGTCCAGGCCGGCTTTTGGATTTGATGCAGCAGGGGTTTGGCGATTTCCGGGGTCTGACAACACTGGTGATGGATGAGGCTGACCGCATGCTGGACATGGGTTTCCTGCCCTCCATCCGCCGCATTGTGAAGACGCTGCCGAACAAGCGCCAGACACTGCTTTTCTCGGCCACGCTTTCCAAGGAAATTGAATCGCTCACACACGAGTTTCAACACTCCCCTCAGACGGTGCAGATTGGCCGTAGGGCGAATCCTGCGGAGACTGTGACTCAGATGGTTTACGAAATTTCCGCATCACTGAAACAACCGCTGCTGGAACACTTGCTGAAGGATCCGGCGATGGACAGCGTGCTCATTTTCACGCGCATGAAACACAGCGCGGACCGCCTGGCCAAGAAATTGCAGGCGAGGGGGATCCTGACGGCGACGCTGCATTCCAATCGTTCGCAGAATCAGCGGTTGAAAGCCCTGCAGGATTTCAAGGCCGGCACGGTGCGCGTGCTGGTGGCGACGGACATTGCGGCGCGGGGCATTGATGTGGAGGGAATTTCCCATGTGGTGAATTATGATCTGCCGATGCATGCCGAAGATTATGTCCACCGGATTGGGCGCACGGGGCGCGCGAAAGCGATTGGCGATGCGGTGAGTTTCGTGACGCCGGACGATCGGGCATCGCTGCGGGCATTGGAAAAATTTATCGGTCGCGGACTGGTCCGCAAGAAGGCAGAGGGCTTTGATTACAATGCGCCACCCCCGCCTCCGGATGAGGCGAGGCCCCCGCGACAATTCCAGCAGCGGGGCGGTCAGCAGCGCGGTGGCGGCAGCGGTCAGCAACGGGGTGGGGGAGGCCAACAACGCAGCGGCCAGCAGCGGCGCGGGTCGTCTGAGCGCGAATGGTCCGACCGCACCTATTCGACGGACCGTGCGGAGCGACCGGCCACTGCGGAGGCCCCAAAGCCGCCCAGCCCACCACGCGAAGGCCGCCGACGTTTCCGCTCTTAAGTGCTTGGCGGCGGGGACGATTGCCCGCAGAATCCGGGAAATGAAATATTTCCTGCTCGTTCTCGCGTTCACCTCACTGTGCCATGCTGAACTGCGTTCGTGGCCGACGTATCGCACGATTCTCTGGATGGGGGATTCACCGTGGAAAGACCCTGCCAAAAAAGCCCTCGTCTTCCAGCGCCTGCAGGAGATGGGCATCAACACGGGCATGGTTACAGGGGATGAAAACCCGGAACGCTACGTCGGCCAGAAAATGCCCTATTACGTCGAGAACATCGTCAACAAGGGCCTGTGCTTGAAATGGAGTTCAGGCGTCAAGGATTGGGATGCGATGGTCACGCAATGGGCCAAGAGCGGCCGCAGCAAGGAGGCGATGGTGCGCGAGTATTCGTTCGATGATCCTGGCTGGCGCGAATGGGCGCGCGGAAAAATGAAGGAGGCGGTGAAGGTCCAGGCCCCCCACTCGCCGTTGCTTTATGACATCCGCGATGAACTTTCGACGACCATTTCAGCGAATCCGTTTGATTATGATTTCTCGCCTGTGGCGTTACAGGGATTTCGCGACTGGCTGCGGAAACGCTACGTGACCATTGAAAAACTAAACGCGCAGTGGGAAACGCAATTTCCCAACTGGGACGCGGTCATGCCATTCACCACAGATGAAATCAAAAACCGCCAGTCCGGCGGCGGAGCCCTGCCGCGTGGAAATCCGGACTGGCAGGCATTGCAAGGTGTCCGCTTTGACTCCGCCGCAGCAATCAAGGATCGCACGCGATGGAATTCCGCCCCGTGGTGCGACCACCGATCCTACATGGACGATTCCCTGGCCGGGGTGCTCGATGACCTTCGGCAAACGGCGCGCGAGCTTGATCCGCAGACCCCGGTGGGCATCGAAGGCACGCAAATGCCGTCGGCGTTCGGCGGCTACGATCTTTGGAAACTGAGCCGGGTCTTGGATTGGGTGGAGCCCTATGATATTGGCAATTCGCGCGATATCCTTGGATCGTTCATGCCCGGCAAACCCTTTCTGACGACGGTGGGCGAGCCGAATGCCAACCAGGCGGCGCGTCGGCTCTGGCATTTGTTGATGGAGGGGGACAGGGGCTGCATCGTCTGGTGGAGTGAGGACAGCATGGATTTTTCCAAGCCGGACTATCCGCTGACGGAAAGGGGAAAGGCCATCGGTGGGGTGCTGAAGGAAATGACGAGTCCGCTGGCGAGCCTTTGGTTGAAGGGGCGGCGGGAGTTTGATGAGGTCGAGGTGGTTTATTCCCACCCGAGTTTGCAGGTGGGATGGCTCATTGAATCCACCGAGGACGGATCGACGTGGCCGCGGCGTTTTTCGAGTTACGAAGCGCAGCACAACCGCCAGGCGCGCGTCCGGGATGGCTGGTGGAAAGGCCTGCAGGACTTGGGTGCGACTCCTCGATTTATTTCCACAGAGCAGTTGGTAAAAGATTGGAAACCGCGCGCCGGCGCAGCGCTGGTGCTGCCCCAGTGTCTGGCGTTGAGCGATGCGGAGATTGGAAAAATCAAAGCCGCACGCGCCGCAGGAGTGAAGGTGATGATGAATGCGGACACGGGGGTCTTTGATGAACACGGCACCCTGCGGGCCGCCGCGCCATTTGCCGGCGATGGAATTGCCGCCGAGGAAACGGGCCGCTATCCCGAGGAGCGCATGAAAGGCGGGGGCATGGGTTTTCTGGATAAACTTGCCGCCGGCATTTCCTTCAAGGCCCCCGTGAGCACCGCCAAGGGGGATCACCTGCGATTCTACCGCCACCGTCTTGGCAAGGCGATGCTTCTCGGAGTGGAGCGGGGCATTTCCTATGCCATGAGTGAGTCGCTGGCCCAGGCCGGGGGCAATGAATCCATGGAGGTCCCGTTGAAAACGCAGCTCAAAATTCCTTCCGGTTTCTGCTATGATTTGCGGACCGGTAAATTGCTGGGTCGCGATCAGATTACGATTGAGATTGACCCATGGCGGCCGACGCTCCTGGCCATCATGGAAAAAGAAACGGCGAATGTGATGGAGTCGCTCTTGAAGTGAGGCGCGAGCATGACGGGCCAACTACGGCGCCGTGATTTCCATGATGGAAATATTCCGCGACGAAACCAGCCTTCCGGGGCAAAAACACCACAAGCCAATGCGGTGAGGCATTGGCTTGTGACAAGGGGGGAGGTCGTTTGGTAACGAGAAGATTAACGCTTGGAGAACTGGAAGCGTTTGCGGGCGCCGGGCTGACCGGATTTTTTCCGTTCTTTGGCGCGGCCGTCACGGGTGAGGAAGCCTTCGGCTTTCAGCGCGGGGCGGTGGGCGGCGTCGAGTTCGAGCAGGGCGCGGGCGATGGCGAGGCGGGTGGCACCGGCCTGGCCGCTGAGTCCGCCGCCTTTGGCGCTGACTTCGATGTCAAACTTCTGGGCGTTGCCCGTGATTTGCAGGGGGCTGAGGACGGTGTTTTGCTGGTTCAGCGTGGGGAAATATTCCTCCAGGGAGCGACCGTTGATGGTGATGTTGCCTTCACCGGGGGTGAGACGGGCGCGGACGGCGGCGGTTTTACGGCGACCGGTTGCTGAGTAGAGATTGGCCATGGGAAGTGGGTGAGGGTGGATTAGAATTTGTAGGCGGCGGGCTCCTGGGCGGTGTGCGGATGCTCACTGCCGGAGTAGACGCGCAGCTTGCTGTAGATGTCGCGGCCGAGGCTGTTCTTGGGGATCATTCCGTAAACGGCGTCGTAGATCATCTTGGTGGCCTTGCCGGCAGCGCGGAGGGCCTTGGGGGAGGTCTCATGGTGACCACCGACGTAACCGGTGAACCAGTGGTATTTCTTGCCCACTTCCTTTTTCCCGGTGAGGACAACCTTGTCCGCATTGAGAATCACCACGAAATCACCGTTGTCGATGTGGGGGGTGAAGGTGGGCTTGAGCTTGCCGCGGAGGAGATTGGCGGCGTGCACGGCTACATCTCCAAGGACGCGATTGGCGGCATCGATGATGAACCATTTGCGTTGGATATTGGAGGCTTTGTCTGAAAAGGTCTTCGTCATGGGAAGAATAAATATTTAAAAATTTCGGGCGGAATTGGGAGTGGCGACACTAGTAGTCGCGGAAGCGCTGTCAAATGGATTTCCCAACGTTCTCATAAAGTCGCGCCAGGCGGTGCGCGTGGTCGTCGTAAGCGCGCTCGAAGATCTCCTCCGCCCGCTTGGATCCAATCACCACACCGGCGGTCAGGACGGGAGGGGGGGCACCCGCTTCGGTGAGCATCCGTGCGACCTCGGCCTTCACGCTGTTGACGAGCAGGCAGCCGCCGACAGTGGAGCCGGGGGCCACGGGAGTATCCAGGCCCGGCACGCGGACCATGGCGTCCCCGATCGGGGCGCCGGTGTCCAGGACGATATCGGCAAAATCGGAGAGTTTTTTCCCTTCGGGGTGCCGGGCGGTGCTGGCCTCGGAATGCACGGAACTGACGATGGCGACAACCTTGACGCCGCGCCGCTGGAATTCCTGGGCCATCTCGACGGGCACGAGGTTGCAGCCACCGGAGGAAATGACGAGCGCACTGTCGATTGGGCTAAGGTCGAAATTTCTCAATATCCGCGTGGCCAGGCCACTGACATTTTCTAGGAACATGGCCTGCCGCTGACCGTTGGCCCCGACCACCAGATTGTGGAAACTCAGGGACAATTCCACGATGGGATTGAATCCGGGGAAGGAGCCATAGCGCGGCCACATTTCCTCCACCATGATCCGGCTGTGACCGGAGCCAAAGACATGGACCATGCGGCCGGCCAGGATGGTGTCGGCGAACATTCTCGCGGCCTTGAGGATGGCGGATTCCTGCTGGCGGACGCGTTCCACCAGGCCCTGGCAGGCGTCGAGATATTGCTGGGTGAGTGAGGACATGAGGCGGGGTAGGTAGCCGGGAATGGCGGCGAGGGAAGCTGAAAAATGCTGGAAATGAGGCCGAATTCAACACGACCCGTCAGGAAATGGCAATTAGCGCAGCAATTTCCATTCGTCCGTCGCATATTTCTCAGCATCCAATCGGTCCGCCACCGCCTTCGTGGTTGCGTCCAGGGACACCGTGGCGGTGCGGAGGCTGAGAATGGATGGGAAAATGGTAGCCAGCCCGGGGCAGGCTGCCTGCACGCTGCCCTGATGCAACACCCCAAACCGCCCCCGGCGCTGGGCAGCCCCGGCGATTTTTTTCCCGTTGCAGAGGATATCGCCAGCCACCGGGTGCTGGAAACAGGCATTGCCCGACCCGGAAGCGTCCTCCGAAAGCACGGCTGGCAGGCCGCATTGCACCAGACTCTGCGCCAAACAGCGGTGGATGACCCGGTAGGATTCCTGCGCCCGGCCACGCGCCAGTCGGTCGCGAGCCGGCAGGATCAGACTGTAGGCAAAATCCTCCCTATGCTCCACGACGCCGCCCCCGGTCCAGCGTCTTTGCAAGGGCACCCCCGAAGGGGACTGGACCCCGACCACCTCCTGAAAATACCCAAAGGTGATGACGGGCGAGGCCCAGCGATACAACCGGAGTATCGGCAGGGCCGAATTCATCTGCAGGATGGCTTCATCCACCGCCATCTGCCAGGACGCAGAACGCGATTGTCCCCGGAGGTCGAGGAGCAATAAATCGGGAAACGGGGGGGTGGGAAGCACGGGTAAGGGAGAAGATTTCTCAGGCAAGAAAAGGAATTTTCAAAAATATTATAATTTCTGTTGTTTTTTTATAAAAATGAATTAACTATCAGTCCCACGTGCGATTCTGCAAAGATGCCCACGGGTTGAGGGGGATTGAGGTGGTGCCAATGCTTGGGTTGAGGTTTACTTGGCACCACCTCACATCCACCCTAACTGGTAGGCGTGCGAGTGAAAAATGCGGGGGATCACATCCTTAATTATCCAATCAAATTCCTTCCAAATGCGACTCGCCATAATCTTCCTCGCCCTGCTCTGTTCCCCCCTGCTTGCCGCGGAGGCAGATGACGACGAAAAGGAGGCCGCGGAGGCCACCACCGAAAAGGCCAGCGAAAAGGAAAAAGAGGAGGAGGCAGCCAAAGAGCCAACGGAGGCCGAGTTGATTGAACTCGCCTTGACCAACATGTCCAAGCTCAAGGGCTACCACGTGGAGGCGGTTCTCGATACCCCGGGCGGCAAGGCCACCCTCTCAGCGGACCTCGGCGAAGGCAGCATTTCCATCATCGGCAAGGACGTCAAAGGGGTGGTGAAACATCGCATCGCAACCGATGGCAAGTTTTACCTGAGCCTGGACGCCGGCAAGACCTGGAAGACGGACGAGGAGGCTGACAAGGAGGTCACGATCATGTTTTCCAATCTGCTTACCGCACCGGCAACCCCTCTCAAGGAAATTTGGGAAAAGGGTGAGTTCACCAGCGAGGAAGTAGAAGTGAAGGGGGAGGAACTTGTGCACATCACCAGGCCGGCCAAGGGCAAGGACAGCGGAGCCGAGTGGTGGCTGGTCGAGGAAAAGGGATTGAGGAAGACCTTTGAGGATCCGCTCTTTGTGCGCAAGACCATCATGACGGTGGAGGCGGACGACATCACCTTCCTGATCACCGCCACATTCACCAAACTCTCCAAGCCCGCTGCCATCAAGGCTCCCAAGCTCTGAAGGGCGGGGTGGTGGGATCGATGGCCGGGATTGGCAGGGCCTTTGCGTGCCGGAAAGTTTCCGAACTTGCAATCGACAAGAAATCCCACTTGCATTCCCCGACCATCTTTCCAAAATAGCGCTCCCGACCGAACCGGAAGGGAATGGGTAGATACCGAAGTGGCCAACCGGG
>CALQSQ010000163.1 GCA_943333275.1 Akkermansia muciniphila
GGGATTATCAGGACGTGGCACCCGCAGATAAATCCGGCACGGCGGTGGCGGCGAAACCCAGTCCCTCGCTCACCAGTAGTGCTCCCGGCACTCCGCCTGGCGCGCTCCGACTGAACCCGCCGAAGTTTTCCATCGTGACCGGCACCTATGATCTCATCACGTATCCGATGGAGCTGACGCTGACCAATCCGAATCATACCGGCAGTTCGATGATTCAATATGCAATCAATACCGGGGACTGGATCGACTACGTCGGACCCATCAAGGTTCATCCAGGCCAGACCGTCAAGGGCATGGCCACGTCGCAGGATCCGGACGAGTGGATTGACAGTGACCTGAGCCAGGAAATTTATTCCACCAATCCTTTGACGCCCTTGCTGGAAATGGCCTTCTCGCAGGATGGCTACAGCTATGCCGACCTGGGTGGTCCGATGATCCCCGGCGACGCTCCAGCCCCGATGGGTGGCAAATACGGCACCCTCACCCTGCAAAATACCGCGGCCATTCCGGTGGCCTATCAGCGCAACGATTATTTCAAAGTAAAGTGGACGAAGGATGGCAGCAGTCCGCTGACCTCAAGCTCCGCCACCGCCGGTGCGAGCTTCAGCGATGGATTCACCTTGCAACGCATTCCACTGGCCCTGACGGATTTTTTGGGGAGCCTTCCCGTGACCATCAACAGTGCAAGTACGACGGATAACCCCGATATTTTCACCCCCTCCGCCGTGCTCACGAAACAACTGGACATTCGCCAGTTGAAACTCCGCGTGCCGACCATCAGTATGTCGGAACGCACCGTGACCCTGACGCTGGACACCAAATACACAGACATTCCGGTGGGAGCCAGGATGTTATACTCGGTGGATGGATCCGAGCCCACCCTCACCTCGGGCCAGCTTTACAACGGCCCGTTTGAACTGGAAGGTGCCACGGGTTCCAAGATCACAGTCCTCGCGCGCGTTTACGCACCCGTCGAATATGAGGCATGGTTTCTCCCCAGCGACTCGGCCAGCCAAAAGATCAAGCTGCCCGCTGCGACCGATTTTTACGTGGGAGGAAATTTTTACCTTACCAGGAGCGATGTCCCCGTCTCACGGAACATTGCGCGCCTCACTGGCGAAGGCAGCGTGGATGAATCGTTTGATGTGGGCAGTGGCACCACGCAGAACAGTCTTGTCGGAGTGATCCGCCAGATGTCCACCGGCCCGGTCTTTGCCGGAGGGGATTTCGACGCCGTGAACAACATCGCCCGCCCGGCGGTAGTGCGCCTGGCACCCAGTGGCAGCGTGGATCCCGCCTTCAATGCCGGGCTGGAGGGTGGAAAATAATTTATCGTTACAAAATGAACCTCAACTATCCGCAAAAATTCAAATCCAGCCCCGGCGTTATCGGACGCGTGCTCCTGATCATCGCATCCGTGCTGTCGCTGTATCTGGCCTCCATTTCCCTGACCCAGACCTACCTGCCAGGATGTGGTGAGGCCACTGGCTGTCACGAACTGCTGGGCACTCAATGGGCGCACCTTTTTGGCATCCCCGCCAGTTTCCCGGCCGTGGCCTTGTATTTGATCACGGTGCTGGCGGCCGGGGCCATCGAGGCGCGCGATCAGCGGACTTGGCTGGGCACGTTCGGGGAAATTAGTGCGCTGATGATCGCGGTCGCCGCTGTCTGGTTCATGTCCCTGCAAATGTTTGTGCTCAAGCACCTGTGCATGTGGTGCAGTCTGACGCACGTCTTTGGCCTCTCTGGAGTCCTTTTCCTCATGATCAGCCGCCGTCTGCAACCGCGGCCGGATGACACCGAGGAGGACTGGGCGGAGACGCGTCTGCTGCGCAACCAGGGCCTCTTCACGGCCGTTCGGGCTCTGGCCGTGGCCCTCGGGGTCACCGCACTCGCCGTGGGCCCCTTTGTAAACAAGGTCAATCACAGCCGCATCGGCCATCTGGCTGCGGGATCAGGTGAACCATCCGCCAGCTCAGCTTCACTGCTGACCTATGATCTGGGAAGAATCTCCGTGAACCCCGCCGACCTGCCCCGCCTGGGATCTGCTTCAGCCAGCGAATTCGCCCTCGCGCTCACAGATTACACCTGTGATTTTTGCCGCCTTTACCATTCCATCCTGAAGGCGGTTGCGGAAAGCCGGGGGGAACAGTTTGCCATTGTGCTCCTGCCGGCCGCGCGCGATGACAATGCCGCTCATGTCCAGCAGACCATGCTCTGCCTTTACAAGGCGGATAGAGCGAAATTCGATGCGCTCTCGTCCGAACTCCTCGCCGGGACCCACCCCGCGCTCGGTGAGGCCGTGAGGATGACCGCCCGCGGACTTTTGGGCGAAACGGCATGGAAGGAGGCCGAGAACCTTTACGCACCGTGGGCGGTGGAACAAATAAAACTCACGCGCGAGCTGCGGGCGCTGAACCAGAAATCCCTCTACAGCACCCGCCTACCCCAGTTGATGGCCGGACCTCGGGTTCTGATGGGCTACACGGACAACTCTGCCGATATCGGCAAATTTCTCGACAGTTCCCTCGGCGCTCCGATTAACGCGAAAGCGGCTACCGAGACCACGGCCGTTGATCCGCCGCCGCCGATGCTGAGCCTGCAGAGCCCGTATCAGGACCTCGGAATGCTGGAGGGTGGGGAAGTGGTGCCCTGCAAGATCACCTTTGCAAACACCGGAGCCTCAGACCTTGAAGTGAAATTTGTCTCCCTCGACCAGGATTGCGAACTGGTCAGCATTCCCACCGAGCCCATTGCCAAAGGTGACACGGGCGAGATTGAAATCCGGGTCACCGCACCGCTGGAGGTCACCTCCATTCAGCGGCGGGTAAAAATTTTCTCCAACGCACCGGTCCCTACCGAACTCATGATCGAAGCCCGCGTCCATCACGCATTATCCCAAACCTCGATCCCCAAAGGAGGGTAACCCATTTTCATCCACTCCATTCATGAATGCATTCGAATGCATTCCATCATTCGCAATCGAGTTTCAGCCGATTCTGCTGTGGTTTTCTGCTGCTGGCACTCATCTCGAGTGCCTTTGCCTCCGGTAAACTGCTCCAGGTCACCAAGAGTGTGGATATCACCGCCGCCAGCATCCGGGACAACCAATGGTTTAAATACCGCCTCGCCTACAACTGCTCCAGCACCACCGACAACGCCGTCAGCGCGGTGCTGACTGATGTGCTCGATCCTAATCTCGACCTCGCGGGCCTCATCGGCAGCATTCATACCACGGGCGCCATTTATGATCCTGGGACCCGCAAGGTCACCTTCACGTTCCGCAACCCCCTGCCAGCCGGCTCCTCCGGCGAGGTCTTCATCCAGGCAAGGTTCAAGTCCACCACTCCGGGCAACACCCAGGCGAAGAATGTCGCCTTTTTCCGCGCCAGCAATTCAGAAGCGGCCGAATCGAACGAGGTGAAAGTCACCGGCATCAATCCAGTTGTCACTGGCGGGGGCACTCCCGGCACCATCAGTTTCGTCAAGGGCGTGGGTGTAACGAAATCTCCCGACAGTGGCTGGCTCAACGCCCAGGCGGGATGGACGACATGGAGCATCCGTCATGGCAACACGGGAGCCGCGCGGCAAGATGTGGCGGATTATTTTATCGAGGATTCCTTTCCGGCGGGCACCATGCTGGATCGTTTCGCCACGGACGGATGGAATCTGACAGACAATCCCGTAATCGTCTTTTACAAAACAAACCGGAATTCAAGCTGCCGCCAGTGGGAAGCGGGAGCCCGCTACCGCACGGGTGCGGCTGGAGTCACCATTTATCCCAGTGAACTGGCGCTGCCCGCCGGTGAATACGTGACCGGCATGAAATGGAGTTACGGCCTCCTGCCGGGAGGTGGCGCTTTTCATCCTTCGCAGATGTCCCGCCAGCTTCGCGTCGTCACCCGGGTCGTTGATCCGAAGGCCCCGACCGCCGCCGCCGGATTGAAGGTCATCAACTGCGCCACGGTCTCCGCCAAGGGGGAAACCTCGCGCACGGGCTGTGGTGAAACTACAATTTCGAACCCCGGCGCAAGCTTTGGATTTGGTCATTGGGTCAGCTCCGGTTCGGCCCCCTATGACATGGGGGAACTCATCAATTTTACCACCAGCGTGGGAGTGAATTCTCAAAGCGACAGCGATCTGGTCGATCCCTCGCTGGGCGTGCTCCTGCCAAGAGAGGTAAGCTATGTGGGCAATCCCAGGATCAGCGGAGTTGCCTATGATCTGGCGGGCAAGCCTACTCCGGTCTTTGAACAGGTCGATGATTACAAAGGCAGCGGCCGGACGCTGGTGCGCTGGATCTGGAGCCTGGCACGGGGCAACGGATGGAGCATCAAAGCCAATCGTGATTCGAAATATTTCAACATCAACTTCACCGCGAAAGTCAAAGCGTGGACTCCCAACGGCAATTACCTCAGCACCATGTTTGGAACCTGGACTCCCACAGGCAAAGGCTATGGCTGGTTTGAAAAAGATGCGGATGACTGGAATACCAACACAGACGTGGCGGAACTGCGCGCCCGCCATGATACCGGTGTCTGGGTTCAGACCGCCGGAGGTTCCGCGGGCTTTGATTCCCAGATGTTTGTCAAAGGTGAGTTGGATACCGATTGGACCATGTTCCCCGCCAAGGGCCTGACCATTCCGGGCGGCAAGGCCGATTACCAAATTAAATTTGCCAACCCCTCCGGCGTCGTCATGCGCAACCTGGTGCTGATCGATACCCTGCCAACGGTCGGCGACAAGGGGGTCATCGATCTCACTTCCCGGGGCAGCCAGTGGTCGCCCTACCTCGCCGCCCCCGTAGCCGCGGAAGGGGGCACGGTCTCCTACAGCCTCTCCTCCAATCCCTGCCGGGACGAACTCACCCCTAGCGTTCCCGTGGGCTGTGAGACACCCAACTGGACTGTGACGCCGCCTGCAGATATTACGAAAGTCAAATCGGTGAAAATCGATTTCGGAGCCACCAAAATCCAACCAGGAAAGACCGTATCCATTAACTGGCCCATGCGGGCACCACTCAATGCACCGACCAAGGGCGAGATCGCCTGGAATTCGTTTGGCTACACCGCCTGTCGTGATGACAACGGTATTTCCCTGCTCGCCTCCGAACCCGTTAAAACCGGTATCGCCATCAAGCCTCCCGTCGGTCCGTTTTATGGCGACTTTGTCTGGAATGATCTCAATCAAAATGGCGTTCAGGATGCGGGGGAACCCGGCGTGAACGGCATTCGGGTCGAACTCTACAAGGACAATGGTGACGGACTCAACAATCCCTCCAACGACGCTCTGGTGCAATTCACCACCACCGCGTGGGATGGTGCCGCGGATGGTGCCTACCTGTTTTCCAACACCGGAGTGGGGAGTTGCTATGCCGTGGTGGTGGTTCCACAAGATTGGGGCATCTCGACCTCCAATCAGGGTGGTGATGATGCCCGAGACTCCGATGGTGAGGCCATCATTTTCAACGGGGGGCGTGCGGCGTTGATGCCAGTGACAAGCCTCGATGTTCAGGAAAATGACCGCTCCTGGGATGTGGGAATTTACGATCGCTCTGGCAAACCCTCCGTCTGGGCGGTGGCGGAACTTCCTGATGGCCGCGTGGTGCTCGGGGGGCGCTTCCAGACCAGTCATGGGCTGCCCCGTAGAAACATTGCGATCGTAAAAGCTGACGGCAGCGTTGACACCACCTTCAACCCCGGCAGTGGATTCGACGGCAGTGTGCGTTCGGTGGCCCTCGTCCAGGATGGTCGGATTCTTGTGGGGGGAGATTTCTCCACCTACAACGGCACTCCCGCCCCCGGTGTCGCGCTGCTCAAGGCCGATGGCTCCCGGTCCACGCAGCTGGAGGCTCCGGATGTCAATCAAATCCGCTGGGTGGCCGCCGATTCCAAGGGTCTCTACATTGGTGGTTTCTTCAACAATGTGGGCGGGGTGCCGTGTGGAAATGTCGCGCGCTACAAGTTGGATGGGAAACTGGATCGCCAATTTGATACCACCACCGGAGCCAACGGAATCCTCCATGGCGGAGGAATCCAGCCGGATGGCAGTGTGATCATCGTGGGGAATTTCACAGCCTACAAAGGCGTCACGCGCAATCGTGTCGCCCGGATCCTTCCAGATGGCCGGTTGGACACCAGCTTCGATCCACTGCAGGGAGCCAACAAGGAGGTCTTCGCCGTCAAATTGATCGAGGACGGCCGCGTGGTGATCACCGGATCGTTCGATTCCTTCGCCGGCAAAGCCAGCAACGGCACCATGCGGTTGCTTCCCGATGGGAAATGCGACCCCACGATCAATCCGTCCGGACTCACCGTCGATTCAATCCAGACGACGAACTAACTGCTGGCCGGCAGCCGCTGCGGGATTCCCGTCGGGAGGCTACTGCTGCGGTGGCTTCACTTCCTTGACGGCGGCACCGTGCTCGGCGCTGAGAATCAGGATGCCAAACTTCGTGGCGTTGTTCAGGCCGGCGGTGCTGAGGCTGAGATAGTCGAATTTGCCGCGCAGGTCGGTGTAGCCATCCTTGTAGAATTTCGGCTGGCCGTTGATCTCGGCGAAGACTTTGACGTAGGTTTTCGGCAGTGGACGGTTGTCGCCCGCGTGGAGAACCTGGAGCCGTCCCTGTCCTTCGCTGACGATGATGTTGAGAGTATTGGCGTAGTAGGCGTGGGCGGAGGATTTGCCATTGGCAGTGATTTCCACCAGCACATTGCTGCTGTGGTAGCCCTTGGGCAGCGCCAGGGTGTGGGTTTCCCTGGTGGCATCCAGCACGACGCGTTCGGTTTTGTTGGGTTGAACCATGCGGAACCGGCTGGTGTCGCTGCCGACAAAGGGCGCAGTGCTGAAAAGGAATTCCAGATCCATGGGGTAATAGTTCACGGTGACCTCCTTGATCTGGTGGTATTTCAGGCGGATCTCCTTGTTTTCCACCGTGAAATCAAGGCTGGGCTCGGCGGCGGCCAGTTGGTTCTGGCGTTGCTCACGATCGTCCTCCTTGGCTCCGGCGGGTTTGGCACCGTCGATTTCATCAAGTTGCGCCAGAACTTCCGTGAATTTTTCGCGCCAGCGATCCATCGGCTCCTTGGCATGGGCTGCGGCGATTTTGCGGGCGGTGGCGGTGTCCTCCTGGATGCAGGCGAGGACGGATTGGAGGTAGTCGTATTGCAGCCGTTCGTTGATCTTGGTGGCATCCACGGCGTTGAAGGCGGCCAGCGCTTCCTCGGTGCGATCCTGCAGCAGGAGATAATACGCCACGGCGAGTTGCGTCTCGGGAGTAAGGCCGGGTTGATGGGCGGTGGCCCTGAGAACGCTGAGATACTGGCCGTGCAGGCGGTCATTGAGAATGGTGCGGGAGGCACCGAGTTGATGCGCACGGGCATTGACCAGCGGGCTGTATTCCAGATGCTCCAGGGTCAGGCGGGCGAGGGGATCGATAGTCACCAGCTTGCTGCCGAGCACCGGTCCGCATTCATTGAGGAACTGATCCTGATGCAGCAGATACTGCTCGATGGCCACAGGGGCATTGTGCAGCAGACCGTAGGCCCAGAGCACGGGATGGAAGACATGACGGGCATTGAGTAGGGCGAGTGCCTTTTCAAAGAAGGCCGCATCATGCAGCCGCCACGCCATTTTGACGAGATCAAGCTGATGGACATTGTTTTCATCCAGGAACGAGAGGACTTCCTCGGCAGTTCCGAATTGGCTGACGTAATCCCAGGATTTGGTATCGAGCTTCGTGAGTTCGTTGACCACATTGAAGGTGAAGGGCTCGGCGAAGGCGACGACTTTTTCAGACTTGGAAACATGCACGGGACGATGCTCGTATTTCCCGGCCTTGGGGAAATAGAACGCATAGTCCTGGGTATGCGTATGATACGCCTCCAGCGTGAGCGGCAGGCTGTTGGTGGGCTTGGTTCCGAGCACGGCAATGGCTCCCTGCGGGATTTGCTGAAGCAGGTCCAGCTTCTGGGTGGATGACGTTGGATTGGTCACCACGATCTGGCAGCCATAGACGATTCCGGTCAGGAATTCCTCCGTGACAAATTTGTCCACTTTTTCATTTCCCACCTGCACATGGCGGTCGCCGTGGCGGTAGAAATTCTGGCTGACGAGAAGTTTGGGTGCCTCCTTGTCGATTTCCGCTGGACGGATTTCACGATTGAAGAGCAAGGCCTTGGTGCTGGGAGTCAGGGTGATGGAGAGGTCTTTTATTTCGCTCTTGGGAGCCGCGGCTTCGCCGGGAAATGGCAGGTCGAGCACGGCGAGCGCCAGCATCATTTCCGTGAAATTATCACTGGCTTCCGCGAGGTTGGTGGAAACAAATCCGCCCTTGCCATCCCAGGCTGCGTAGTCCTGCCAAAAGGCATTCACACCCACGCGGTCGGCCAATTGCTGGGCGATGAGCAAATGGTAGTAATTATTCTCCGCCCATTCCTGAGTCGGGGGTTGTTGACGAAAGAAGCCGTGTTCGGCGAGTTGCCGGCTTATGGCGTCGCGTTTCAAACTTGCCTCGCGCCCGAGGGCGAGAGAGGCGCGGCGGAGGCGGTTGGACGGGGCTTTGTCGCTGGCCTCGGCATCTTGCTCCATGAGCATCTCGACATTGTCTGCGTCGCTGAGCTGTTTGGCGAACTTGGCCTCCTTCTCCAATGTCAACCGACCGCCACGACCATTGGCGTCCGGTGGTGCAGGCGGAGCCGATGCGGCTGCCGGTGCAGCCATGGGCATTTCCCCGGCCGCGTTGAAGGCATCTGCCGCTCCTCCTACACCTCCCATGGTCAGGCCTTCCCTGCCTTCCTCCGTCAGGGTTGATGAACTCAGAATGGTGTCAAAAAACATCAGATTTTGTCCTGAATCGAAGGGCTGCCTCGCCCACAAGTCCTTGATCTCCCGTGCGGCGGCGGGGGCGTGTTCCGGGTGCCGCTGGGCCAGCAGAATGCGTTCCGGAATGTTCAGCCGGCCGTAGCGCCAGGCGGAAAGGTAGGACTGCAGATCGTGCCCGAGCAGGTAATGGTCGAGGAATGTCTGATCGCGCTTGTTGGCGAGGTAGGGTTGAATGATCGACTTGAAAAACTCCGGGTCCTTGCGCTGCAGGAAAAAACTCAATTCATGGCAGGCAAATTTCGAATACATCTCCTGCTTTTTCCAAGCATCCAGCTTCGGCCAGTCAAGGATGAAGGCGAATTCGTTGAGCGTGGCATCCTTGCCCAGCGTGCGGAAGAGGGAGAAGACCTGGCCGAGGTCTGCCACCAACTCATACTGGGTCGTGGAGGCATCGGCGATCACATAAGGCGCATCCTTGGCGAGGATGGTGACTTGATTTTGCCGTGTAAAATGTCCCTTGGGGTCAAGTCCGTTGCGCAGCGTGA
>CALQSQ010000164.1 GCA_943333275.1 Akkermansia muciniphila
CTTCCCCTCCTCCGGGAATCGCCCCCTCCGGCAGTCCCAAACCCGTCCCGAGCCTAACGCTCCGAGACCCCACCCGCGATTCGTTCAACCATGGTTATCATTGGGGCTTACAGCCCAATGATAACCTTATTTGTTGGCCTTGGGTTGCGTGTCGGCTGCTGGTCATGAGGCGGAAACAAACGACTCCTCCGGGTTCGTGAAAAGTCGAGCAGCAAACTCATCGAATGTGGCAGCCACAAACTGAGCTTCCGATGCCGACTCCTCGGCTGCGTAGATGATCTCGGAAAAACAGGGGCTGTCGGGACGAATGTTTACCGCGTAGAAGGGCAGGCAGATGAAAGCATCGCAAATGATGACGTAGTGATCACCGTTCGCCCGGCGGTCAGGATGGCCGTCACGAAAAATGGAAAACTCCCGCGCCGCAGAGGTAAACTGCCTGTCCCCTGAAGCGCTGGCCGACCAACCGCCCTGGTGGCCCGGTATGTGGAAGAAGCTTAACCACAGATGACACAGATGTTCACAGATATTGCTTAGCGCGTTTCTCTCTCCCTCTCATCTGTGTCAATCTGTGTCATCCGTGGTCCAACATACTGCGCTCGCTCCCGTTCCCGTTCCCGTTCCCGTTCCACCGGACACAAACCGGACGCTCTCGGTGGGCAGATTGCCTTTCCCTTTAAACGCTGCCCTTCATAACGCTGGTGAGGTCTGGGCTGGAGCGGCGACATTCCTGTCGCTGTTTGATGACTCCTGTGCAGCAGCATTTTTATGGATTGTAGTGCGCCTGCGGCGGTGGGTGTTGAGAGCGACTGAAATGTCGCACCTCTGGAGCTGGCTGGCCAATGAGGGGGACGGAGGTTTTTCTGGAGACGGCTGGCGGGTGGGGGAGGAAGAAAGGAAATCCGGCACGGGGATTATATCCATTTCGCTCACCCTTACCTTTTCCACGACATTGGCGTCCAGTCTCGGACAGATCACCTTGAATGGGGATGGCGCCTAGGGAGCTTGCCTAAGCTTGCACCGGATGGGGTCCTAATGGGGCTCTGAGGGTGGGGGCATTGCACTTTAGGATTGCTGGAAAATTGGTTTTCCGGCAAAATCCCGTCATGCCCCCCCTAATTCAGCGACGATTCCTCGCCGTCGCATTCCTATCGTTTCTGCTCAGCGTGCCCGCGCGCTCCGAGCAGGTGGTCTTTGGTGAAATCAACTATCACCCGTCGGGCACGAAGCCTGAATTCATCGAGGTGTGGAACATCACCATGACCCCTCTGGACATGGCCAGGTGGTCGTTCAGCGAGGGCATCTCGTTCACGATGCCGGACTACGTGAGTGGATCGCCCCAGGCCCATTTCCTGAAGCCCATGGAGCGCATTGTGCTGAGTGCCAGCACGGAAGCTGCGACGCGGGCGGTTTATCCGGCGATTCCCGCCGGGGTGCGCGTCTTTGGACCGTGGGTGGGGAATCTGGATAATGATGGCGAACGGATCACGCTGAATGACAAGAATGGGGTGGTCGTGTGTTCAGTGAAGTATGGGGATGGCGGGAACTGGCCGGCGAGCACGGATGGGGCGGGGCACACGCTGGTGCTGCGGAATGAAAATCAGAGCATCGATGATTTCCGCAACTGGCGGGCCAGCCAGTTCGCGGGGGGCACGCCGGGGTATTCGGAATTCGCGGCGGTGGAGTCCTTTCCCGGGAGTCCGGAAATTGGATCGGGCACGGCGGTGCAGGTGGTGGGGTATGGGGATGTCTGGAAGTATACGCAGCCGACGAGCGATCCCGGCACGAGTTGGAAGAATCTGGCCTTCGATGATTCCACGTGGAATTCCGGGCCGGGGTTGATTGGCTTTGAGATTGCCGCGCTGCCGGCTCCGGGGATTCAGTCGCCGTTTGGAGCCAGTGGTCCGATCACCTATCTTTTTCGCAAGTCGTTTAACTTTTCGGGCAACCCCACGGGAGCTTCAGTGATATTGGATCAGATCCTCGATGATGGGGCGGCGTATTATTTGAATGGTCAGTTGCTGGGGGCGGTGGGCTACGCCGTTGGCGGGGCGTGGGATCAGACCTCGTCACGGACCGTTGGTGACGCCACGGAGGAACTCGGAGTGGTGACCGGACCGGCTGCGGGCCTGGTCAATGGGACCAATGTTCTCAGCGTGGAGGTGCACCAGACGAGCCCGGGCAGTTCGGACATGGTTTTCGGAGCGCGTTTGAAGATCAACACGCAGCCGGGCATCGTGATCAATGAAGTGAAGCCCGGGGTGGCGGGCCAGGGATTCGTGGAATTTTACAATACCACAGCGCTGCCGATTGATCTGCTAAACCATTACCTGACGGATACGGTGGGGAATCTCACGAAATTTAAAATCACCTTCAGCCTGGTGGTTCCCGCGGGCGGCTATGCCACGGTTGGCTTTGCGGAATCCAGTCTGGCGGCGGCGGCGGGGGTGACGACGGTTTATCTCACGCAACCCGATGGGGTGACCACGGTGAATGCGCTAAGCGCGACGATTCCCCTGGACGGACGCTCGCTGGGAAGGAATCCCAATGGTGCGGCGGTGTGGTATTTGTTTGCGGTGCCATCGCCGGGAGCCCCCAATGGCACGCTCAGCGCAGGCGGCGTGTCGGTTCGTTTGAGCGAGGCTCATTTCAACGCGCTGGGGCGGGTCGATTGGATCGAAGTGCAGAACCTGGCCATGTCTCCGCAGCCTTTGAACGGAATGTTCATCGCCTCCATGGCCGATTTCATCAACAAGGTGCCATTGTCAGGATCGATTTCCGCGGGCGGCTATGCGAGCCAGGCGGTGAATTTCCAAACGGATGGCAGTTGCGATGTGACGCTCTACCTGATCGATTCGAGCAACAATGTGCTGGGCACCGCGGAATTGGAGCGCGTTACCGGGCGTCCCTCTCTCCAGGCGATTTATCCGTCCACCGTCAAAACCGCGCCGGCGTGGCAAAACCTCCGGACGGCGCCGCAGTGGTATTCCTCTGTCACGGATACCCGTGATACCGCGAACAGTGTGACGCCCAGCACGGAGATCGTGGTCAATGAAATCATGGCGGACCCGATTTCCAATCAGGCGAATGCCGAGTATGTGGAACTGCATAACAAAAGCGGGGCGCCGGTCAGTCTCACCGGATGGAAAATTCGCGGGGGCATCGATTACGATTTTCCCGCCGGCACGAGCATCGCCGCGGGCGGCTATGTGGTTGTCTCCGGTAATTCGGCGTTTTTCCAGACGGCTTATCCGGGAGTCGCGCATCTGGGAAATTGGTCCGGCAAACTGGGGAGCAAGGGCGATCTCATCCGGGTGATTGATGCCAATAACAATCTGGCCGATGAAGTGGATTTCAAAATTGGCGGCGACTGGCCATCGCTGGCGGGTGGGCAGGGATCGAGTCTGGAACTCGTCAATCCAAACATGGCCAACGACCGTGCGTCGGCCTGGCGGGACAGCGATGAGACCAACAAATCCACCTTCCAGGCCTACACGGTCAGCGGCACCTGGGCCCAGCTCAATGCGATTGGCGGGGAGACCGATTACAAGGAGTTGCACCTTTTCACGGTGGGCGATTCCCACCTGCTGCTGCACAATATTTCCATCAAGCTCAATGGTGCGGGAGCCAATCTGCTCAACAACGGAACCATGCTCTCGACCGATGGATCCAGTGCCAGCGGATGGCTCTGCCAGGGGACGCACTGGGCGAGTTATGTGGATGGCGGCAATCTGCTGCATTTGATCGCCGACGGGCACGGCGACAACCGGCCGAACCGTGCGGAGATCGACACCACCTTCATGACTGCAAATGCGAATTACACGATTCAATTTGAAGCACGCTGGGTGTCCGGGAAGAGCCGGTTGCTCGTTCAGACCTGGGACCACAGCCTGGGGGCTCCCTTCCTGCTGCCTGTTCCAAACAATCTGGGCACTCCGGGTGCGGTGAACTCGCGTTTCGCCGCGGCCAGTCCCCCGCAGGTGGATTCGCTGCTGCACAGCCCGGCGGTTCCAAGGGTCACCGATCCCGTGAAGATCACCGCGCGCGTGAGTTCCGTCAGTCCGCTTACGGCGGTGGAAGCCATGCATCGCACGGATGACATCAACAACGCCAATCCCTGGGTCGCCACTCCCATGGTGGACGATGGCACGGGTGGCGATGAAATTGCCAACGACGGACTCTTCACCGCCACCATCACCTCCCATCAGTCCGCCAATCAGATCGTGCAGTTTTATGTGCGGGCCACCGCTGCCGGCGGTGCCACCGGCCAGCTGCCAACGGGAGGTGACGTCCGTCCGGCGCTGTGGATCGTGGACGACCGCATCCACACGCAAACCCTGCGAAGACAGCGCTTCATCATTTCGGCGTATGATCGCGATGCCCTCAACGAGGGCAGTGGCCAGTCGCCGAAGTTCCAGTATGATTTCCCCCGCCTCTCGAATCATTATTTCAACGCCACCTTCATTCACAATGATACGGATGTTTATTACAATGCGGAGATTCGCAAGAGCGGGAGCCCGTGGACCCGGGACGGGGGGAATGGATTGACGCGTGGCAAATGGAAGGTGCCGCGCGACCGTTTCTTCCGCGGGCGGGAGAAATCGACCTATGACAACGACCCCGAGGGTGGCAGCCGCCACCACAACCGGCTGACCCGTTATTGGCTTTACCTGCTGGGACATCCGGGAAATGAAAATGAGTTTGTCTACAATATCATCAACAGCGACTCGATCGCGATTCGTGAGGATACCGAACCGGTGGATGGCGAAATGGTGTCGCGTATTTTCCCGAACGGCGGGGACGGGCAGCTCATGCGCAGCGATGATGAATGGTGGTTCATGGACGATTGGAACCGCAGCCAGCGCGATGCCGACTGGAGCTACAAGACGACGGATGCCACGATTCGTTACCACACGGAATGGATGATGCGGTCCCGGGAGAATGAGTATGACTACAGTTCACTCATCGAGTTTTTCAAGACGGTCTCCAATGTTGCTTCGACCGAAGCCCAGCTTAACCGGGTCATCGATCCGAATCTGACTCTCATGATGGCAGCAGTTCGCGGATACACTTATGACTGGGATTCACTCACGCTCTCGCGTGGCAAGAATGGATTCTTCTACCGCAAGCCGACCGATGGCCGGTGGATGTTCCTGCATTGGGACAGCGATCTGGCTTTTGGCGATTCGAATGGGGCCGTTGTCGGAGGGCTTTCCGGATGGTCAACTTACATTTCTAAACCCTGGACGCGCCGCATTTTCAATTATTACCTCACCGAGATGCTCAAGCTGACCAGTGGGTCCAACAGCGGACGGACGCTGGCATGGCTTGATGCTGAAGAGTCGGCCACCACGGCGTATGGCGTGGATCTGGGGCTTTACTCCAACTGGTTCACAAACCGGAGGGCGCGCATTGAGCAGGAGATCAACACCTCCGTGGGCGGCGGTCCGGCCAACTCCTACACCACGCCCTTCGCGATCACCACGGTGGGTGGGGGATCAACGGCTTCAGCAGCCGTCACCATTCTTGGTAACGCGCCGTCCTCGGTATTTACCCTGGTGGTGGACGGGCATCCCGAGGCGGTGCTCACCTGGAGCGCGTCCATGCAATGGAGCCTGGCTGGGATCGTCCTCAAGACCGGGCTCAACAGCCTGACGGTCCGCGCCATGGATTCGTTCGGAAACACGGTGACGACGGCAGTTTATACCATCACCAAAAACGGAACCGCCGCACCCATCATGCGACTGACCTCGTCGCCCGCCTCCATGAACGTGGCGCTGGGTCAAACGCTGACGCTCGATGCCACCGCTAGCGTCGATCCTGATGGAGGCGCACTTACCTATGGCTGGACAAACACCCCGGTATCGGGAGCAACAGTCAACCACCCAACGCCAGCCACAACGTCGGCCTATTTCACGCAGCCAAACATCTACAGCTTCACAGTGACGGGCACTGACCCGACTGCGATTGCGACCTCCCTGACGAGGGAGGTCGCCGTTTACAACACGGAGGATTTCGAATCTTTCGGCACACCCTACCTCGCCTCCTACTGGACGCTGACCAACCTTGAATCGCGCGACAGCTATTCGGCGGCGGCGTGGTATTCGACGGAGGATGTGCCGGGGAGTTACCTGCTGCAGGTCCTTGATAATTCGATCAAGCCGCTGATTTACACCAATGCCACGCACCCCAAAATGATGCGTCCGCTGCCTCCGGCTTCCGACTGGACGCTGCAGACGGATCTTAGGCTTGAGGCCAGGCAGACGGGAACCTTTTTCACCGGCCTTTATCTGGAAACCTTGGAAGGTGGAGTCGTCAATCGCTACGCCTTCGGACTCGAAAATGGCTCCAACATTACTGTCAAGCAACGTGCCAGTGCCGGGACGCTGGGCAATCTGGCTACCCTCGCCTATGGTGAGGGGGCCGTGGTGCTGCGCATCCGGCGGATCGGTCTGACCCTCTTATTCCAGTATCGCAACGCCTCCGGAGTTTGGACCAACGTAAATACCACGCCCCGGGCGATTGCCGCTGGCTCCACCGCCACCAGTGGGGGCATTTTCACATCCACCTCCACAGCGCAAAGCGTGCGCACGGCCTTCGACTATGTGATGCTTGTCGATCCCTTCAACACCAATGCCGTTTTCAACAATCTCCGCATCACCGAGGTCATGTACAACCCGGGGGATGGTGGCAATGTGGAATACATTGAACTGCGCAACACCGGCACCGCCTCCATCAATCTCTCCGGGGCTCGCTTCGACGATGGCCAGCCCTTCTCTCTTTTCACTTTTGGAAACATCAATGTCCCGGCCGGAGGGTATGTCGTCGCAACCAACAACACCGCGAACTTTCAGGCACTCTATGGCAATAATGCTGTCGTTGCCGGACAATGGACGGGGTCGCTCAACAACTCCGGCGAGGCGATTGTCCTCCGGGATGCCGATGGAAACAAGATCCATGACTTCACCTACCTGCCAACGCCGCCCTGGCCCGCCGCCGCCAATGGTCAGGGACCATCGCTGGAGGTGATCAACGTCGAGGGGAACTACATCGACGGACTCAACTGGCGGGCGGGTTGGGAAAATGGCGGCTCCCCGGGATGGCTGGGTGCCGGACCTGATACGGATGGAGATGGCCAGCCGGATGGATGGGAAATCCTCTTTGGAACCAACCCCAATGACAGCAATTCGCACTACGCAGCGGTAGTTTCCAAAAACCTTGTAAACCAACCGGTTATCGCGTGGCCAAGCATTCCCGGTCAAAATTATCGCGTGGAATACAGCCCTGATCTGGACACGCCAACCTGGCAGACGCTTGCCACCGTCGTGGGCACGGGAATTTACACAGATCAGTCGGTGCCGCTGCCGGAACGCCGGTTCTACCGGGTGCGGGCGCTGCCTGCCGGATTCTGACGCACGGGCATTTCCTCAATGGCGGGAAGTTCGCCGCGGAGCATTTGTCCGATCCGGCCCGTCAGCCACAGGTAGTGATCGCTGGGCAGATCTGGTTCCGCGAGAAATGAGTTTTCGCCCACGGGGGGCTGCTGGTTGGTTTTGAAAATGGCGGTGCCCTCGTCCATCTCGTCGAACATCGCGACATAGAGCATCGTCGCTCCCGCCCGCCTGGCCGCCAGCGCCTGGTTCCAGAGGAATTTGCCGCCCAGCCGGGGGATGGCATTGAATTTCGCAGACTCGCCGCGACTCTGCTTTAGATTCTGCCAGCTGAATCCCGGAAAGATCACCGGCAGATAATCGTTCTTCATTTCCGCGCAGCGGGCGAGGTCCGGCTTCAGCGTGGATTCGACGCGCTGAGCCGCATCCTGCGGCGTGCCAATCCGGCCGACTGCCCACGGGCTGACGATGTCCGCCGTGGCGATGATCTGTTGCAATTTTGGATCGGAAATGGCATCCTGCCTTCCAGTGCGCCAATGATAGGGAACCCCGAGCATGATGGAGCAGCCGCCGAATTCGGGATTGTGCTGGAGAAACTCGATCAGCCTTTCCCAATCATCGAGCATGGGATCGCGATCATGGAATCCCAACCCCCACAGCGCGACCAGCGGCCGGCCATGATGCTGGAAATAACTGCGATCCATTTTCCCGTGGGGCACCCGTCCATCCCTGATCAGATTTTTCCAATCATCGATGACCGTCTCCATCTGTCCGGCTTTCATTCCGGAGAGATCATACATCAGCGCCCATCCGCGGCCATGGGCTTTGGCGGCGGTCCGGCAATTGTCCAGAACCTGATTCATCGGCTCGCGGTAACGGGCGTCGCGAGTGCTGGTTGCAAACCGCTGCACCATGGCTCCATCGATGCCGTATTCCTGCATCCACTTGAAATGCAGGTCCACAACCGACGCCTTCACCGAACTGAAAACCTCCGCCGGAGTGCCGTCCGCGAATTTGAAGGACGTGGCGATGCGGTCCTTCGCTGGAATCTCCCGGACATCCGGCCACATTTCAATGCCGGCATTCCCGGGGCTGAATCCGTCGCGTCCCCCATAATGGTGCCAGCCGTTGTCCGAGCCATCGCCTTCACATCGGAACCAGCCTTGGTAGCCGCACACGATTTTTCCGGTCAACGTGCTTGTATCCACGGTCGGAGGCTCAGCCCAGGACGGATGGAGGAGCAGGAGCAAAAGTGCGGAAAAACGTATCATGCGCTTGTTACGCTCCCGGAGAGAATTCAGCCACAAGCGCCCTGGCCTCGTCCAGGAAAATTTGACCCAGAGGTGAGAGGCGTCCGGTCCAAAGGATGCCGAAACTTAGCGGCGGAAACCCCTTTAATTCCAGCGCCTGCAGTGCAGCTGGGAGTTCGACGCGGGGATGCTTCAAGGTGAGGCCTGCCCCAAATCCCTCCGTCACGTAGCGCACCACCAGGTCCAGACTGCCCACCTCCAGACTTTCCAACCATTCCACTCCACGCTGGCGAAGGGTCGCTTGAAAGGCCCGCGAGAGCACATCATTGGCGTCGAGTGTCACGAGCGGGAGATTGATGCGGTCCTGTTGGAAAATTTGTTCAACCTTTGTGATCCCGCTTTGTTTGGGAACCAAGAGGACCATGGGCAATTGCAGTAACTCATGTGACTCAAGATTTACTGCGGTCTTCTCGGTCAGGGTGCTCAGTCCCAGATCAATTTCCTGCGCGCTCAGCATGGCCTCGATCTCCTGCTGCCGGCCATGCGTCAGGGTGAATTGAAATCCCTTTACCCGCCGTCGCATGCGC